>JAIESI010000359.1 GCA_019746135.1 Xanthobacteraceae bacterium
CCGAGGGAATCATCGGCTCGCCGTCAACGCAAAATCAGCAAAATCGCCTCGTTAACCTGACTTCCCAGCCGTGGGCTACGGACACGAGGAGCTTGAAAGCCGGTTCGCGGCGGTCCCGATCCTGCAAAAGCCGATCGAGCCGCATGCGCTTCGCACGGTTCTGATGCGCGGCACCCGCCGCCCCGGCCATTCTCAGGCCGCGCCGCTGGCAGCGCTGTAAAGAGCCGCCATCGTGGCCGATCGCGTTGCTCGCCGTGCCGCGCGCGTGTCCCATTCCGGCGTAGCGCTCACTCGAGCCATGCCGGCTGTGGTATCCTGGCCACAACAAGCTGCTTCGCCGAGGCCGATCCCGGCACCGGGCCGGGAAACCGCACGGGCGCATTAGCTTTTATTCAACCTGCCGCGAGCGATATGCCTGCATCAGAAATGACCCCGACGGAAACGGCATCGATGCAGGCGGCCGACGGACAGACCAAGGGCGACGCGGAAGCCCCCCACAGCCGACGGACCTGGCGTCGCAGCATCGGCGGCAAGCTCTTGATCGCCTTCAGCCTGATCGCAGCGCTGACCATCGGCGCGACCTTCCTCTCGCTGATGCGCTTCGGCGAGATCGAAAGGGTCCTCTACAAGCTGGTCGACGTCAGCATGCCGGCGCTCAAGCTGTCGATGGACGTGCAGAGCCGCGCGGCCGACGTGATCGAAACCGCGGGCGAAGTCGGCGGCGCCCAGGATGAGATCGAGCGCTTCAACGGCATGGCCACGGCCACCGAGCGCATCGGCAATCTGTGGCAGGCGATCGAAAAGCTCCGCACGGTGGTGGTGGACGAGCAGACGATGCTGCCGATCCAGGCGCTGGTCGCGCGGATCGATTCCCAGGTCGGCGACCTGAACCGGACCGTCGGCGACGGAATCTCGGCAAGCCAGGCGCCGGCCCGGGTGTTCCAGCATATCGGCACCGCGACTGTGGCCGCCAACACCGCGTTCGCTGCGCTGCTCGATCGGGCCAACGCCGTCCAGCCCGCGCCGGCCGATGGCGCGCCAAGTGCCGATCCGCTGGTGGAAGCCCGCCAATACAGGGCCCGGATCGCCGAGCTTCACGACGAACGCAGCGACTTCAATGACGCGGTCAGGATTCTCAACAGCGTCCGCCAGGCGAACAGCAACGAAGCCCTGAACGCATTGCGCGCGCAATTCGACGAGACCTTCGGCCGCGTCCAATCCGGCCTCGAAAAGCTGCGGAAATACCGGGACATCGCCCCGGACGCCGTCGCCTCGCTGGCGACGGCGGTGCAAAGCCTGGCCACGCATTCGACCGGCAACGGCGGCATTTTTGCGCTCCGCGACCAGTTCCTGCGCGTGCGGGCATCGATCGCTTCGATCACCAAATCGCTCAAGGGCGACAGCGGCAAGCTGCGCGAGATGGTGGCCACCATCGTCGCCAATGCCGAAAGTGGCGCCGCCGAAGCGCAACAGCTGTCGACCAGCGCCATCGCCACCAGCCGCGTCTGGCTCCTGCTGATCGCCATCTCGACGCTCGTCATCGCCGTCCTGATCGTCTGGCTGTTCGTGCATCGCTACGTCGTGTCCCGGCTCGATGCGCTGGCCGACAGCATGCTCGCGATCGCGCGCGGCAACCTGGCGGCGCCGATTCCCGCCGCCGGTCCCGACGAACTCGGCGAGATGAGCCGGGCGCTCGGCGTGTTCCGCGACAACGCGCGCGAAATCCAGACCGCCCGGGATCAGGCGATCGCGGCGCGCGCCGAGGCCGAGGCCGCGTCGCGCGCCAAGTCGAGCTTCCTCGCCAACATGAGTCACGAGCTGCGCACGCCGCTCAACGCCATCATCGGCTACAGCGAAATTCTCGCCGAAGATGCGACCGACCGCGGCGACGAGCAGAGCGTCGGCGACCTGCAGAAGATCCAATCGGCCGGCAAGCACCTGCTCGGCCTGATCAACAGCGTCCTCGACCTGTCGAAGATCGAGGCCGGCCGGATGGACGTCTACCTCGAGCCGGTCAACCTGACCCAGCTTGTCGACGAAGTCCGCACCATGGTCCAGCCGCTGATCGAAAAGAACAGCAACCGGCTCAAGATCGACTGCCCGCCCGACATCGGCACGATGCGGACCGACCTGACCAAGATCAAGCAGGCGCTGATCAACCTCCTGAGCAACGCCGCGAAGTTCACCAACAAGGGCGAGGTCGGTCTCGCCGTCGCGCGGCGGGCCGGGCCCGATGGCCGCTCGCACATCATGTTCAAGGTGTCGGACAGCGGCATCGGCATGACCGAGGAGCAGATGGGCCGGCTGTTCGAGGCGTTCGCGCAGGCCGATTCCTCGACCACGCGCAACTTCGGCGGCACCGGGCTTGGCCTCGCCATCACCAAGCGGTTCGCCACGCTGCTCGGCGGAACGGTCAACGTGACCAGCAAGCCCGGCGCGGGCTCGACCTTCACGTTCGACCTGCCCGACCACCCCGTGACCGCGGCGCCCGCCGCGCCGCAGTTCAAGCCGGCGGCGGGCGGCGCGGACGGCACCGGCCTCACCGTCCTCGTCGTCGACGACGATCCGGCCGTGCACGACGTGCTCACGCCGACGCTTGCGAAGAACGGCTATCGCGTCCTCCACGCCCGCGACGGCGCCGAGGCGCTCGCGACGCTGCGCAAGACGCCGCCCGACGTGGTCACGCTCGACGTGATGATGCCGAATGTCGACGGCTGGTCGGTGCTGGCGGAGATGAAGTCGGATCGCGCGCTGGCGCACATCCCGGTGATCATGCTGACCATCGTCGACGACCGCAATCTCGGCTGGTCGCTCGGCGCCTCCGAATACATGACCAAGCCGATCGACCGCGAGCGGCTGGTGACGCTGGTGCACCGCTTCACCAACCGCAGCGCCGACGCCGTGGTGCTGATCGTCGACGACGATCCGGAGGTCCGCAACGTGGTCAGCGCCACGCTGCGCAACGCAGGCCTCAAGACCGCCGAGGCGGTCAACGGCCGGGCCGCGGTCGACTGGCTCGCCGCCAATCCGCCGCCGAACCTGGTCCTGCTCGATCTGATGATGCCGGAGATGGACGGGTTCCAGTTCCTCGAGCATCTCAGCGCTCACCCCGAGAAGCTGAAGATGCCGGTCGTCGTCCTGACCGCCAAGGACCTGACCGCCGAGGAACGAGCCTTCCTCGCGCAGCGGACCGTCCTGGTGCTCGGCAAGTCGACGCAGCCGATCGCAAGCCTCGCCACGGTGCTGTCGGCGATCGCAACGCAGCGGCAGAGTGCCGACAGCCCCGGCGCGCGGGTGCAGTGATTTCAAACGCACGGTGATCAATGCCAAAAATTCTTCTGGTCGAAGACAACGAGATGAACCGGGACATGCTGTCGCGAAGGCTGGCCCGCAACGGTTTCGAGGTGGCGATCGCGGTCGACGGCGGCCAGGGCGTGGCGATGGCCGCGTCGGAAAAGCCCGACCTGATCCTGATGGACATGAGCCTGCCGGTGCTGGACGGCTGGGAGGCGACGCGCCGGGTGAAGACCGACCCGGCCACGCAGGCGATCCCGGTGATCGCGCTGACCGCGCATGCGATGGCGGAAGACAAGGAAAAATGCCTCGCGGCAGGCTGCGACGACTTCGACACCAAGCCGGTCGAGCTGCCGCGGCTGCTCGAGAAGATCAAGGCGCTGCTCGGAAAGTAAAAATCGCCTTGGACACCATGTCGCCCAATCGAATTTGTGCAGCACTGGGTCCCCGCTTCCGCGGGGACGAGCGTGGAGAGAGGCTACCGACCCCTCAGCCGTTCGTCCCCGCGAAAGCGGGGACCCAGGGACACAAGCATCGATCCCTCGATTTGAGCGGATCAGGCCGCAGGTAACCGCCGCATGGCCACGGCCGACAGGAGCGACGATGCCATCCGCGTCCAGCGTGCCCTGCTCGCGCATCTGCGGCAGGAGTTCATCGCGCCGGCCAATGCGATCGTCGGCTACACCGATATCCTGATCGAGGACGCGCGGAAGCTCGCGCTCGATGCGTTCCTCCCTGATCTCGAGAAGATCCGCAGCGCCGGCCACGCGCTGCATGCCTTGCTGCAGTCGGTGCTGGCGCACGAGCGTTCCGGCAATCAGGTCATCTTCGATCAGTCGAAGCTCCGCCACGACCTGCGCACGCCGATCAACGCCATCAAGGGCTACGGCGAGATGCTGGTGGAGGATGCCGAGGGCGTGCACGAGGTGCTGCTCGCCGACCTCGGCAAGCTCCTGACCGCGGCCAACGGTGTCCTGAAGATGATCGACGCGCTGGTCGATTTCCGCGGCGATCCTGCGGAAGGCGCCGGCGCACGGCCGCCGGCCGGCATGGGCGGCGTGTTCGAGGCGGTGCGGGCGATCAGCGCCGTCTCCGCGGCGCCTGCCGGCGCGGCGATCTGCGGCCGCATCCTCATCGTCGACGACAACGCCTCGAACCGCGACCTGCTCGGCCGCCAGCTCGCGCGCGCCGGCCACACCATCGGCGAGGCCGAGGGCGGACAGGCGGCGCTGGCGAAGCTCGAAAGCGAAAGCTTCGATCTCATCCTGCTCGACATGATGATGCCGGACATCAGCGGCTACGAGGTGCTGCGGCGGCTGAAATCGCAGGCCGCCACGGCGGAAATTCCCGTGATCATGATCTCGGCGCTGGACGATCTCGACAGCGTCACGCGCTGCATCGAGGCGGGCGCGGTCGACTACCTGCTCAAGCCGTTCGACCCGACGCTGCTGCGGGCGCGCATCGGCTCGAGCGTCGAGAACAAGATCCTCCGCGACCGCGAGAAGGTCATGGTCGAGGAGCTGCGCCGCGAGAAGGCCCGATCGGAAGAGCTGCTGCTGTCGATCCTGCCGCGCTCGGTGGTCGACCGCATCAACGCCGGCGCGACGATGATCGCCGATCACGTCGACGCGGTCTCGATCGTGTTCGCCGACATCGTCGGCTTCACCCGGATGGCGGGCCGCCAGACGCCGGGCGATCTGGTGCAATTCCTCAATTCGATCTTCACCGCGTTCGACGGCCTCTCCGCGCGTTTCGGCGGCGAGAAGATCAAGACCATCGGCGATGCCTACATGGTGGCGTTCGGGCTTCCCGATCCGCGGCCGGATCATGCCGAGGCGGCAGCGCTTCAGGCGCAGGCGATGCTGCAGGAGATCGGCAAATTCCGCACCGGGGACGGCGCGGCGATCAACCTGCGGGTCGGCATTCACAGCGGGCCTGCGGTTGCCGGCGTCATCGGCCAGCGAAAATTCTCGTTCGACGTCTGGGGCACGACGGTCAACATCGCCAGCCGCATGGAATCGCTCGGCGAGCCCGGAAAGATTCACGTCAGCGAAGCGGTCGCGCAGGCGCTGGCCGGGCGTTTCTCGTTCGACGATCGCGGCCTGATCGACGTCAAGGGCGCGGGCGCGATGCGGACGTTCTTTCTCGGCGGGCCGGCTTGAACGAAACATGTCGACTTCCGATCGCGGCCTGGCCTAGGCGCGGTGGCTCGTTGCCGCGGCGGGCTGCGCCCGGGATTTGCGAAACTCTTCCGCGTTGCTCACCCTCTTTCGAGGGGAGCGGAGCGCCACAAAGCGCTGG
>JAIESI010000027.1 GCA_019746135.1 Xanthobacteraceae bacterium
ATTTGGCCAATCTGGCCCTGGCTGTGCTCAGCGTGCTGGGGATTTATTGGAGGCCACTGCTTCTGGCACTGCCGCTGCTCGCGGTGTCGGCGGGCATCCCGATCGTCAATGCGTGGGCCGCCGCGTCACGGAGCCGCTTTCAAAGCTTGGGCTCCCATGTCCCGCTCAAGCTTCTGACGGCGTATTTGCACATGCTTCAGCCGGCGGCGCGCCTGTATGGTCGTCTGGGCCACGGCCTCAAGTTCTGGCGGAGCCGCGTTCCTGCCGGCTTTGTGGTGCCGATGCAGAAAACGCGGGCGGTGTGGACGGAGAAATGGCAGGCCCCCGAAGCAAGATTGGAGCACATTGAAGCCGACTTGCGGAGGCGCGGTGTCCCCGTGCAACGAGGCGGGGAATGCGATGCTTGGGACCTGGAGATCCAAGGCGGGTTTTGGGGAGGCGCCCGCCTGCTGATGGCGGTCGAGGACCACGGCGCTGGAACCCAATACGTGCGCTGTCGAGTGAGGCCGAAGTGCTCCGCCGGGGGATTAATCCTCTCGTTGACGCTGGCCTTTCTTTCAGCCGGAGCAGCGCTGGATGGAGCGTGGCCAATTGGTCTGCTGCTCGGGACCGGCGCGCTCGTCTCGGTTTATCAAACCATCCGGAATTGTGGTGGTGCGTGCGCTGTGATCCTGCAAGGGATCAGTGTGAATGGGGGGCAAGCGGCAGAGCAGAAAAATGATCTCCTCATGGCGGGGTTGGCATGAACAGAGGTTTCTCCAGTTCGACCAACTCGGACGGTGGGACGCATCACCTTCCTGCGGAGAGGAACCTGTTCGCGCGGATCATGCGTCAAGCCAGGCCGTATTGGCTCCATCTGCTGGGCGTATTCCTGTTGAGCATGTTGGCGGCGCCTATAAGCCTGCTGGTTCCTCTGCCCCTGAAGATTGCAGTCGATAACGCGATCGGAAGTCATCCGCTCCCGCCCTTGTTGGCGGCGCTGATGCCCGAGAGCGCGGTTCGCTCCTCCACCGCGATCATAGCGCTCGCCGCCGCACTTCTGATTGCGGTCAGTTTGCTCTCGCAACTGCAGGAGCTCCTCGTTTCCTTGACGGGAACCTACACGGGAGAAAAGGTCGTCTTGGATTTCCGGGCTCGCCTGTTTTCGCATGTGCAACGCCTGTCGTTCTCCTATCACGATGCAAAAGGTTCTGCGGACTCCATTTATCGGATCCAAAACGACGCGATGGCCTTGCAGTATCTTACGATAGACGGCGTCATTCCGATGGTATCCGCAACGATCACCTTGATAGCAATGATCTGGGTCACCGCCCAGATCGATTGGCAACTGGCACTGGTCGCAATGGCAGTATCGCCGGTTCTTTTCACGCTCTCCAAAATCTATCGTCCGCGCTTGCGCGATCAATCTCGGCGCATCAGGAAGGTGGAAAGCTCCGCACTGTCCGTGGTTCAGGAAGCTTTATCATCTCTACGCGTGGTTCAGGCCTTCGGCAGAGAGGAGCACGAACAAGAACGCTACCTCCACCGTTCCGCCGAAGGAATGAGCGCCCGGCTGCAACTTGCTTTGGCTCAGAGTCGGTATGGCCTGCTGGTCGGTCTGACGATAGCCATTGGCACGGCCACCGTGCTGTGGATCGGCGTTCGTCACGTCCAGGCCAACACTTTGACGCTCGGTAATCTGCTTCTGGTGATGGCCTACCTTGGGCAACTTTTTGCACCATTGAAAACCATCGGAAGAAAAGCAGGCACGCTTCAGGGCCATCTAGCCAGTGCCGAGCGCGCCTTCTTGCTGCTCGATGAAATGCCGGAGGTCGTCGAGCGTCGGCACGCCAAGCCTTTGTCGCGTGCCCTGGGTGCCATCACGTTTCGAAACGTCTCTTTCGGATATCAAGACGACCGGCCGCTCCTTCACGATGTTCAGTTCGACGTTCCTTCCGGTGCCCGGGTCGGCCTCATAGGTCGGACCGGTGCAGGCAAAACCACCCTGGTCAGCCTTCTGGCCCGGTTTTACGACGTCACCAGCGGTCAGATCCTGTTGGACGGGATCGATATTCGTGACTACAGGCTCGACGACCTTCGTAACCAGTTTTCGTTCGTGCTCCAGGAGCCGGTTCTGTTCTCCACGGACATTGCAGAAAATATCGCATATGCCCGGCCGGGAGCCAGCCAGGAGGAGATCGTTCGAGCCGCCAAGCTGGCCAACGCGCATGACTTCATCGTGAGTCTGCAGGATGGCTACCAGACGCTGGTGGGAGAACGGGGCATGCGCCTCTCGGGCGGCGAGCGCCAGCGGATCTCGCTAGCCCGCGCTTTCCTGAAGGATGCGCCCATTCTGATTCTGGATGAACCGACCAGTTCGGTGGATGTCGAAACCGAGGCCGCAATCATGCAGGCCATGGAGCGTTTGATGCGCGGGCGTACGACGTTCATGATCGCCCACCGCCTGAGCACCCTTGGAGACTGTGACCTGCGACTGCACATCGAGAGCGGCCGCCTTGTGAACGCGAACTCAGACGTAGACAGTGCGCGTCAAAATATTGACAGCCACTGCACCGACACAGCCGTAATCAATGTCAAAGGTTGATGGCTCAACATCCGAACAAGCTGCGCGAAGCAGCCCGAGGCGGGTAGGATCCTGCTAAGAAAATGACTCTGAACGTCTGCATCTCCGCCAACAGTCTCCAGCATCCGGAGCATGGTGGCCAGATGTGGGTCTACCTCAACTGGTGCCTTGGGCTCAAGGAACTGAGCTGCGAGGTCAGTTGGTTGGACGAACTCGCCGTAAATTCAAGCAGGCCGGCTGCAGAGCAACTTTCGAGTCTCCGGAGGCGACTTGAGCCCTATGGACTCGCCGCCCGGATCGCGGTCTGGACAAACGGCGAGCCACCGCGCGCCGAGTTTTTCGGGAAGAGCCTGGCAATCGATGCCGTCGCCGACGCCGATCTTCTGATTAATCTGCATTACGGAACTCCAGCTGCAGTGGTGCGACGCTTCCGGCGGTCGGCTCTGATCGACATCGATCCGGGTCTCTTGCAGACCTGGGTAGCCGGAGGCGAGATGCTGATACCGCCGCACACGTACTACTTCACGACGGGCGAAACCGTGGGACGGCCTGGCGCAAAATTTCCGGACCTTGGCTTGAATTGGAATTATGTCCCTCCGCCGGTGTGCTTGCCATGGTGGCCGGTGGTACGAACCGCACCTCCCGCTCCTTTCACGACGATCTCGCATTGGGCGTCCAAAGACTGGTTAAAAGACCGCGACGGCCTCTACTACTCAAACGAGAAAAAAACTGGATTCCAGCCCTTCTTGGATCTTCCCCGATATACATCGCAAAACCTGGAGCTGGCGTTGTGGTTACGCGAGGAAGAAGACGCTCAGGAAAGGGCTATGCTGGAAGAACACGGTTGGCGGGTGCGAGAATCAAGGTCGGTCTCCTCCACGCCTTGTGACTATCAGCACTACATCCAGGGCTCTCTTGGCGAGTTCAGTTGCGTTAAACCCTCGTGCGTCCGCTTCCAGAATGCCTGGATCAGCGACCGGACACTTTGTTACCTCGCAAGCGGCAAGCCCGCTGTGATGCAGCACACCGGCCCCAGCCGAATGCTTCCCGACGGAGCCGGCTTGTTTCGTTTTGAAGATCTGTCACAGGCTGCTTCTTGTCTGGAAACTGCGGCCGCTGATTACGACCGTCAGTGCCGGTTGGCCCGCCAGTTGGCCGAGGAATACTTCGACGCGAAAAAGGTGCTCAAGAGCGTATTGGAAAGAGCCCTGTGAACGACCCACGCCGCTGGCGCGTCTCCCGAATGGGTGGCGGAGCTTGGAGGGACAATCGCGGTGACCCGACGTCCCATCATCATCGCCGATCCGACCATCGATCAGCATCCCGCTCTGGAGGCGTGGAATCGGCGGGGATCGACCCGGGACAAGCTGGCGACCCTCGAGGTGTGGCGGAATATTAAAAATCTACAGGGGTACAAGAGCTTGGTCTATCGGCTCGTGTTCCGCGACAGCGGGCGGCCGGCTGTGTTTGCCAAGCACTGCCAGGCGGGGAGGGGCACCGTAGAGCGGCTGTTCTACGAGGAGATTTTACCGGACCTCGGCGTTTCGTCGCCGGCGTACTATGGATCGCTTGAGGAGGCAGACGGGAGCTGCTGGTTCTTTCTCGAGGACGTCGGCCCCCAGCGGCTCTCGGAACACAACCCCGTGCATCGAGCGCTCGCGTCGCGCTGGATCGGCCAACTCCATCAACGCGGCACGCGGATCGCGGCGGGGTCCCGCTTGCCGGAAGCCGGCCCCGCGCGCTACCTCGCTCACCTCCACGCAGCACGCGCGCGCATCCGGCGAAACTTTGCAAACCCGGTGTTCACCGAGGAAGGCCGCGCCGCGCTGCTGAACGTGCTCGCGGCGCAGGATCGGATCGAGTCTTGGTGGAGCTCGGTCGAGCGCGCGTGCGCGGGAGTGCCGAAGACGGTGGTGCACGGGGATCTCCAGCCCAAGAACGTGCGCGTGCGCGAGGAGACGTCGGGTCTCGCGCTTTATGCGTTTGACTGGGAGATGGCGGGCTGGGGCGTCCCGGCTGCCGATCTGGTCCTCAACAGTCGCGGATCAGAGATGATCCAGGTCGACCCTGAAATCTACCTCTCCGAATTGGGCGGCCAGTGGCCGAACGTCGATGCGGCAACGATCGCACGGCTTTGCACGGTCGGCTACCTGTTGCGCCGCATCGCTGTCATCGACTGGGTGTCGATGCAACTCGACTTCGACGTGACGTCGATGCAACTGTTGCACCGGGACGTCACGCGCGGGCTCGAGCGGCTCACGTGACCGGCGGGCTGGGACGGCCACTCGAGACGAGCGGTGAGGCTGGATTTTTCGGGCTACGCTGGTTTAGGTCATCGACACGTGCGGCACGGCCGCGTTAAAAAAGCGTCCCGGACGCGCCTTCTCACTTGGCGAAGTACTGCTGACATCTGCAACGCTGTTCCAGTGTCGGTCGGATGAGCTTTACCGTTTGCTTGGCGCCGGCGAATACGATTGCTTACCCGAACGGTGGCGGCCACCTCTGGGTCTACCTTCAGTGGGCGCTGAGCCTCCGCGCGCTGGGCTGTCGCGTGATCTGGCTGGAGGGGGTCGATCTCGATGACCGGGACACCTCGGCGGCGGCGCGCCGGCGCCGGCGCGGCGGCGATGCGCGGACATGCGCCGCCGAACTCAAGGCGCGCCTCAGGCCCTTCGGTTTCGCGGACGCGCTGGCCCTCTTCGCCGTGAACGGGGAGGCGCTCCCCGATGACTTGGCCGTCGATTACATCGATCTGGACGCTGCCGCCACCGCCGACCTGCTCCTGAACCTCTGGCACTCCCTGCCCACAGCGGTGGTGAAGCGGTTCCGCAGGAGCGCCCTGATCGACACCGACCCCGCCCTCTCTCAAGTGCTGATAACCGCAGGCGAGATCCCGCTTGCGCGCCACGACACCTACTTCAGCATCGGCGAGACCGTCGGCACGCCGTCGGCTCGGTTTCCCGACTGCGGCCTCCGCTGGCATTACACCGCACCGCCCGTGTTCCTTCCGGAGTGGCCCGAAGTCCGCGCTGGCCCGGC
>JAIESI010000222.1 GCA_019746135.1 Xanthobacteraceae bacterium
GGCAAGTCGACGCTGAACCGGCTGGAGCTGAGCCGGCTGGAGCCGAGCCGCTACCACAAGATCAGTCACAATCCGATATGCATCTGGCCATCGATGTGTCCTGGACGCAGGTCGAGACGACCTGGCGGGAGCCGGGTGCGCGCGTCGGCCGCCATTATCCCGACGTCGGCCTGTTCGAGGACATCGCCCGCACTGCGGAGCGTGGCTTGATCGACCTGATTTTCTTTGGCGACAGCACCGGAATTCCGAGCACCTGGAAAGGATCGATAGAGGATGCCGTCCGCTACGGCGTCGCCTGGCCGCGCATGGACATGAGTCCCTGGATCGTTGCGATGTCGCGGGTCACCAAGCACATCGGCTTCGGTCTGACCTACGCAACGACGTTCATGCATCCGTTCTATGTGGCGCGCCTGCTGAACTCGCTCGATCACATCACCAACGGGCGCCTCGCGTTCAATGTCATCACCTCGCAGCGGAAGGCGGATGCCCAGAACTACGGCTTCGACGAGCTGATGGAGCACGGCCAGCGCTATGATCGCATGGACGAATTCATCGACGTCTGCCGTGCCCTCTGGGCCAGCGTCGAGCCCGACGCCTTCGAGTGGAACCGGGAAACCGGTCTGGTTGCCAACCCGGCGAAAGTGCGCGCCATCAACCACGAGGGACGTTTTTTCAAGGTGAAGGGCCCGCTCAGCGTGCCGCCGTCACCCCAGGTCGTTCCGGTGCTGATCCAGGCCGGCGGCTCGCCGCGCGGCACGCGCACGGCGGCGCGCTTCGTCGATCACGTCTTCGGTGCACGCAAGCCCATTCCGGCGATGGCCAAGCAGCGCGCCGAGGTGGATGCAGCCTTGCGTTCCGAAGGCCGCGATCCCGGAAAGGTCGGCATCATCTGGTCCACCCAGGTCATGGTGGGGGAAACCGAAGCCGAAGCCAAGAAGATGAAAGAGCGTCTCATCGACCGTGTGCCGCGCGAGGCGGTCGGCGCGTGGCTGTCGCACAACACCGGGTTCGACATGTCCACGCTTCCGCGGCGGTTCACGCTGCGCGAGCTGAATGAGCGTATTGTCGCGGCCAACGCGTCCCCGGTCGGCTTCGTGCAACAGCTCTCGCAGACTCTCGGTCACGACGGGGAGATCACGCTCGAGGAGTTCTTCGAGCAAGGGCTCAGGACCGCAACGAGCTACGCCACCACCGTGGCCGGCACGGCTGCGCAGATCGCCGACTACCTTGAGGAGCGATTCGAAGGGGCGGGAAGCCGCGGTGGGTTCATGCTGCGCCACTCCCAGGCCGAGCAGATCGAGATGTTGCACAACATCGTCGATCTCCTGGTGCCGGAACTGCAGCGCCGCGGCCGGTTCAGAACGGCCTACACCGGCCGGACGCTGCGCGAGAACCTCGCTGTCTAGTTGACAATTGTGCCCAGCAATCATCGAGCCTAAGTCGGCGAGTCGCAGCCCGGCGACGATCCGGCTTTGCGCCGCATGGAGAATACCGGCGCCGTGATCACCAAGGTATCGTCACGCTCTCAGCTCGACGCGACGCGCCCTCCGCTCATGCCGATCACACTGTTTTCGGAGGCGCTTTCCGGCCGCAGTTCGAAGACGTCGGTAACCGAGGTGTAATCAAGATAACCCATACGGGCGAGCGGCCGGGCCTTGACCATATCGAGCTTGCCGGATGCGGTGATAATCGAGTCGTCGATGTGGATCCCGATAACGCGACCGACCACCACGGAATTGTACAAGGTGGGCGTATCGGAGGGTAGAATCGTCGTCTGATAGTGCTTGCATTCGAGGCTGATCGGACACTCGGCGACACGCGGCGGCTTGACCAGCCGCGACGGCGCAGGCGTCAGGCCGGCCTGCGCCATCTCGTCGACGCCGGCTTCCTCGATCTCGCTGGTCAGGACCACCGCGTCCCGTAGGGCATAGGTCGCCATGTTGAATACGAACTCGCCGGTTTCTTCGGCATTGGCAACGCTGTCCTTGCGCCGACCATCGAACCGCGTGAAGGCCGAGAACATGACGTATGGCGGATCCCAGCCCAGGATATTGTTCTGGCTGAAAGGCGAAAGGTTTATGACACCTTTGGCATTGACGGTTGAGACCCAGGCGATTGGACGGGGCACGATGCAGGATTTGAATGGTGCAAAGCGCAGACCGTGGTTGTTTTTGGCGGGTTCATAGAACATGGGACGAATCTCTCATCGTAGAGGTCATCTTGGCGGCTTGTGCCATGTGCGTCTACTCTCGCTTGATGCCCGTGGCCGTCACGATGTCCCTCCACATCGGGACCTCCTTGGCGATGCGGGCCGCGAGCGCTGCCGGCGGCTTGGCGACGACATCGAAGCCACCCCGTTGCAAGGCTTGGCGGACCTGCGGCCGGGCCAAGATTGCCTGCATCACTTCTGAGAGCTTGGCCGTGATCTCGGACGGCAACCGGGCTGGCCCTGCCAGCATCACCATGGTGTCGGTCACGAAGTTGTCGAAACCGACCTCCTGCATTGTCGGCACGTCCGGCAGGCCGCGCCACCGTGTCTTGCTGGTGACGGCGAGTGGCTTGAGCGTTCCTGCATCGATGTGCGGTTGCACAAGCGGGATAGCGGAGCAGAACAGTTGCACGAAGTTGGTCAGCAATGCCTGGACCGCCTGCGGGCCGCTGTTGTAGGGAACGTGCTCCATGGGGATGTTGGCGCGCACGCGCAGCAGCTCGCAAGACAGCTGCGGCGTCGTGCCAAGGCCCGGGCTGGAATAGTGCACGCCCTTGGGCTGGCTCTTTGCGAAGGCGACAAACTGCTTGAGTGAGTTGACGCCGAGATTCGCGTTGACGACGAAAACGTTCGGCGCGTTGGCGATTTCGCAGATTGGCGTGAAGTCGCCGACGGGATCGTAGTTGATCTGATCGTTAAGCGCCTTGTTCACGATGTATGCGCTGGTGGCAATGAGAAGCGTATAGCCATCTGGCTCGGCCCGCGCGACGCTGGTCACGCCCGTGGTGCCGCCTGCGCCCGGCCTGTTGTCCACCACCACCGTGCCGTTGAGCTCCTTGGCGAGCGGATCGGCCAATACGCGTGCGGCGAGATCAGGAGGACCACCGGCGGCAAATGGCACCACAACTTTCACCGGGCGGTTGGGCCAGGCCGCGTGCGCTTTGCGACTGGACAACGCGTTCACGCAAGACGCCACACTCAGATAGACAATGAAGTGTCGGCGATTGAGCGGAGACTGGACCGGATGGCGTGAAAAATTCAATTCATCTGCCATGGTACTGTCCTTCATTATTCAGGGCGGCTTATCGGCTGGGGATCGACCGAGCGCGGTGGATTCTGCCTGTCATGTTCTCCCAGCGCAGGCGGCGCGACGACGCAGCCCCGAACACCATTGATGCTAATCGGATTGCGTATGCCGACCACGTCGCCTTTTATTGGATGCTGCACCGTCTCGAACGTGCCGAGGTGGCGCACCTGAGGATCATCGAGCACTTCGGGAATGGTGTTGACCGGCGCAAACGGCAGGTCATGCTCGGCAAACACCTTTTCCCAGTAAGCACGGGGTTTGGTGCGAACGATTGTCCCGAGCTCGTCGGCGAGGCTTACATAATTTCCCACGCGCTCCTTGCGTGACTTGAAACGCGGATCGCTGCCGAGCGATCCGTGCGCGTCGAGCGCATTGAGGAGGCTCGTCCAGAACTTGTCGGGTACCGAAAGATGGATGGAGATTGCGCGGCCGTCGGCGCAAACCCAGGCGAAGCACTGTGACGACGCCACACGCGACAAAGGACCGTAGCTGGCGCCGGTCTGCGTCCAATATGCAAATGCATCCGGAACGAACGCGATCGTGCTTTCGAGCATGTTGAGCTCGACTCGCTGGCCTTTGCCGGTCTTGTCGCGGGCATGTAACGCGGCGAGGACACCGCCAAAGGCGTAGAGTCCTGTCGCGTTGTCGCTCAACGTCGGTCCGAAGATCTGAGGCCGCGCAGGGTCGAGATAGAGGTGAAGGATTCCGGATAGGGCGATGCCCACCGTGTCGTAGGCCGCGCGATCGACATAGGGGCCGTTATTGCCGAAACCTGTGATGGAGCAATGGATGAGCCGGGCATTGGCCTTCGCCAAGGCATCGGCGCCGAGCCCGAGCCGGTCCATGACGGCCGGCCGGTAGTTCTCGATCAGGATGTCGGTTGCGGCCACAAGCTCAAAAAAGTGCGCCCGACCGCCAGCGCTGTTGAGGTCGATCTGAATGCTGCTGGTCTTGTTCTGATTGTAGGCAACGAAGTTCGGGCTGTAGTCACTGCCGGCGGTCTTGCGGAAAGGGTCGCCTCCTGCGGGATGCTCCACCTTGACGACCTCGGCGCCCAGCTGCCCAAGCAGCATTGCCGTCAATGGCGCCGTGACCATGGTGCCGAGGTCCAGCACCTTGAGGCCTTCCAGAGGGAGGCGCTGCGACGTCATGACTTGGCGGTCTGACTGTTGGCGGGCGCCTGCCGGGTGTAGGGCTGAAGCCCGGGCCGGTAGGTCTTGTCGTCGATGAACTGCTTGATGCCGGTGGCGTAACCGTTCTCCTTGTCGCGGAATGCCAACTGACCGGCCTTCGCCATCAGGTACTCGTGGGCCTGGTCCATGCTCATGTCGCGCACCGTCTTGACTGCCTGCTTGGTGGCGCGCAGGGCCTCTGGATTAAGTTCGCTCAGACGCTTGGCGAGCTTCATCACCTCGTCTTTGAGGCGGTCGGCCGGCACCACCTTGGTAACAAGACCCATGCGAGCTGCATCGGCGGCGCTGAAGTTCTCGCCGCTCAGCGCGTAATACATGCTATCCCGGTAGTTCATCGCGACGCTCAGCACCTTGCTGACGAGCCCGCCTGGGATGACGCCCCAGTTGATCTCCGAAAGCCCGAAACACGCCGTGTCGGCGGCGATGGCGATATCGCAGGCGACCAGCTGCGTGAATGCGCCGCCGAAGCAGTAGCCGTTGACCATCGCGATCGTCGGCTTCGGGAAATTATAGAGCCGGTACCAACGCCATTGATGTGTGGTCCATTCTGCTTTCGTGCGTCCGGCTGGATCGCCGTCAAGTGCCCGAAAGTAGAGCTTGAGATCCATACCGGCCGACCAGGCTTCGCCGGCACCGGTGAGCACCAAAACGCGGGTGTCCGGATCGCCCTCGAGGTTGAGGATGCAGTCGAGCATGTCCGCGTCGAGCGCCGGGCTCATGGCGTTGCGCTTGTCGGGCCGATTGAGCGTCACTGTGGTGATGCCGTCGGCATTGTCGACGCGAATGTTCTCGTAGGATTTGCGTGCAGCCATGGCAGTCCTCCGCGTGGCTTTCTTGGTTCTGATAGGTGGGGTCCGACGCTGTGCCTTGACCTGTGCAGGTCCAGCCTCGAAACACTCAAACAATCGCGCCGGGGTCTGAAAAGCCAATTGCTGGAATCTTCTCAATAACTGAGAAGCCGTTTGCGGCACCCCGACCCGGGCGCTCAAATTCGGGCGAGCATTCCCATTTGCTTCAACGCGATCTTTCCGATCGCTGAATTCGGGTCGGGGTGCCGTCGCGGGGTTGGTTGGAAATGAGGGTGGCGTAGTCTCCGAGATGTTCAACCTCGAATCATCCGGCGT
>JAIESI010000211.1 GCA_019746135.1 Xanthobacteraceae bacterium
ATCGCGTGGTCACTCTGGAGACGCGCCCACCAAGCCGCCGCTCAAGCAGCTCATTATCGGAAATCGCAACTGTAGTGATAGGAGTCTCTGCTGCCGACGGAGTGGGACGCACGAGCGCTATGCCTACGACGCGAACGCCAACCTCACCTCCCGCACCACGCGGGCGGGCCTGGCCATCACCGCGACCTATGACGCGCTGAACCGCCCGGCCACGCGCGCCGTGCCGGCCAACCCGAACGCCCCGGCGGTGAACACCACCTATGGCTATGACCTGACGGGCCGGCCGCTGAGCGCGCGGCAGAGCATCGACGCGGCGGCGCTGACCTATGGCTACGACACGGCCGGCCGGCTGACCACCGAGACGGACGCCGCTGGCCGCGCCCTCGCCTATGCCTACGACGCGGACGGCAACCGCCTCTCGCTGACCTGGCCGCCCTTGGGCGGGCCGGTTCTGGTGGCCAGCTTCGAGTATGACGCGATCGGCCGCATGACGCGTGTGCTGGAGGCGGGGCAGCAGATCACCGCCTATGGCTATGATCTGTTGTCGCGGCGGACCTCGCTGGTCTATCCGAACCTCACCAGGGCGAATTGGGCCTGGCGTCTGAACGAAACGCTGGAGGGTGTGGTGCACAGCTTTGCCTCGGGTGCGGGCGTGACCTTCGGGTATCGGCACAACCGGGAGAACGCGGTCTCGGCGCGCACGGTGAGCGACACGGCTTATCTGCCCGGCCCCACCAACCCGGCGCTGGCGCTCGGCACGCGGGCTTATGCGGCGAATGCGATGAACCAGTACACGACCGTCGCGGGCACGACCTACAGCTATGACCTGGACGGCAACCTCACGGGCGATGGGGTGTGGAGCTATGGGCATGACGCGCAGGGCCGCCTGGTCTCGGCGACCCGTCCTGGGGTGGCGATCAGCCTGGGCTATGACGCGGTGGGGCGGCGGCGCAGCCGGGCGGTGAACGGGGTGGCCACGTCGTTTCTCTCGGCGGGCGATCAGGAGGTGGCGGAGTATGACGGCGCCGGCGCGCTGCTGCGGCGCTTTGTGTGGGGTCCTGCGGGTCGGGACGACATCATCGCGGTGATCGGCGTGACGGGCAGTGTCACGGACCGGCGTCGGTTTCACCACGCGGATGGGCTGGGCTCGACGGTGGCGCTGAGCGATGCGGCGGGGGTGGTGCTGGAGCGCTACGCCTATACGCCGTTCGGGGTGAGCGAGAGCAACACGGGCGCTACGCCGTGGCGGTTCACGGGGCGCAGGTTGGATCCCGACACGGGGCTGTATCACCTGCGGGCGCGGGATTATGCGCCGCTGGACCCTGGCGGGCGGCAGCCACCGCGCGGCCATCGGCGCCATCCCGGTCTAGGTCACGCGGCCCTTTTGGCTGCGGTACCCGCGCGCCTGCATCCGGTAGCAGGCTACGTGTTGCACGAGTGGCGTGATCTCCTGCGAGCCTGCGGCACAGCATGATACGCGAGTTTGCCGCCCACCGCCTCGTCACCGACCACCCCCCTGTTCGGGCACCGGAAGGTGACGCAGTCGGTGAGACGCGTCTCATGGTACCCAGCGAAGGTTAGATTCCGGTTCCCACCGCTGCTCCAGTCGGTTTCCCAACCTCATTCTCTGTTCAGCAGTAGCCGGCGGTCACGGCCAGATTTGGCGGGGCTTTGCGCCCGAAGCTCGGGATAGCGACTGCCCCGAGGTTGGCACTTTCTCTCTCCGACCGGCCAATTCTCTCTGCACCTCGGGACTTGGGCGATTATTTCCCAAGCCGACAACACGTTGATTTTGTTCGCTATCCAACCCGCCCGCGCTGCTTTGAGTTGCGGTCGGCTTCGCCTGCCAATGACAACCCGGCGCCAACTCAGGGCGGCGACGCACCCGAGCCGGACCCCTTATCGGGCCGATAGGTGGCGGCAAAAATGTTGTCCGTGAGGAATTTCCGGAACGACGGGTCGTCCTGGAACATCTTGAAAAGCTCGACGTGGTCCGCGACGAGGTCGTTCATCGCCCGTTGGAGAGCTGCGTCATGCTCGATTCGGGCATTCTGCCGATCGGAGTTCCGGACCGCATTCTGGAAGGCCTTGTCCGCGGACACCTTGGCCGGCAACTCCTCGGTGATCACCTTCCGGATCTTGTCCCCGTCTTTCCAGTCGACGTTCCCGAACTGGTCGTTGAACGCCTGGATAATGTTGCTCAGTCGGTCCAGTTCGGGCTCCGGCTTTCGGCCGCCGCCACTGGTCGGCACTGGATCGACCTCGGCATCGGTGTCCGGCAGGGCCACAGCCATCGATGCCTGAACCTCAACCCGGTAGCTGTCCATGTCGACCGCCTCGAGGATTCCCTTCGATAGGTCTTCCTCCCGCGGGGCTGGCAATTTCGGGATCAGGAAATTGAGGAAGGTGGCGAGCTTTTCCCACTCAGCGTTGGTGTACGGCAGGATGGACGCCAGAAAGCCGTAGGTCCGAACGAACGCCTTCGCCTTCCCCTTGAAGTCGACCTGCCCGTCCTCATCCAGATCGCTCAGGTATGTGGCGACGCAGGCATCCAGAATGGGGTCCAGAGCATCCCGTGGCGCGCCGGAGAGGTAGCGGGCGACGAGGTCGTCAACCTGAGCCGCGTCGTACACCTGGTGGCCGTCGAGCGCGGCCTTCAGGTCGTGCAACTTATTCGGGTCGGTCTGCTCGCTGAGGATCGTCGTGCGGTAGTAGGGCGCGAAGGACGCCTCGATCACGTCAGCATCGTTCTGGAAATCGAGCACGAACGTGTCGTGCTTCTTCGGGTGCGCACGGTTGAGCCGCGACAGGGTCTGCACCGCCTTTACCCCGGAGAGCGCCTTGTCCACGTACATCGTGTGAAGCAGGGGCTCATCGTAGCCCGTCTGGAACTTGTCGGCGCAGATCAGGAACCGGTACGGGTCCTTCTGGATGCGCTCCTCGATGGCACTGCTCGGGAAGCCGTTCAGCGATGCCTCGGTGACCTTCTGCCCGCCATACTCATGCTCGCCCGAGAAGGCGACGATGGCCTGGTACGGGCTCTTCCGCTCCCGCAGGTAATCTCGGAACGCGTGAAAGTACTGGATCGCGCGCTGAATGCCCCCCGTCACCACCATCGCTCGCGCGTCACCACCAATTTTCCTTCGGGCGATGACCTGGTCGTGGAAGTGATCGACCATGATCTCCGCCTTCTGGCGGATAGCGTGCTCGTGCCCCTCGACGTAGCTGCGGAGCTTCTTCTTCGCCCGGTTGGAGTCGAATTCGGGGTCGTCCTCCACCGCCTTGGCCAGGCGGTAGTAGCTCCGGATGGGCGTGTACTGGGCCAGCACGTCCAGGATGAAACCTTCCTGGATGGCCTGCTTCATCGTGTAGGTGTGGAAGGGGCGGTGCTTGGTGACGCCGCCTTCAGTGAACGGCGTGCCGAACACCTCCAGCGTCTTGTTCTTCGGCGTGGCCGTGAAGGCGAAGTAGCTGGCGTTGGGGAGGACCTTCCGCGATTCCATGATCCGGTTGATCGTGTCTTCGACCGTCTCGTCCTCTTCCTGCCCCTCGCCGCCGGCGCCTGAAAGCGCGATGTTCATCTTGGCGGAGGTGCGGCCGCCCTGGCTGGAATGTGCCTCGTCGATGATGATGGCGAAGCGCTTGCCACGATGCTCATCCCCGATCTCGTCGAGGATCACCGGGAACTTCTGCACCGTCGTGATGACGATCTTCTTGCCCGTCTTCAGGAATTCGCGCAGCGCGCCGGACCGATCGGCATGCCCGACGACCGATGCCACCTGAGCGAACTGCTTGATCGTGTCCCGTATCTGCTTGTCCAGCAGCCGCCGATCGGTCACGACGATTGCGGTGTCGAATGCCAGGCGCCCCGCATGCTCCAACCCGACCAGCTGATGCGCGAGCCAGGCGATGGAGTTGCTCTTGCCGCTGCCGGCCGAGTGCTGGATCAGGTAACGTCGCCCGACACCGCGATCCCCGGCGTGGCGCAGCAGTTCCCTCACGACGTCGAGCTGATGGTAGCGGGGGAACACCTGGCGCGGCGGCTTCTTCTTGCCGTGTTCGTCGCGCTCCTCGACGATCTGGGCGTAGTTCTCCAGGATCTCGGTCAGGCGCGGCTTGGTCAGCATGTCGCGCCACAGGTAGTCGGTCTTCAGCCCGGCCGGGTTGGGCGGATTCCCGGCTCCATCGTTCCAGCCCTTGT
Source organism: Xanthobacteraceae bacterium (assembly GCA_019746135.1). Classification (GTDB taxonomy): domain Bacteria; phylum Pseudomonadota; class Alphaproteobacteria; order Rhizobiales; family Xanthobacteraceae; genus Z2-YC6860. Next base: position 4,202 of record JAIESI010000211.1, read on the forward strand.
TGAAGGGTAGGAACCAAGACTCCTTCCCCTTCAGATGCGTGCACATCCGCACCTCTGCATCGTCCACGGCGAAGTGGACGACGCAGCGCCCGAACTTGAACAGCGCTTCCCGCGGGTCGCGGTCGCGCTTGAACTGCTCGACCGCGTCCGCGACGGTCTGCTTCGTCAGGCTGTTCTTGAGCTCGAAGGTGGAAATCGGCAGTCCGTTGATGAAGGTCGCCATGTCAAGCGACTGCGCGCTGCCATCCTTGGCGTAGCGCAGCTGCCGCGTGACGCTGAAGATGTTGGCTGCGTGCAGCTCGACGGCCTTGGCATTCGCGGCCGAGGGTGTGCCGAAGAACAGCTCCACGGAGACCGGGCCGTCCTTCACCCCGCTGCGAAGCACGTCGATCACGCCTCGCTTCGCGACCTCGCCCTGCAGGCGATGGAGGAACTTGAGGCGCTTGGCCTCCTCCTCAAGCCCAAGCTGCGTGACCGCCTCGGGCTGCGTGGCCCGGAGAAACGCCAGGAGCTTCGGCACGTCCACCGCGTGATCGCGGTCGTAGTCCTTCGGGTCGCCGGGCAGATAGCCGGCGTCATCGACCAGCGATCGCGCGATGAGCGCTTCGAGGCCCTTCTCGCTGGTGTCGGTACTCACGCCGCGGGCGTGGTCACGCGGCCCGGCAGCCAGCCCTGACCGGCCAGCGTGTCGAGCGCCAGGCCGATCTGCCGCGGCGAGAAGCGGCGCTTCCGCTCACCCCAGCCATGCACGCGGGCGACGATGTCCGCCGGCGTCGCGTCCGGGGCATCCTTGGCGACCCAGTGCACGGTGGAGAGTAGCTCCAGCCCGAACGGCGTCTCGAAGCCCTGGACGAGCGCAGCCACGCGATCGAAATGCGCCCGCGTCGCCTCCTCTCCTTCGAGGAAGGTCATGGCGTCATCCACGGCACCCGGCACGAGGGTGAGCTGCTTGTCCGGGGCGTCGCCGCCGTCACGGTAGCCCGCAACCAGATGCCCCTCGACCTGGGCGAGGACGTTGCCGAGGTTCTCGGCGAAGGGGCCGTAGGGCGCCTTGGCATAGCGCAGGCGCAGGAGCTGCCCGGCCTCCTGCATGAAGTACATGAGCTTGTGCACTTCCAGCAGCGTCACGAACGGGTCCATCAGGCCGCCCAGATAGCGGTGCATCAGCCCGACCAGGGCGGCCCGGCCGGCGGTCATCGGCGGGGCCTTGCTCGAGGCCATGCCGCGGCCATCCACGGGGGCGCCGGCGGGCTCGAACAGGATGACCTCGAGGTCGTTGATGCCGCGCAGCGCCTCGACAATCCGTGGCTTGACGTCGCGCCACTCCAAGCCGCCGAGGCCACTGCCCAGCGGCGGGATGGCGATGGAGCGGATGCCCCGCTCCCGGATCTCGGTGGCCAGGGCGACGAGCCCGCTCTCGATGTC
>JAIESI010000067.1 GCA_019746135.1 Xanthobacteraceae bacterium
CAGCACGAATCACCATCCCAATCTTGAATCACATCGTGACTCTTGGCGTCTACCTACTAACCTAGCGCCTATGAGGCTACGCCTCGCGCCCCGGAATGACGGCAGTGTGAGTTACCTCACCTCGAAAATCTTCCGCTCGGTCTTGTGGATGCGGTCGGTGCTGTTGCCGGCGACGATGTAGTTGTCGCAGACCATCACGAACAGGTTCGGTGTCTCGAAGCCCGGATGCACCGCAAGGCACATGCCCGGCTCGATCTGCATCGGCTCGTCCACGCGGATGAGCGGGCGCTCGACCATGTCGTAGCCCTGGCCGTGGCTGTAGAGCCGCAACTCCGGCGGCAGCCCCCTCGCCTTCATGAACTCGTCGTGCTGCCGCGCGATCTCGCGGCATGACGCGCCGGGCTTGAGCAGGCTTGCCGAACAATCCTGCGCCTCCACCGTCTGCGCGAAGCTGTCCTTCAGCTCCTGCGACGCCTTGCCGAGCACGATCGTGCGGCCGACCTCGGTGAAATAACCGCCCGGGCCGTTCACCTCGACCAGGAAGGTCATGTGGTCGCCCTTCTGCAGCACGCGGTCCTGGAAGTGCCGGCCCATCAGCAGCGACGGCTTGCCGAGGGGGTTCGACGCGCCGAGGTAGATGCCTTGCGAGGAGCCCTGCGTCCACCCGTAGCCATAGGCCATGGCGGTGACGTCGACGTCGCGCATGCCCGGCTTGATCTCCTGCACCACCTTTTCGAACACCTTGTCCTGCATCTCGGCGGAGCGGCGCAGCAGGTCGAGCTCCTCCGGGCCCTTGATCGCGATCAGCCGATCGATCTGCTCGGTGATGTCGATGACCTTCAGCCCCTCGAAGCCTTCAAGGATGCCGTTCACCAGCTTGTGCGGCATGGTCTCCGGCAGCACGAAGCCGATGGTCTTGTAGCCGCGCTCCTTGATGAGTTCGCGCACGATCTCGGCGTGATAGCCGGTGGTGTAGCGCACCGACGAGAAAAACGGCGTGAGGCGGAATTCGCCGACGCCGCGATGATACGGATCCTTGCCGTCGAGCCTGCGGCGGCCGCCGAAGTTGCCCTGCTGCACGATGGTCATCAGGTCGTCGGCGTGGAACACCACGGTGCGGCCGTAGCCGTTGTGGGTCGGAATGTCGGTGAACCAGCGCGCGTGCCCGCCGAGCCAGTCCTCGGTGTGATAGGCCACCAGCGCCTGGATGCCGCGCTCGCGCATCAGCTTGCGAACCGCGTCCCAACGGCGGTTCATCTCCGCGTCGGAGACGCGGACGGCAACACGTTCGGTCGTCATGAAAAGCTGCTCCGGCTGGTGAATAGGCGCGGCCGGTCAGGCCGCGGTCACCACCCGCACCCGGACCGTATCGTCCTGCAGCAGCTTATCGAAATATTCGATGGTTCGTCCAAGCCCTTGTCGGAGCGGCGTGCGTGGGACCCAGCTCAAGACCTCCTGGGCCCTGGAAATGTCCGGCCGCCGCTGCTTCGGATCGTCCTGCGGCAGCGGGCGGTGCACAATATTGGAACGCGAGCCGGTGATGCCGAGCACCATGGTGGCGAGCTCGAGCATCGTGAACTCGCCCGGGTTGCCGATGTTGATCGGGCCGGTGACGCCGTCGTCCGTATCCATCAGCCGGACCAGCCCGTCGATCAGGTCGTCGACATAGCAGAACGAGCGGGTCTGCGAGCCGTCGCCGTAGATGGTGATGTCGCGGTTCAGCAGCGCCTGGACGATGAAGTTCGACACCACGCGCCCGTCGTTGGGGTGCATGCGCGGGCCGTAGGTGTTGAAGATGCGGGCGACCTTGATCCGCAGGTTGTGCTGCCGCCGGTAGTCGAAGAACAGCGTCTCGGCGCAGCGCTTGCCTTCGTCGTAGCAGGAGCGCGGGCCGATCGGGTTGACGTGGCCCCAGTAGTCCTCCGGCTGCGGGTGCACCGCCGGATCGCCATAAACCTCCGAGGTCGAGGCCTGCAGGATCGAGGCCCGCACCCGCTTGGCGAGGCCCAGCATGTTGATCGCGCCGTGCACGCTGGTCTTGGTGGTCTGCACCGGATCGCGCTGATAGTGGATCGGCGAGGCCGGGCACGCCAGATTGTAGATCTGGTCCACCTCGATATAGAGCGGGAACGTCACGTCATGGCGCATCAGCTCGAAGCGCTTGTTGTCGAGCAGGTGCTCGACGTTGCTGCGCGTGCCGCTGAAGAAATTGTCGACGCAGATGACGTTGGCCCCCTCGGCCAGCAGCCGCTCGCAGAGGTGCGAGCCGAGGAAGCCGGAGCCGCCGGTCACCAGAATGCGCTTTTCAAGGTGCATGGCGCGCGACGTGCGCGCGCAATGATCCGGATCGATGTAGCCCATGCGACCCCGCGCCTCCCCTCAACCGGTTCCCTCAGAGGTGGACCAGTTTGGTTAACGCGGAGTTAAGGATTGGGCCGCCGGTGTGGCTGCCGCGGCGGGCAGGCTAGTTCGCCTGCTCCTGCGACGCCTGGCAGGCCGGCAGGTGCTCGATGCAGAAGAAGCTTTCAGCCGAAGGGCCCCAGATCCGCAGGTTCATCTCGAGGCCTGCAAGCGGCGACGTCTTCAGCGACTTCGGCAAGCCGAACAGCGACGCATCAGCATGCCGCCCGAGCGCCAGCACGCACAGCGCCACGAGCAGCAAGGTTCTGATGGTCTTCTTGGTGGTGTTGGACACAGTCCGTCTCCCGGATTTCCCCGACAGCGCGGACTATGCAGCGCAAACGTCTGCAATCCCGTTGGAATTTGCGGTCGACTTTTAGCCGACGAATTATCGAGGCGTTAACCGCACGGCTAGCCCGCGGACTTGCTGAACCTGCGGGCGATCTGGTTCACGTACATCGCCGTCGGCCGCAGGATGAGCAGGTCGGCGACCAGCGCCGCCATCATGGAGAAGGCGCTGAGCCAGCCGAACAGCCGCAGCGACGGCAGGTCCGAGAACACCATCACCGCAAGCCCGCAAGACAGCACCACCGAGGTCAGGATCAGCGCCGGTCCGACCAGAATGGTCGCCTGCTCGACCGAGACGCTGGGATCGAGCCCCGGTCTGCTCTCCAGCCGCAGCCGGTTGAGGAAATGGATGGTCGCGCTGAGCCCCAACCCGAACGACACGGTCAGCGCCACCACGCTGGCGAATTGCAGGCCCTCGCCGAGGAGCCACAGCACCGTGCCGGACATCACCACCGGGAAGATGCCCGGCAGGATGCTCACCAGCATGACCGCGAACGAGCGGAAGGCGAGCCCGATGAAGGCCGCGACGAAGATGATTTCGATGGTCAGCGCGCGGTTGAGCTTGCCGATCATGTCGGCGCTGTTGCGCGCAGCGATCGCCGAAAGCCCGGTGACCGAAATCTCGTAACCGGGGTGCGCCTTGCGGACGGCGTCGAGCGCCTTGTCGAGCTTCTCGATCACCGGCAGAAGCTGGCTCGCATCGACGTCGGGGATGCGCCCCGACACGACGACCGCGTCCTTCTCGGCGGAAATGAACCGGCGCGTCAGATGCTCGGGCAGGATGTCGACATACTGCTTGAGGGTTTCGAGATCGGCCTTGCCGGCCTTCTCGGCAAGCCAGCGCCGCAGCGAGTCGAGCGACCAGACGTTGCCGACGCCGGCCTGCTGCTCGACGATGGTGTGGACCGCGGCAATCGTCGAAAGCGTAGGCGCGTCGTAGAGCCCGGCTCCCTTCGGGAGTTCGATCAGGATGTCGATCGGGTTCGCGCCGGTCAGTTTGGCGTCGAGCCGGCCCGAGGCCTCCACGGCCTGCCGCTTGTCCGGCACCTGGTCGGCGAGACGATAGCGCGGCTCGAGCGTCGCATAGATGAAGGAGAGGCCCGCGACCACCAGGAGCGCGATCAGGCTGTAGAGCCCCGGATGGCTGACCATGCGCCGGGCGATCCAGCTGCAGAAGCTCCGCAGCACCTGGACGCCGAGGTCGGAGCCCTTGGTCTCGACCGAGAACTTCGCTTCCTTGCGGATCAGGAGCACGCCGAGCACCGGCACCAGCGACAGCACGCCGACGAGCGCGATGACGGTTGCCATCAGGCCGGCTTCGCCGAAGGTGCGGATCAGGTCGGAGCTCGAGAACATCAGCGCGATGAACGAAATGCCCGCGGTGCCGTGGGTCAGCACGCAGGCCGGGCCCACCACCAGCACCGCCTCGCGGAACGCCTGGTACTTGTCCATCCCGGCGATCAGCCGGTCGCGCGCCGCAAACGTGAGCTGCATGCTGTCGGAAAAGCTGATCACCATGATCAGCGGCGTCATCACGTTGAGGAACATGTTGAGGCTGAAATTGAGCCAGCCGAACGCGCCGAGCGACAGCAGGATGGCGATCAGCGGCGGCGCGGCGGCAATGATCATGAACGACACGCGCCGGAAGAAGGCGATCGCGATCAGGCAGCCGGCGACGAAGCCGATGGTGTTGTAGAGCATGCTGTCGCGCTCGACCGCGTTGCGGATCTCGAGCTGCATGGTCGGCACGCCGGCGAGCTGCGCGGTGAGGCCGGTCGAGCCAAGATCCTCCTGCATGGTCTTGCGGATTTCGCCGATCGTCGTGTTCAGCCCCTTGCCGCCGACGACCGCGGGATCGAGCGCGAGCACGATCAGCGCCAGCGTGCCGTCCTCGGACAGGAGCTTGCCGCGGATGATCTCGTTTGCGAGGACGCGCTGCACCAGCGCGTCATAGGCTGCGCCGGTCGGAAGCTCGTCCGGGAACACCGGCGCCGGAATCTTGCCCGGCTCCGGCGGCTGGCGTGCCGAGAACAGCGAGATCAGGCCGCGCACGCTGTCGATCAGTTGCAGGTCGGTGACGAGGTCGCGAATCTTCTCGATCGACTCGCGCGCCATCAGGTTCTTGCCCTCGACCACGACGAGCACGTCGTACTCGGTCGACGGAAAGCGCTTGGTCACCTCCTCATACTGGCGGAACTCCTTGGTTTCGGAACGAAACAGCTGGCTGAGCGAGTCATCGACCTTCAGCCGTTCGACGCCCAGCGCCGCAACCACACACAGCAATGCCAGAACGATTGCCGACAGGATCGGCGCGCGCAGTGGGATGAGGCCGATCCGCTCCAGCCCATAGGCGAGGTTGTGCAGCTTCCGCGGGGCGGGAGTCGAGGCGGGAGTTCCTTGGGCCGCCACAATTGGCGCGGAATCTTTTGTGGACACAGGGGTTCCTTCCGGCTTGTCCTGCCTTGAGGCGTTATGACGCTATTACGGTGGGTGCGCGATAGACCAAATCTGGGGGATCGTGGGCGGAGCCGGTGTTGTACACTGATTGGCGGCGGCTGGAACCGGGCAAGGACCAGATCGTTGTTTTCTTTGGACAACCATTTGGGCTTCGCTGTGAAATTCCAGTGAAGCGGAGGCGGTTGATGCGTCGCGGGGTGTTGTTGGTTCTGGGTCTGCTGACGGCGGCCATGGCGCTGGCTGCGGTGCCCGCACCCGTGCAGGCGCGGGACCTGCCCAGCGCGTTGCTCGGCGTCATCACCCGTCCGCTGGGCGCAATCTTTGGTGCGCCGCGATATAGCCGGCGTTCGTACCGGCACCGCCGTGCGGCGGCGAGCCGCTCGCGCGCCGTCCGCGCCACGCCCGCGCAAGTCCAGGCCGCGCGGGCAGCGGCAG
>JAIESI010000313.1 GCA_019746135.1 Xanthobacteraceae bacterium
TTCGCAGGCATAGCGTGCCTGCCGTCAGGCAGAAATTCCACTTAGCGCCCTGTGCAAAATTCCGGGACCGGCTCTGAGCTTATCACGGCCCGTTTAGGTCGGTCAGCGGCTGCATGCTTTTTGAAATCCACTATTACGATGAGCAGGCTCGTTAAGGACGTCCAATGACACTGAAAATCGCTCTGCCCGATCTGATTTCCAACTCTTACGTTCCTGCCGACGCCGCTGTCGAGCTCGGCTTCTTTAAGAATGAGGGCATCGACGCTGAAGTTGAGATGATCGTCCCCGTCGACGAAGCCTACGAAGCAACGTCGACATCATCAAGCGTGATCTTCCTTGCTATGACGCGAACATCGATCCCGAATTCGTAGACGGAATGAATGCGTTTTCACGCGACGCCGGAATATTAAGTGGCAATCCGTCATATGAAGACGTCGTAGCCGTGCAGTGTTCCAGATACTGGAAATCGAACCAGCGCCTTACAGAATCGTCATCGGCAGTGGCGCTGGATGGCTGTGCGATTAGTTTGCCTTGCTCCGAAATAGGTTCTGCACCGGTTGGTCTGATGCTTGCTGCGCCTGGCGGTTGCGATGAGAGGTTGCTTGCTATCGCGGCTGGCTTGCAGGATTTTTTAGAAAATACCGGACCAAAAACGCAAGCCTCGTTGAGGCGCTTCAGGGACAGTGGCTGACTAAACGTTCGGAGACGTCCGTTGATTTCGGCGGCACCGAAAGTCAGAAAGGCAAAGGGCGTTTCTTCTCGACTGTACATTCATCACCCGCATTCCGCCGCCAACAGTGGCGGCATGCGTGAGTTTTAATGGCTGGCAATGCTCGGTAATTGGCGACGGAGCATGGCTCACAAAAAAACCGCAGCAAAGTGTCGCGGCGTTACCCGCGCCGCCGCAAACCCCCGTTGTCCCGTTGCAGGAGGCCGAATATCAGGCCCGCCTCGAAAAGACGGCTGGTACCGTCGTGGCGAAGATCGTGAAAATGAAGCTCGTCGATCTCGAGGTCGGCGCATTGGCGCCGGACGATTTCATCTTGTTGCATGGCCGTCGCGACTGCGAAGCGAACCATGCGCCCCACCGGAATTTTCTGACGTTCGTTCGTTTCGAAGCCGGCAATAATCTGGTCGAGTTCTTCCTGGGTAGGGCGCCGGTCGCGTTCATTGCCTTTGCCGACAAGGGCGAGCCGCCCGAGGGCAATTCGCGCGCGGCTCAATTGGAGCCAAGAGGCCGTGAACGGCAGCAGCGTGTGAGTAAATTGCCTTGATGTAGCCCGGGTCCATTGCGACGGTGACGGGGCCGGCGCCCTCGGCTGCGCGCTCTTTGCCAAACTTGATTGGACGCTCACGATCGAGTTCTCCGATAAGCAAGTGTCCGCTGCGTTCGTCAAGAACCTTTAAACTGGCATCTTTCGACCGGCCAATCTTCTTGCCGACTTCCTGCAGATCTGCCCGATGAAGCGCAATTAGATCACCCACGAGCTTGGTATCGCGCGACCGCGTCGTTGCAGGTTCCTGGCGGTCAATACGCCGCTCGATATCGAGAGCCCATTCTGCCGCATCTGTCCGGCGTCGGAAGGTTTCATTGACAGCCTTCCCCTTTCGCCGAATCTGGGCGCGCCACGAACCCGACTTTAATCTGCTAAAGGTAGCCACAGCGTGTGCGCTCCGTGTGCACTGAGGCGTCGAAAACCCGGAAAAATCGTCGTATGGCGTCGAAAAATGAGTGCACACGACAGGACCTAACGATCTGATCGCGTTGAAAAAATGCATATAAATCAATCGCATAGATTTGCCGTCGCACCGATGATGGAATGGACCGACCGGCACTGCCGGTTCTTCCATCGCCTTTTGACGCGGCACACGCTCCTTTACACCGAGATGGTGACGACCGGCGCGGTGCTGCACGGCGACCGGCAGAGGCTGCTCGGCTTCGATCCGGCCGAGCAGCCGGTCGCGCTGCAACTCGGCGGTTCCGATCCGGCGGCGCTCGCGCAATGCGCCCGCATCGGCGAGGATTTCGGCTATCGCGAGATCAACCTCAACGTCGGCTGCCCGTCGGACCGTGTGCAGGAGGGCCGCTTCGGCGCGTGCCTGATGGCGGAGCCCGCGCTGGTCGGCGATTGCGTTGCGGCGATGAAGGCTGCGGTCGCGATCCCGGTCACGGTGAAATGCCGCATCGGCATCGACGAGCAGGATCCGGAGGCGGTGCTGCCGGCGTTCGCGGCGATGGCCGAGACGTCCGGCGCGGATGCCTTGATCGTGCACGCGCGCAAGGCCTGGCTCAAAGGGTTGTCGCCGCGCGAGAACCGCGATATTCCGCCGCTCGACTACGGGCTCGTCTATCGGCTCAAGGCCGCGCATCCGAAGCTGCCGGTCATCATCAACGGCGGCATTCCGTCGATCGAGGCCGCGCGCGCGCATCTCGAAAAGGTCGACGGGGTGATGATGGGGCGCGCCGCCTATCAGGAGCCGTGGCGGCTGCTGCAGGCCGATCCGGTCCTGTTCGGCAAGGCCGCGCCGTTCGCCTCGGGCAAGGACGCGGCGCTGGCGCTGATCCCCTATATCGAGCGCGAGCTGTCGCGCGGCGCGCGGCTCAATTCCATCACCCGCCACGTGCTGGGGCTGTTCCACGGCGTGCCGGGCGCGCGCGCGTTCCGCCGCCACCTCGCGGTCGAAGCCGTGAAGCCCGGCGCATGCGCGCAGGTCTTGGCAGAGGCGCTCGGCCTGGTGGTGGACAGGCCCGCGGAACTGGCGCAAACCGCCGCGGCCTGACGCCTCGCTCAGGTCTTTCCGGAGAACTCGATGCTGCTCGGCGTGCCGCTCGGCGAGCTGGCTTTGCTGGTCCTGGCCGTGGTGGTCGGCGGCGTTGCCACCGGCATTCTCGCCGGCCTGTTCGGCATCGGCGGCGGCGCGATCATCGTCCCGGTGCTCTACGAGGTGTTTCGCATCCTCGGCGTGCCCGAGGAGGTGCGGATGCAGCTTTGCGTCGGCACCTCGATGGCGATCATTCTTCCGACCACCATCCGCTCGTATCTGGCGCACCGGGCGAAGGGCTTCGTGCTGGCCGGCGTCATGCGGCAGTGGGCGTGGCCGGCCGTGCTCGGCATCGCGGCGGGCTCGGTGATCGCTTACTTCGCGCCGGCCGCGGTGTTCAAGGTGGTGTTCCTGGTGGTCGTGAGCATCATTGCGATCAAGCTCCTGTTCGGCCGCGACAGCTGGCGGATCGCCGACGATTTCCCCGGCCGCGCGGCGATGTCCGGTTACGGTTTTCTGATCGGCATCACCTCGTCGCTGATGGGCGTGAGCGGCGGGTCGATCTCCAACATGATCCAGACGCTCTACGGCAAGCCGCTGCACAATGCGGTGGCGACGTCGGCCGGCCTCGGCGTGCCGATCACCATTGCCGGCACCATCGGGCTGATGCTCGCGGGCCTGCCGCAGATGGCGCTGCTGCCGCCGCTGTCGATCGGCTACGTCTCGCTGCTCGGCGTCGCCATCATGGCACCGGTGTCGAGCTTCACCGCGACCTACGGCGCGCGGCTCGCGCACCGGCTGTCGAAGCGGCAGTTGGAAGTCGGCTTCGGGCTGTTTCTGCTGCTGGTCGCGGCGCGCTTTGCCGCGAGCCTGATGTGAGCGCAGCGCCGTCTACTCGGCCGCGACGTGATGCCGGGACGGGGCTGGAATAGGGCGGCCCAGAACGCGTGCTTCGTCGAGCCAGGCCGAAATAGCATCTTTGATACTGGCCAGCGCTTCTTCCGCAGTCGCGCCATCGGACATGCAGCCCGGCAAGTCTAGGGCGACCGCAACAAAGCCGCCTCCATCTTCGGGGGCCAGAGGTTCGATCAGAACCGGATAGTCGAGGTTTGCGTCCGGCATCTCTATTTTCCCGTCACGGCGTCGACAAAACGAACCAATTTGCGGATGTAGATCGGTTTGACTGGGCGACGGTTCGGTATCGTAAGAATATCACGTTGGCTCAGATGCGACACCTTGTAATGGGAGCCTCCACCGGTCGGAGCCGTGCAGCGGATATCGTGCTCGCGGCATAGAGCAGCAATATCCTCGATCCGCCAATCGCCGGCTGGATTTTGCCGCATTCGAGCAAGGCGATCGCTGGCCATGGCATGAGCATACCATCAGGGATTGCCGCGCATCACCAGCTTGTCGCCGCGCACCTCCCAGCTTTGCAGCCGGTTGAGGAACGTCATGCCGAGCAGGCTCACGCGCAGCTGCCCGGGCTGCGCCACCAGCGCCGGCACCGAGCGCTCGACGATTTCGCCGACCACGATGCGGTCGATCGTGACCGCCGCCGCGCGGGCGCGGCCGTTCGCGGTGTCGATCTGCACATCGTAGGACAAGAGCTCGAGCGGCAGGCCCACGGCCTTGGCCGCATCCTGGGTCAGCACCACCGTGCTCGCGCCGGTGTCGAGCACCATGGCGACGCGCGTGCCGTTGACCTGTGCCGCCACCTGGAAATCGCCGCCGCGGCCGCGCACGATCTCCACCGAGCGCGCGCTGAGCTGCGCCGCGCGGCCGGGCACCAGTTCGGCCATCACCCGGTCGGCGACGCCGCGCAGCTCCGCCCGGTAGGTGTAGCCGACCGCCAGCACCAGGCCGACCACGACCCAGAACAGCACGGCTTCCAGCGCCTTGGAGACGCTCTCGCGGAACAGCACCAGGACGCCGCCGCCGATCAGCACCACCAGACCGACGTGATAGACCAGCGATCCGAGATCATCGGTCGAGAGACCGGCGATCTTGTCCTGGCCGTTCTGCGCAATCAGCAGCACGAACGCCAGCGCGAGGCCGATCAGCAGAATCCAGAGCAGGCGGCGGGACACGGCGGCCGGCCTTACAAGTGCGCCGCGACGCCGGCCCGCGCCTTGATGGCGGCGAGCCGGGCCGGCAGTTCGGCCATCACCCGGGCGCGCTCGCCGTCGTCATAGGCCGTCCAGCGCTCGATCTCGGCCAGCGTCCGCCCGCAGCCGCGGCAAAGCCCGCTCGGCGGATCGAGCACGCAGATTTTCTCGCACGGGGTTTCGATCAAGGCCTTCGACCTGAGCGGATTGAATCGGGAGCGCGGCTTCAACATAAGCCGCGCGGCGCGGAACGCAATTCGCGGCTATTCGGCCTGCACTGAACCATCCGTTGTCATGGCCGGGCATAGCCGTTCTTCGAACGGCCAAGCGCGGGCATGACGGTGGTGACGGTGGCGCAGTTCCAATGGACCTGCTCTAGCCGCCGAACTTGAACAGCGAGCGCCGGCTCTTGCGCGGGGCCGCGGCGAGCTCTTCCGGCTGCTCCGGGACGATCGGCGGCGCGGTCTGCGACAGCGGCGGCAGCGCGGCCATCACCCGCTCCGGCGGGAACGTGGCGATCAGCTCGGTGCCGATCCGGACCTTGGATTTGAGCGTGAAGGTGCCGCCGTGCATGTCGACCAGGTTCTTGGCGATCGGCAGGCCGAGCCCGGTGCCTTGCTCGGCCGACTTGATCGCGTTCGAGCCCTGGCCGAACGAGGACAGCACCACCGGGATTTCCTCCTCGGGAATGCCGGGCCCGGTGTCCTTGACGCTCATGTACTGGCCGCCGGCCGCGGTCCAGCCGACCTTCAGCCAGATCTCGCCGCCGGACGG
>JAIESI010000277.1 GCA_019746135.1 Xanthobacteraceae bacterium
CAGATGCCGAGCACGTAGCCGATCGCGTTCGGCCCGAGCCCCGAGCCGGTCGCGGCCTGCGCCGCCACCGTGTTCGACGAGGTGACATAAGGATAGGTGCCGTGGTCGATGTCGAGCAGCGCACCCTGCGCGCCCTCGAACAGGATGCGCTTGCCCTCGCGGCGCTTCTCGTCGAGCAGCGACCAGACCGAATCCATGAACGGCAGCACCTTCGGCGCGATCGCCGCGAGGTGGTCGTAAACCGCGCGCGGCGCGATCTCCTCCATGCCGAGCCCGCGCCGAAGCGCGTTGTGATGGGCCAGGAGCCGTTCGATCTTGCCGTTGAGCATCTGCAGATCGGCGAGGTCCATCAGCCGAATCGCGCGGCGGCCGACCTTGTCCTCGTAGGCTGGGCCGATGCCGCGGCCGGTGGTGCCGATCGCACCCTTGCCGGACGCCTTCTCGCGCGCGACGTCGAGTTCCTGATGCAACGGCAGGATCAGCGTGACGTTCTCGGCGATGCGGAGACTTTCCGGGGTCACCGTGACGCCCTGCTCCTTCAGCCGGCCGATCTCGTCGACCAGCGCCTTGGGATCGAGCACGACGCCGTTGCCGATCACCGAAAGCTTGTTGCGGACAACGCCCGAGGGCAGCAGCGACAGCTTGTAGGTCGCATTGCCGATGACGAGCGTGTGGCCGGCGTTGTGCCCGCCCTGGAACCGCACGACGATATCGGCCTGCTCGGAGAGCCAATCGACGATCTTGCCCTTGCCTTCGTCGCCCCACTGCGAGCCGACCACAACCACATTCGCCATACGGGTATCCTTCCCCCCAATTCTTGCGAGCAGCGCCCCGAGGCTGCTTTGATCCGAATTGGGGCCTAATCTCGGATAAAGGATGACACCGCGCGAGACAAGGCGGCGAAGCCGCCCGCAAGTCCCACCCTGGGTACGATTTACCTTTTGATTTCAAGCAATTGTGAGGCGGTACCAAGGATTGCCCACATCCTGGCCCGGGGCAGCCGGTCGCGGCCATTGGCCTCTTGCGAATGGAGGCCCGCCACGACAGGCTCCGCCCGGGGAAAAAAGACTTCTCACGAAAAAGGGGCATCATGAAATCAACCGGCACATCGCTGATCGCGGCACTTTGTCTGGCGGCCACCGCCGCGCCATCCGGCGCGCAGACCGCCCAGCAGCCGGTCGAAATCGCCCAGCTCCCCTATATCGAAATCTTCAGCCCGACCTTCTTCTGGAACGACGAGGCCGACACCGTCCGCACCGGCGCCTCGACCTGCCCGAAGGGCCGCGCCATCGCCGGCGGCGTCGGCATCCTGCAGGGAAAGGCCGCGCTGCGCATGATCGAGAGCTATCCGGACGGCGAATCCTGGGTGGTGCGCATGGTCAACCGGCAGAAGCCGGAGAGCGTGAAGTCGCTGCAGGTACGCGGCTACGCGCTCTGCATGCTGCCCGCGGCGCGCAAGGCATCGAAGCTGCTCGCCCAGCAAGCACGCATCGCGCATGTGTCGACCAAGTTCAACGTGCCGGCAGGCTTCGCCAGCACGGCGGGCCGCCAGACCTGCCCGCAGGGCTCGCTGGTGGTTTCGGGCGGCTTCGGGCTCGATCCGGACTTTCGCGGGCCGAACAGCCTCCGGCTGGAGTTGAGCTATCCCGATCCGAACGGCTGGAACATCAGCGCGGTCAACGGCGCGGCGGCCGCATCGCCTGCCGCCGAGGCGCGCGCCTATGCGGTCTGCCTCGGCACCAAGGACGGCGCGGACATCCGCGGCTATCAGACGGTGTATTTCGCCGAAGCCGACGTGCTGGTGAAGGCCGAGAACGGCGTCGCCCGGCAGTCGGTGAGCTGCCGCGATCCAGGCGCCTACGTGATCTCGGGCGGCATGCGCTCGGTCCGCGGCCAGCGCGCCTCGCTGGAAATGCAGGAGAGCTTTCCGGATTCGCCGTCGAGCTGGACGGTCGCGGTGACGAACCGCGGCGAAAAGCGCGACGGCGACGTGACGGCCCGGCTCTACGCGGTGTGCATCAAGAAGTGAGGCGATATCCCGCCACCCTCATTCCGGGGCGAGCGAGCCCGGCATCCAGAGCCACACGGCTAACGGCCTCGCTTGGCTCTGGATTCCGGGCCCGGCGCTATGCGCCGTCCCGGAACGGCTCGCTGCAACGGTGCGCTTTTTAGCCTTGCGGCGTGTACTGCACCGACTTGTCCTTCGGCCAGCGCACACGCCAGCCAAGCTTGAGCTCGCGGGTCTCGCCGGGCTTGGCCTCGAACGCCCATTCCATCACGCCGCGGCGGTCGCGCAGGTCGCGCGCGGTCGGCTGGGTGGTGAGCGGCAGCAGCTCGACCTGGATGTCCTCGTGCTCGCTGACCGGGATCTGGTCCTCGATTGCAACCTTGATCGGGAAATCGTGAGCGTTGCGGATGGTGGTCTTGAACTCGCGTTCGTCGATCTTCGATGAGCCGATCAGGCCCGCGGTGCCCTCGTTCCGGCGAACGACGGTACGGACGACCTTGACCTTGTCGTCGGCACCGAAGCCGAGCCGCACGTCCTCGTCCTTCGAGGCGAGTGCCATCGGGCTGCGGCCGACGAAGATGCCGTCGCGATAGGTCGACACCCGACCGGGCAAGAGCGGCGCGTCCTCGGCATGCTTGAATGTCGCCTGCAGGAACGCGGTCTCGGTGAGCGCCGGTACCGCATGCGCCATCAACGCGGGTGTGACCGTCGAGGACACGATGCGGAAGCTCTTGGCTCCCTGCCCTGCCGGCACGGCGATCCGGCCGGGAATCCGGAACATCACCTGGAAACCGTTGGCCTCCACCGTGGCCTGCTGCTCCTCGGCAACTTTTGCGCGCGCATTGTCGCCCCGCCTCGCAAGCTGGTCCTGCACCACCGCGCCGGCGGCCGGCGCGGATGAGAACTCGGGAACTCTGCGCTGCATCGGCTGCAGATATTGCACGATCCATGGCCGCAGCTCGGGTGCGCTCCCGCCCTGCGCGATGCGAACGGTCGAGACCGACAGCGCGACGTCCGGCCAGTCCTCGCCGGTGGTCTGCACGATCTCGGCACGCCGGATGAGCTCGAGCGAGGGCTTGCGGTCCTTGCCGCCGGTGCCGAGACGGGCGTCATAGGCCGGCATCCAGCGTGCGCCGCGCACCGCGTAGGTGACGCGAAGGAGTGCCGGCGCCGCCGCGTCGGCGCTGAGATCGATCCGGACCTGCATCTTCCTCGGCGGCGTGGCGTTGCGCTCGGCCTCGAGCCGGGCAATCTCACGGTCGATGTCGCGCTGCTTGATATTTGCGTCGCGGATCACATTGTCGGCAGCCGCGATCTCTTCGGCGACGGCGGCAAACGCCAACCGCCATTCGCCGATCGGGCGCGCCTCGCCTTTCTCGCCGAGGCCCGCGGGCGACTTCTCAGCAAAGCGCTCGGCGAACCTGCGCCGCGCGGTGGCCGACGCGATCGCGCCGTCGAGCGCGGCGCGCTCGTCACGCAACGCTTCGATCCGCTTGTCGATCTGCGGCAGGTTCGCGGCAGGCTGCGGCAAGGGCGGGCGCGCTTCGACCGCGCCGATGACAAGGCGCGCGCCGCCCTCGCCTTCGACCCGCAGCGACGACGGATCAAGCGTCAGCGGGAAGTCCCCCGCCAGCAGCGTCGAGTCGCCCGCAGGAAGATCGAGGCGGATCACGCGCGTGACCATCGCGCTGTCCGGGTAGACGGTGACAGCGTCGATCTGCGAGGCGGTCTCGATTTCTGCAGCGGTGGCCGGAATGGCGGCAATGACGGCAAGTGCGGAAACGAACGAAAGCAATTGATGGCGCATGGCGCTCCCTCCCAGGATGATGGCCCCGGAAGGAACCGGCGCAATTCGGGTTTCCGTGGGGCCGCGCGGCGGCGACATCGCGGCTGCGACAACAGGGCGTTAACGCCCTGTCCGAGGAGCCGGCCAGGACCCCGCCCCCTTTTCTCCGACACACAGGTCAAACAGCCGCGTGCTATATCGCGCCCATGAACGAGCAATCCCATTCGGAGATCGCAGCCTGGCTGACGCAGGCCGGGCTTGCGGGCGAGAACGAGAACGCCATCGTCGACGGCTTCTGCGAGCGCTGCGTCAAGGCCGGGCTGCCGGTGGCGCGCGCCCATGTCTTCATCGACACCCTGCATCCGGTGCATGAAGGCCGGCTGTTCCGCTGGGGGCATTTGCCCAACGAGACCCCGCTGATGGAATACGGCCGCACCGTGCCGGTGCCGGACAGCACCGCCGCAGACGAGCTCGCCGCCGAGCGATGGCGCAAGAGCCCGTTCTACCGGATGCTGCAAACCGGCGACTCGCTGCTGCGCCGCAGGGTGCTGCCCGAAGGCGAAACCGAGTTCGCAGCGATCGCCGAAATTCGCGAATTCGGCATGACCGATTACGTCGCCATCATCAACCGCTTCGCCGCCGACGGCGTGATCGGCGAGATGGACTGCGTGTACTCGTCCTGGGCGACGCGAAATCCGGACGGGTTCAGCGACGCCGACCTCGCGGCGCTGCAGCGTCTGACGCCGTATTTCGCGCTGGCGATCAAATCGGTGTCGCTGGTTCGCATGACCGGCACGCTGATGCAGACCTATCTCGGCCGCGACGCCGGCCAGCGCGTGCTCGGCGGGCGCATCATGCGCGGCGTCGCCGACCGGATCGACGCGGCGATCTGGTTCAGCGACCTGCGCGGCTTCACCCGCATCACCGACACCACGCCGGAGCAGGTGATCCCGCTGCTCAACGACTATGCCGACGTGATCGTCTCGGCGATCCATGATCACGGCGGCGACGTGCTGAAGCTGATCGGCGACGGCACGCTGGCGATGTTCACCGCCGACGGCCGCGAGCGCTCCTGCAGCGCGGCGCTGGCCGCAGCAATCGCGGCGCGCGAAGGCGTGGCCAAGCTGAACGAGCGGCGCGGCGGCAACGGCCTGCCGGTGACCGACATGTATCTCGGGCTGCACGTCGGCGAGGTGTTCTACGGCAATGTCGGTAGTATCGAGCGGCTCGACTTCACCGTGATCGGCCCCGCGGTCAACGAGACCAGCCGGATCGCGGCGATGTGCCGCTCGGCCGACCAGCCGATGCTGGTGTCGGCGGCGTTCGCCGAGGTCGGCGCGATCCGGCAGCGGCTCGTCTCGGTCGGCCGCTACGCGCTGCGCGGCGTGGGAAAGCCTCAAGAGCTGTTCACGCTGGATGCCGAGGCGAAGGGCTGACGTTCGCACTGAAACATCCGTCGTCGTGGCCGGGCTTGTCCCGGCCATCCACGCCTTATCTGCAGCCAAGGCGTGGATGCCCGCGACATAGGCGAGTGAAGCGACGCCGTCCTTCGGACGGCTAAGCGCGGGCATGACGTGGAGAGGCTGACGCAAACCAACCAGAAACCACACTAGAACTTCAACACCCTCGCCGACTGCACCTGCGGCAGCGCACGGACCTTGGCCAGCACGTCGGCCGGCAGCTCGCCGTCGATCTCGATCAGCGCCACCGCATTGGCGCCCGGCGCCTCGCGGCCGACGTGGAAGGTCGCGATGTTGATGCCGGCATCGCCCAGCGTCGACGAGAACTTGCCGATGAAGCCCGGCTTGTCGAGGTTGGTGATGTAGACCATCGAGGAGCCGAACTCCGCGTCCATGCGGATGCC
>JAIESI010000125.1 GCA_019746135.1 Xanthobacteraceae bacterium
GGGGGCAGCGACGATGAGCACAGATTGCGCGCGCCGGTGTTTGCAGTAATCGCGCAGGCGCCAAAATGCACCAGAGGCTATGACGTCATAGGAGCATTCGCGGGGACCAAATCCAAAGGCTTCCAACATCTGCCCTTGTGCACGCCGCAACACGTCGGTCATACCGAACAGGACGCGACAGGCGTCCAGCATCGTATCATTCGAAAACCCTGTGGCCCTCACGGCGCACCTCTGGCCGAGGCCGCATCTGATGAGTCCACGCCCTAGCGCTGCGGGGCGAACTCCGCTTCGGAGCGTTCGGCGCGCCGGCGCAGCAGGGCCGCGCCGCCGAACAGCGCCACGCTCCAGAACAGATCGCCCGCGACCGTGTATTTCAGGAACGGCAGCGCCGCGATGTAGCACTCCAGCAGGCCTTTGAGGTCCGGGGTGTACAGCCCGCTCAGCGCCCAGACCGCGAAGTTGGTCGTCACGTAGAAGATCAGCGAGGCGGCGAGCGCGCCGCCGATCGCGACGTAGGCGACGCGCGCCGTCCGCGCGACCATGCCGATCACCGCCGGCAGGGCGAGCGCGCCGTACACCACGGCCATCATCTGCCAGCCGTAGCCGCCGAGGAGCGCGTCGCTGACCAGCAGCGCCGCGAGCGGCACCGCGATCGCGAGCGAGCGCCGGCCGAGCGTCATGCCGGCGAACAGTGCCGCGGCCGCGACCGGCGAGAAGTTCGAGGCGTGCGGCAGAAGCCGCATGACGACGCAAAGCACGACCAGGAACAGCGCCAGCAACAGGTCCTGGCGGAGCGTGGTGGCAGTGAAGGTGCGTGGGGTCATGGTCCGGGTTCCATCGCGAAGCAGCAGCATAGCATACCGGGCCGTCTCAAGCGACCTGCGAGGCCTGCCGCGCCGCCCATTCAGCAATGATGCCCTCGAGCGCGGTAAGACCGTCGGTGAGGGCGGCCGGCCCCGGCTGGAGAATCAGCGCCGATTTGATCTCGCGGAGGAAGCCGTTTCGCACCGCCGGAACGGCGTCGAAGCCCGGCCGCGCGGCGAACTTCGCCGGCGCGAATTTCTTGCCGCACCACGACGCGACGACGATGTCGGGCTGTGCCGCAATCACCTGCCCGGGGGAAACGATGCGCTCCCTTGCGCTCTTCTTCGTGGCAAGCGCCTTGAACACATCGACGCCGCCGGCGATCTCGACCAGCTCCGACACCCAGCCGATCCCGGAGATCATCGGCTCGTCCCATTCCTCGAAATAGACCCGCGGCCGGTGCGAGAGACGCGCGGCGCGCTGCCGTGCCTCGGCGAGGCGCGCCTGCAGCGATTGCACCAGCGCATCGGCCTTCGCGCCCGCGCCGACCAAGGCGCCGAGCGTTTGGATCATCGCCAGGATGCCGGCAACGTCGCGCTGGTTGAAGGCGTGCACGGCGACGCCTTTTCGAATGAGGTCGGCGGCAATGTCGGCCTGCAAGTCCGAGAACGTCAGCACCAGATCGGGATCAAGCGCGAGAATTTTCGGCACGTCCGCCGTGATGAAAGCCGATACGCGCGGCTTCTCCCGACGCACCCGCGGCGGTCGCACCGCGTAGCCCGACACGCCGACGATGCGTCGCTCCTCGCCGAGGAGATAGAGCGTCTCCACGGTCTCTTCGGTCAGGCAGACGATGCGCTCGCACATTTGCTCTATCCGAACCGCGTCACGCGACGACATTAAGCGCAGATTACGAGGTCATTAAACGCAGATTACGAAATCGTCAGCGAGTTTTCAAAAATGCAAAGCAGCCCCACGGCGGGCACGAGGTTGTGAGGGAACACAAGTTGATCAGAATTTTTTCTTTCACGGCGACAAGAAACACAAGGAAGGAAGCCCATGATCAGCAAGTCAATGCTCGCTCTTCTCGCCGCGGCCGCGGCGGTGAGCCTCACATCGGCGGCGTTTGCACAGTCCTCAGATCGCTACGGAAGCATGCTGCCGTACTACTATGACTCCGGTGGCGGCCAGATATGGGGATCGTGGGGTCCGCAACAGCAAGGCTCTGCGAACAGCGGCCAGAGCCGGGCTGCCACAAGCGGCCCTCATCGGTCCGTGCATGCTCGCGGCCACGGCGCCTACGCCCAGGCGCCGGCGTGGCACGCTTCGTCGACGAGATAAGGGTCTTGCCCTCGAGATAAGGGTCTTGCCTATCGCTCCGGGCGCAGCGCGGCATTCCATGCCGCGCTGCGCCCGGACGGCGGGGTCAATGAGCGATCTCCGGCCCCAGCAATTCCAGCCCGCCGGACGCCTCGACGCGGCCGTCCTCGATCCGCACCACCTGCGAGCATAGCCGCTGGATCTCGCCGGCCTGATGGCTGACGTAGATCATCGGGACGTGCGCCTCGTCGCGCAGCCGCGCGAGATACGGCAGGATTTCGAGCTTGCGCGCGCGATCAAGCGAGGCGAGCGGCTCGTCGAGCAGCAGCAGCCGTGGCTTCATCAAGAGCGCCCGGCCGAAGGCCACGCGCTGGCGCTCGCCGCCGGAGAGTCTTCCAGGCCGCCGCGTCAGAAGTCCGCCGACGTCGACCAGCGCGATGATCCGGTCGCGCTCGGCGGCATCCGCCTTCAGTCCGCTCATCCAGCGGCCGTAGTCGAGGTTCTGCGCCACCGTCATGTGCGGAAACAGGCGCCCCTCCTGGAACACGTAGCCGATCCGGCGCTTGTGCGCCGGCACGTCGACGCGCGACGCGCTGTCGAACAGCACCGTGTCGTCGAGAGCAATACGCCCGCGGTCCGGCCGCACCAGCCCGCCGATCATGTTGACGACCGAGGTCTTGCCCGCGCCGGAAGGCCCGAACAGCGCGGTGGCCTGGCCGGTGGTTTCGAACTTCACGGCGATCTGCACGCTGCCGAGCTTTTTTTCCACGTCGACCGCGAGCATGTCAGTCCCCGTGGTAGCGCATGCCGGCGCGGCGGGCGAACCATTCGCTGGCGATCAGCGCCAGCAACGCGATCACCACCGCGATGACGACCAGCCGGAACGCCGCGGCGTCGCCGCCGGGGATCTGCGTGAAAGTGTAGATCGCAGCAGAAATGGTCTGCGTTTCGCCGGGGATGTTGGAAACGAAGGTGATGGTTGCCCCGAACTCGCCCAGCGCCTTCGCAAAACACAACACCATGCCGGCAATGACGCCGGGCAGGGCGAGCGGCAGCGTCACGGTGAAGAAGGTCCACAGCCCGTTGGCGCCGAGCGTCGAGGCTGCATCCTCAAGCCTCCGGTCGATCGCCTCGAATGACAGCCGGATGGCGCGAACCAGCAGCGGAAAGCCCATCACGCCGCAGGCGAGCGCCGCCCCGGTCCAGCGGAACGAGAACACAATGCCGATGTCGGCGAGGAACGAGCCGACCAGGCCTCGGCGTCCGAACGTGACCAAGAGCAGATAGCCGGTCACCACCGGCGGCAGC
This sequence comes from Xanthobacteraceae bacterium, assembly GCA_019746135.1. GTDB lineage: Bacteria > Pseudomonadota > Alphaproteobacteria > Rhizobiales > Xanthobacteraceae > Z2-YC6860. Next base: position 3,433 of record JAIESI010000125.1, read on the forward strand.
ACCAGCGGCAGGTGCACGATGCCGTCGAGCAATGCCTTGCCCCAGAAATCCTTGCGTGCGAGCAGCCAGGCGATGGCGAGCCCGAACGGCAATGCCACCACGGTCGCGATCAGCGAGATGCGGAGCGAGAGTTCGACCGCGGTCCATTCCTCGGGCGTAAGATTAAGCACAGGCGGTCTCGTGTCCCGGGCGCAGCGCAGCACGAAGTGATGCCAAAAGCGCGTTTACGCGCGTCTTCGACGCGCTATGGCAGGCCCCGGACCCAGCTTTCTTTCTATTCTTGGAGAGCAACCGGGGTCCCGGGTCTGCAGCGCGGCATTGCATGCCGCGCTGCGCCCGGGACACCAGACCGCCCTTTGGTGAGATATTCACGGTCCAGCCTTCACCAGATAGGTGAAGCCGTAGCGCTCGAAGACCACCAGCGCGGTGCCGGAGGTGAGGAAGGCGAAATACTTTGGCGCGTCGCCCTTGGCTTTCACCGTCATCGCCGCCGAGTACACGATCGGCGGATGCGAGTTTTCCGGAAACTTGCCGACGACCTTCACGCCCGGCTCGATCTTGGCGTCGGTCTCGTAAACGATGCCGAGCGGTGCTTCGCCGCGGGCGACCATCACCAGCGCCGCGCGGACGTTTTCCGCCGGTGCGAGCTTGGGCTCCGCGGCCTTCCAGGCGCCGAGTTTTTCCAGCGCGGCCTTGGCGTATTTCCCCGCCGGCACCGCACGCACGTCGCCCGTGGCGATGCGGCCGTCGCCCGCGAGCGTTGCAATGTCGAAGCCCGGCCCGATCTTCACGTCGTCGAGCTTCGAATCCTTCGGCGCGATCAGAACCAGCCGGTTGCCGAGCAGGTTCATGCGCGACTTCGGCACGATCAATTTTTTCTGTGCGACGTAGTTCATCCACTCCTGGTCGGCGGAGATGAACACGTCGGCCGGCGCGCCTTCCTCGATCTGCTTCGCCAGCGCCGACGAGGCCGCGTAGCTCGCCACCACCTTGCGCCCGGTGTTGCGCGTGTAGGCGGCGTTGATGTCGTCGAGCGCGTTCTTCACCGAAGCCGCGGCGAACACCGTGGCGCTGACCGGCGCGTCCTGGCCCCGCGCGGGCAGCGCGGAGAGCAGGACGGCGAGCAGGGCAGGGGCGATCCGTCGCAGCATCGGTGGGTCCGGGGCGGCCGGTGCGGCCGCCCATCGTGTGTTGGCCGCCTACGATACCGGGCGGATCAGGAAGGTGAAGCCGTAGGTCTCGAAGATGGTCTTCGCCGTGTTCGAGCGGATGAAGTTGATATAGCGCTGCGCTTGCGGCTTCGCATTGACCGTCAGCGCCACCGGGTAGGTGATCGCCGGATGCGAATCCTCCGGGAAGTGCCCGATGATCTTCACGTTCGGCTCGACCTTGGCGTCGGTCTCATAGACGATGCCGAGCGGCGCCTCGCCGCGGCCGACCAGTGTCAGCGCCGCGCGCACGTTCTCCGCCATCGCGAACCTGCTTTCGGCGGCCTGCCACGCGCCGAGCTTTTCCAGTGCGGCCTTGGCATATTTGCCGACCGGCACGGCGCGCACGTCGCCGGTGGCGATGCGGCTGTCGCCCGCGAGCTTGGCGAGGTCGAAGCCCTGGCCGATGGCGACGTTGCCGAGCTTGGCGTCCTTCGGTGCGATCAGCACCAGCCGGTTGCCGAGCAGGTTCGTCCGGGTGTCGTCCTTGATCAGCTTCTTGCCGGCGACATAGTCCATCCAGTCGAGGTCGGCCGAGGCGAACAGGTCGGCCGGAGCGCCGGCTTCGATCTGCTTTGCCAGCGCGGAGGATGCGCCGTAACTCGCCACCACCTTGATGCCGGTGGCTTTGGTGAAGGCGGCGTTGATGTCATCGACCGCGTTTTTCATTGACGCGGCGACAAAGGCGGTCAGCGTCACCTCCTGTGCGCGTGCGGGCAGGACGGCAACGGTGGCGGCAAAGGCGAGGGAGCAAAGCGTAAAGACGCGTCTGAGCATAGCGGTTCTCCGCGGCAATAAGGCCGTGATTTCAGGATCGACTGTGCCGGAACCGCCGTTCCGATCGACGCCGGCGCGCGCCCAGCGCACCGCGGTCTTGGGCGGAAAGTAGCAGGAACCGCAGAGAGGTAAAGACGAATTGGTGCAAGGCTGACGCGGCCTTATGCCGTAACGGTCGCCGGACTAGCCCGGATATCTCACAGAGATAAGCGCATCGGGGCGCCAAATCAGCGAAAGTGGTTGTGCAGCAACACCTTTC
>JAIESI010000365.1 GCA_019746135.1 Xanthobacteraceae bacterium
TGGCCGTGCGCGTAGTCGTAGCTCGGATAGATCGACCACTTGGTGCCGGTGCGCGGATGCGGCGCCTTGACGATGCGGTAGAGCGTGGGGTCGCGCATGTTGATGTTGCCCGACGCCATGTCGATCCTGGCGCGCAGCACGCGTGCGCCGTTTGGAAACTCGCCGGCCTTCATGCGGCGGAACAGGTCGAGGTTCTCGTCGACCGTGCGGTCGCGGAACGGGCTGTTCCGGCCGGGCTCGGTCAGCGTGCCGCGGTTGATCCGCATCTGCTCGGGCGTCTGGTCGTCGACATAGGCCTTACCGGATTTGATGAGCAATTCCGCCCATTCATACAGCCGGTCGAAGTAGTCGGAGGCGTGATAGAGGTGCCGGCCCCAATCGAAGCCGAGCCAGCGCACGTCGCGCTCGATGGCGTCGATGTACTCCTGCTCTTCCTTGGCCGGATTGGTGTCGTCGAACCGCAGATGACAGCGCCCGCCGAACTCCTCGGCGATGCCGAAATTGAGGCAGATCGACTTGGCGTGGCCGATGTGCAGATAGCCGTTCGGCTCCGGCGGGAACCTCGTCACCACCGACTTGTGCTTGCCGGAATTCAGATCGGCCTGGACGATATCTCGGATGAAATCGCGCCCGCCTTCGGTTGGTGCTTCTGCCGCAATCGTCATGGCTTGATCCAGTCTGCGCCCGCCCGCGCGGCCCGCCTTGTGCCAAATCCGGGGCGGAAGGCCAAGTCTAAACCATACGCCCGTCAGATCCGGGATATGGCGGTGCGGACGCGCTCGATGAAGGCCTTCCGGCTTTCCGCCGTCGAGCGGTCCATGTCGTAATGCGCGAGATAGAATGAGCGCACGCCCGGGCCGCACATCGGCTTCAGCGCCCGCATCAGCACCTTGCGGCCCGGATCGCCGGCGACGAGCCGCGCGAGCCACCACGGCGAGCCGTAGGTCGTGACCACGCCGAACAGCCGGATATTGGTTAAGAGCGGCTTGATCCGGCCGCCGGCGAGGTCGTGCTCGAAGGCCACGCCCGGCGCCCAGACGCGGTCGAAATAGCCCTTCAGCGTCGCCGGCAGCGAAAACCACCACTGCGGAAAGCAGAAAATGATGGCTTCGGCGCGACGCAGCTCTGTCGTATAGGCCGCGACCGCGTCGCCGGGATAAGGGCGCTGGTAATAGCCGCGCCGCTCGTCGGCCCGCATCGCCGGGTCGAAGCCCTCCCGGTCGAGATCGGTCGCGACGACCTGGTGCCCCGATTGCCGAAGCGTGGTCACGACGGTCGCAAACAGCGCATGACCGTAGCTGTCGGTCAGCGGGTGAGAGTGCACAACCTGGATCAACATCGGGATCGCCGTCCGCTCGTCTGAGTCCCAACTTCGCAGGACATATGATACACGGGCGCGTCCCGTCCGCCGTTTGGACTTCTCATCCCTCTGTTATGACCGAACCCGTCGTCACCCGCTTCGCACCGTCGCCCACCGGCTTCCTCCATATCGGCGGAGGACGCACGGCGCTGTTCAACTGGCTCTACGCGCGCGGGCGCGGCGGCAAGATGCTGCTGCGGATCGAGGACACCGACCGCGAGCGCTCCACCAAGGAGGCGATCGACGCGATCCTCGACGGGCTCAGCTGGCTCGGCCTGCAATGGGACGGCGAAGCGGTTTATCAGTTCTCCCGCGTCGAGCGGCACCGCGAGGTGGTCGAGCAGATGCTCGCCGCGGGCACGGCCTATCGGTGCTACGCCACGCCGGAAGAGCTCTCCGTCATGCGCGAGAAGGCGCGCGCCGAGGGCAAGACGCGGCTCTACGACGGGCGCTGGCGCGACCGCGATCCGGCGGACGCGCCTGCCGGCGTGAAGCCCGCCATCCGGCTCAAGGCACCGCTCACCGGCGAGACCGTGGTCGAGGACCAGGTGCAGGGCCGCGTCACCTGGCAGAACGAGAACCTCGACGATTTCGTGCTGCTGCGCTCCGACCGCACGCCGACCTACATGCTGGCCGTGGTGGTCGACGACCACGACATGGGCGTCACCCACATCATCCGCGGCGACGACCACCTCAACAACGGCGCGCGGCAGACCCAGATCTATCAGGCGCTCGGCTGGAAGGTGCCGGTGATGGCCCACATCCCGCTGATCCACGGGCCGGACGGCTCCAAGCTCTCCAAGCGCCACGGCGCGCTCGGCGTCGATGCCTACCGGGCGATGGGCTACCTGCCGTCGGCGATGCGGAATTATCTGGTGCGGCTCGGCTGGAGCCACGGCGACCAGGAAATCTTCTCGACCGAGGAGATGATCGCGGCGTTCGATCTGCCGCAGATCGGCCGTTCGCCGGCTCGCTTCGATTTCGCCAAGCTCGAGAACCTCAACGGCCACTACATGCGCAGCAGCGCCGATCGCGACCTGCTGATCGCGATCGACAACCTGCTGCCGCATCTGCCGCATGGGGCCGAGATCGCCCAAAAGCTCACACCCGCGGTGCGCGAGCAGTTCATGGCGGCCATGCCCGAACTCAAGGAGCGGGCCAAGACCCTGGTCGAGCTGCTCGACGCCGCAGGCTTCATCTGGGCGGCGCGGCCGCTGTCGCTCGACGAGAAGGCGAAGGCGCTGCTGACGCCGGAGGCGCTGTCGCTGCTCGGCGAGGTCGTTTCCGTGCTCGAAGCGGTCGAAAATTGGACCGCCGAGGCGACCGAGCAGGCCGTCCGCGGCTATGCCGAGCGCAAGGGCGCAAAGCTCGGCGCGGTGGCCCAGCCGCTGCGGGCGGCGCTGACCGGCCGCACGACCTCCCCCGGTATTTTCAACGTTCTGGCGGTCCTGGGGCGCGAGGAAAGCCTCGGGCGGCTCAAGGATCAGGCAAGGCCAGCTTGAAGGCAGGGCCTGCGGCCCGTGCCTTGCAGCGCACAACGGGATGGGATACCCAATTTCCGGGCGTTTGCGCGGACTCCGCCCGCGCGGAACTTGAGAGCTTGTGACCGCTTCGGCGCGGAGCCGGCGGGGTCGAGGATACCGACATGGATGCAAAGTCCGGCACCAATATGAAGACGGCGAAGCTGTCGGTCGGGGATAAGGATTACACCTTCCCGATATACGGCGGCACGATCGGCCCGGACGTGATCGACGTGGGCAAGCTCTACGCCCAGACCGGCATGTTCACGTTCGACCCGGGCTTCACCTCGACCGGAGCCTGCGAGTCCAAGATTACCTACATCGACGGCGACGAGGGCGTCCTGCTCTATCGCGGCGTGCCGATCGAGCAGCTCGCCGAGCACGGCGACTTCCTCGAGACCTGCTACCTGCTGCTCTACGGCGAGCTGCCGACGCCGGCGCAGAAGGCCGACTTCGACTATCGCGTGACGCGCCACACCATGGTCCACGAGCAGATGAGCCGGTTCTTCCAGGGCTTCCGCCGCGACGCCCACCCGATGGCGGTGATGACCGGCTCGGTCGGCGCGCTCTCGGCGTTCTATCACGACTCCACCGACATCTCCGATCCGCAGCAGCGGATGATCGCCTCGATCCGCATGATCGCGAAGATGCCGACGCTGGCCGCCATGGCCTACAAGTACAATGTCGGGCAGCCGTTCGTTTATCCGAAGAACGACCTCGACTACGCGACCAACTTCCTGCGCATGTGCTTCGCGGTTCCGGCGGAAGAGTACAAGCCGAACCCGGTGCTGGCCCGCGCCATGGACCGCATCTTCATCCTGCACGCCGACCACGAGCAGAACGCCTCGACCTCGACCGTGCGGCTGGCCGGCTCGACCGGCGCGAACCCGTTCGCCTGCATTGCCGCCGGCATTGCCGCGCTGTGGGGCCCGGCGCACGGCGGCGCCAACGAAGCGGCGCTGAAGATGCTCGGCGAGATCGGCACCGTCGACCGTATCCCCGAGTTCATCAAGCGCTCGAAGGACCCGAAGGACACTTTCCGTCTGATGGGCTTCGGCCATCGCGTCTACAAGAACTATGACCCGCGCGCCAAGATCATGCAGAAGACCGCGCACGAGGTGCTGGCCGAGACCGGCCATCGCGACGATCCGCTGCTGCAGGTCGCCATCGAGCTCGAGCGCATCGCGCTGAGCGACGAATACTTCATCGAGAAGAAGCTCTATCCGAACGTCGACTTCTATTCCGGCATCACGCTGAAGGCGATGGGCTTCCCGACCAGCATGTTCACCGTGCTGTTCGCGGTCGCGCGCGCGGTCGGCTGGATCGCGCAGTGGAAGGAGATGATCGAGGACCCGTCGCAGCGCATCGGCCGTCCGCGCCAGCTCTATACCGGCGCGACCCGCCGCGACTACGTGCCGATCTCGCGTCGCAAGTAGGCGAACGCCGGCACAGGAATGCGAAGGGGCGCCCGCGAGGCGCCCTTTCTGTTACGGCGACGTCACGCCGACCTTTTTGACCACCGGCCGCCATGCATCCTGCTCGTCACGGATGAACTTTCCGGTTTCCGCGGGCGTGAGATGGCGGATGTAGGTGGCGAGCGTCTCGAAACGCTGCCTCACCTCCGGCACGTCCAGCACCGTCCGCACGTCGGCGTTGACCTTCTTGACCACGTCGTCCGGCGTTCCGGCGGGCCCGAGGAACACGAACCAGCCGCGAGAATCGAAGCCCGGCACGGCTTCGGCCACGGTCGGCAGGTTCGGATAGTTCGGCAACCGCTTCGGCGTGGTGATGCCGAGCGGCTTGATCGCGTTGGACGCCATCGGCCCGGCGAACGCCGCCAGCCCTTCCACCATCGCCGATATGCGCCCGCCCATCACGTCCTGGAGGCCCTGCGGCGCGCCGGGATAGGGCACGAAGGTGAGCTCGATACCGGCGCGCTCGCTGAACCATTCGCCGGTCATGTTCGGCAGCGAGCCGCGAAAATTGGCGGCGTAGGTCAGTTCCTTCGGCTTGCCTTTGGCAAGCGCGATGAGTTCGGGCAGCGTGTTCACGCCAAGCGTGTTGTTGGCGACGATCAGGAACGGCTGCTCGCCGACGAGCGCGATCGGAACCAGGTCGCGCTCGATGTTGATCGGCAGGTTGGAATTGGTCACCGGTAGCACCACCAGCGACGACGAGCTCGGCAGGTAGAGCGTGTGGCCGTCGCGTTCGGCGGCAGCCAGCGCCTGTAGCGCGATCAGCCCGCCGGCGCCGGGCCGGTTGAGGATCAGCACCTGCTGGCCCCAGATCTGCGACAACCGATCGGTGACGATGCGGGCGATCACGTCGGGCGCGCTGCCCGCGGCCGTCGCCATGATCACCTTCACCGGCTTGGACGGCCAGCTTTGCGCCTGCGCACTGCCCGCAGCCACGAAGGCCAAGAGCGCCGCGGTGACCAGTGTCCGCGCGAAACGTGCAGTCATTGCCTCCCTCCCGATTGATCAGCTTTTTCTGCAACCTATCGGGCGAACGCACGGACCACCAGAGGCCGCTACTTCCGGGGCGGCGTGCTTGGGCGGCGCAGCGAGCCGAGCACGATGTCGGCCGCGCGGGCCGCGGGCGCGCGCGAGCCGATCTCCATGATGCTGTCGAGCCAGGAAAACGCCTCGACCTGCCGCCGCCGCTCCGGCGTATCGCCGATCAGCGGCACGAGCGCATCGGCGAGCTTTTCCGGCGTGCAGTCGTCCTGCATCAGTTCGGGCACGATGTTCTGGCCGATCACGAGATTGGCGAGGATGTAGGACGGCACCCGCACCAGCCG
>JAIESI010000322.1 GCA_019746135.1 Xanthobacteraceae bacterium
AACGCCGGATGATTCGAGGTTGATCACCTCGGAGACTACGCCACCCTCATTTCCAACCAACCCCGCGACGGCACCTCCGGCATGGCTGAGATCGTCAATCTGCGGATGGCCCGCAAACGTGCCGCCCGCAGCAAAGCCGAGCAACATGCCGCGGAGCAGCGGAGGGCACATGGTGTCTCCAAATCGGAGCATGACAAAGCGGCGGCGGACCTGAACAAGGCCCGCCAGACTCTCGATCAGCATCGAATCGAACCGGGGGACAGCCGATGAAATCGCCCGTTATCAAGCGTTCCATCGTCATCGCAGGCCACAAGACCAGCGTCAGTCTGGAGGACGCCTTCTGGAAGGGCCTCAAGGAAATAGCCGACGACCGCAGCCTAACTCTGTCGGAGCTGGTATCGACGATCGATACCGACCGCCGCCACGGCAATCTGTCGTCGGCCATCCGACTGTTCGTGCTCGATCACTATCGCCATCACGCCGTCGTCGCCCGCGAGCCGGCGATGTCGCGCGACCTGCGGCCCATGCAGCCGCAGCAGCCGGCGTCAGTTCTGCGCGCCGACTAGGCCGGGCGGGCGCAAGCCGCCCCGCGCCGGGGCCGCACCTTCGGCCCGCGGCGCAATCCGCGATCTCGAAGCGGGTAAAATGTCGATCGGAGGCGGCAACGCGGGCGCTTGTGCGCCCGAGCCGTCGCCCGGTGCGCTTGGCGCCGTGCTCGGCACGATGCCCGGCGCGTCGGGCGCGACCGGCATCGGCGTGGGGCGGTCCGGACCGGTCGCGGCCGGATTGGCCCGCGTCGCGGCATCGCGGGCGGCCTGCTCCATCGCATCGATCTGCTTCGACTGCTGCTCGACGGCACGCAGCGTCAGCCAGCTTGTCAGCAGGCTGACGTCGACCGTTCGCTGCGGCGACGGCAGCGCGCCCTTCAATGCCACCAGCACCGCGGGGCGCTGCGCGCCCGGTGACGGCGGCAGGCCGTTGAGCGTCAGCCGGGCATCGAGCGTCGCGTCCGACAGGTCGACGCTGGCGCTCGCCTGAAGCTCGGCGCCGGCGGATTGCACGGTGATATCGCTGAAGCGCGCCTGGCCGGCGCTGACGCCGATCCGGGCTGACGCCCGCGTCACCGGCAGCGGCCCGTTGTCGAGCATGCCGGTCACGAATTCGCGGATCTTGTTGCCGCCGAGCGGAACGTTGAGCTCGATCGCACGGCTCACCGCACCGAACACGCCGGGATTGAGGCCGCCGAGTTGCGCCCGCTCCAGCGTCACATTGCCAAAGCCGGTCAGCGAGCCCATGAACGCGGCGGGGCTGCGTCCGGCGCCCTCGAGTTCGGTCTGCATCACGAGCTTGCCGGACATGGCCGGGCGCTCCGCCCCCGGAAACAGCGCGCCGGGATCGGCATCGAGCAAGGCGACGCGAAGGCGCGCCGACATGCCCTCGCTGCCGTTGGCGATGGCCAGCCGGCCTTCGAGGCGGCCTTTCGCCATCTCGCCGGAGATTTCCTCGAACAGGACTTCCGCGGCATTGAACCGGGCGACGCCGCTGAGCTGTTGCGCGGCAACGCCGGGCAACAGCATGGCGCGCTGTGACTTGAACTCGACCTTTCCGGCGAGGCCCGGCGTGCTCCAGACGAACGGCTCGGTGGACCAGCCGGCCGCACTCGCATCGCGCCGCATCGGCATGCCGATGGCCGCGGCGACGATCGCCGGAGCCTGAAGCGATTCCGCTTCGATCACGCCGTCGATCCTGGCCGGGTCGCCGGTGCGGAGCGTCAGACGGCCCTGCACCTTGTTGCCGCCGAACGTGCCGGCGAACTGATCCAGTGCAACGGTCGCCGGCTGGTCATCCGGGCTGCGGATCACGCCCTTGCCGCTCGCATCGATCGGACCGGCGTCGAGCTTGCCTTCGAAGCGAAGGTCGCGGCCGAGCGGCCCCGATGCGGCGAGCGTCAGCTTCGCCGGGCGCGGCTCGGCGGCGACCATGCGATCAAGGCCGAGCAGCGTCAGCAATGCGCCGGCGTCGTCGGATTCAAGCTGGCTGTCGATGCGGACATTGGTGCCGGCGAGCGCGCCGGGATCGGCGAGCGAGAACGCCTCGCGCTTTCCGGTGGCGTTCGCGGTCAAGCTCACCTTCACAGCGCCAAGCTGGCCGGTCAGCTCGACCTTGCCGGTGGCCGCCGCCGAACCGCTGCTGTCCAGGCTGACCGCGGCGCGAAGCGTCGCGGTCTTCTGCCGCGTCGCCAGCCGCCGCAGCGGAGCGGCGAGCGCGGGGGCGAATTTGTCCGCCAGCGCAATAACGCCGTTGAGATCGCGCGCATCGAGATAGATCGTGATGCTGCCGCCCGGCGCCGGCAGCGTTTGCAGCCGTCCGGTCGCGATGAAGCTTGCGTCGCCGAAATCGCCGATCGACAGGCGGTCGATGGCAAGGCCCTCCGCGTCGAGCGTGAGTCGCGTCGAGATGTTGCGGGCGTCGAGGCCTGCGAATTTCGCGCGGGCGGCTTCGATGACGAGCTTGGCTTCGCGCGGCCGCTCGATACCGAGGCCGGCCAGCGCCGACTGGCCGGTGGCGACCGCGGCATCGAGGTCGAGCTCCGCCATCCGCAGATCAGCCTCGACCCGGCCGGCCTGCCCGTCGGACGGCCACATATAGGAGACATCGCCTTCGATCGTGCCGCGCTCGGTCTGGGTCTGCAGCCGTTCGACCGCGATCCGCCCGGCGCTCAGCGTGACGTCGCCGATGGCATGCCACGGCTTCATCGGCGCAGCCGGCGCCGGACCGCCGCCGAGCCACGCCAGAAGATTGCGCGGATCGTTGGAATCGATCGCCGCGCCGCCGACGAAGCCGAGCCCCTTGCCGAGCGCGAACAGGCGGCCGTCGATCTTGACGTGGGTGAGGCCCGGCGCCCGGAATTCGAGCTTGTCGACGGTCCAGGTCACGCCATCCGAGCGCAGCTCCGTGCCGACCGCCTGCATGATGCCGCCGCCGACCGTCATCGCATCGACCTTGAGCGCAAGCTGCACCGGCCATGACGGGCGCAGCGCGCTGCCGAGCATGTCGCCGAACGCCTGCACGGCCGACAGCGGCAGCCGTCTGGCTGTGCCGGGCGTGGCCAGCAGCCGGTCGAGGTCGACCTGCCGCGCCGACAGGGTGCCTTGCATCTGCGGGTGGCGGCCGAAGGTGAACTCGGCCGCGCCGTTGAGCGTCAGGGCCCGCTCCTCGGGGCCGTACTGGAACGACACCTCTTCGAGCGTCGCCGACGCGGTCGTGGCCTTCACCTTGCTGCTCAACCGCCAGGGCTCGCTCGCCACCGCCCGGCCGCTCGCGGCAATCGAGACCGCGGGCCGGACCAGCGTCAACGTGCCGTCGAAGCGCGGCGCGGCGCGCTCGAAGGCCAGCATACCCTCAGCCTCGAAGGTCACCGGCTGGTCGTCGGTCTTCAGGCTGAAGCGAAGCCGGGACCCATCCGCCGCGCTGCGCCCCGCCGAGAGCTCATAGGTATAACGCGTGCCGCGCGACAGAAACGCGCCGTCGCCGCGGATTGGGCCGGTCAGCGAGCGCACCTCGCCGGTGAAGCCCAGCTGATCAAGCACCATGGTCGAGCCGCTTGCGGCATCGGTCAGCGTGGCCTGGCCGTTCTCGATGCTCAGCCGGTCGATCGACAGGGTTTCGGTGGCAAGCGCCATCGCCGGCCAGTCGATCTGGCCCTGCGCGTCGAGCCCGAGTTTGACCTGCGGCGTCACCAGCTTCATCTCGGTGGCGCGAAGCTCGCCGCGCATCAGCGCGCCGAGCGAAAGCTCGATCCGCAGCGAATGGGCGCGCAACCGGCTCGCCTCGCCGGCCGGGCCGATGTCGATGCGGCCCAGCGTCACCGCCGGAAACGGCAGGAGCTTCGCGTCGATGTCGCCGCCGACCTTGACCTTGAGCCCGACCAGGCGGCCGGCCTCGGCCTCGAAGAAGGCGCGGTGGTCGTTCCAATGGACGAAATACGGGCCGATCAGCGCCGCCAGCAGCGCCAGGATCAATGCGATGGCCAGGCCCAACAGGGTCGTCTGCACGAGCGCTCCAGTGCTGGTCCGGCGCGCGAGCTCCAGGCGCCAGCCGGACCGGCATTAGCCAGCAAGAATATGTGAGGCAGGCACAGCCCTTTTCCCAGCCGTCCTACGCTCTCTCCACTGGCGTTGCTTGGCGGCGAATCTATGTCCGCCGAATCACTACGGAGCAAATCTGTATCGCCTGTGAACGGGTTAGCTCAACGGTACGATCTTGCCCGGGTTCATGATGCCGAGGGGGTCGAACGCCTGCTTGATCGACCGCATGGCCGCCAGCGCCGCGGGCCCGTGCTCCGATAGCAGGTACTTCATTTTCCCCTGCCCGACCCCATGCTCACCGGTGCAGGTGCCGTCCATCGCCAGCGCCCGCTCGACCAGCCGCTCGCCGAACGCCTTGGCGTTGGCGACCTCGGCCGGGTCGTCGCGGTCGATCAGCAAGGTCAGGTGGAAATTGCCATCGCCGACATGGCCGACGATCGGCGCGATCAGGTTGCTTTCGGCGATGTCGCGTTGCGTCTCGGCGACGCATTCGGCCAGCCGCGAGATCGGCACGCAGACGTCGGTCGGGATCATGCTGGAGCCGGGCCGCAAGGTGAAGGTCGCGAACGCCGCGTTGTGGCGCGCCTCCCAGAGTTTGGTGCGCTCTTCCGGCCGGGTGGTCCATTCGAACGGCCCGCCGCCGAGCTCCTTGGCGATCTCACCGAAACGCTCGGACTGCTCGGCCACGCCCGCCTCGGTGCCGTGAAACTCCAGAAACAGCATCGGCGTCTCACGCAGCGTGAGCTTGGAATAGAGGTTGACCGCCCGCACCTGCAGCGCGTCGAGCAGCTCGATGCGCGCGATCGGGATGCCGGACTGGATGGTCAGGATCGCGGCGTTGCAGCAGGCGTCGACCGACGGAAACGGGCAGATTCCGCCGGAGATCGCCTCAGGAATGCCCGCGAGCTTCAATGTCAGCTCGGTGATCACGCCAAGCGTGCCTTCGGAGCCGACCATCAGCCGCGTCAGGTCGTAGCCCGCCGACGATTTCTTCGCCCGCCGCGCCGTGGTCATCAGCTCGCCGTTCGGCAGCACGACCTTCAGCGACAGCACATTGTCCTTCATCGTGCCGTACCGCACCGCGTTGGTGCCGGAGCACCGCGTCGCCGCCATGCCGCCGAGCGAGGCGTCGGCGCCGGGGTCGATCGGAAAGAACACGCCCTGGTCGCGCAGGTATTCGTTGAGCGCCTTGCGGGTGATGCCGGGCTGGATCACGCAGTCGAGGTCCTCGGCGTGCACCGCGAGCACCTTGTTCATGTCGCGGACATCGATCGAGACGCCGCCGAACGGGGCGTTGACATGGCCCTCGAGCGAGGTCCCGGTGCCGAACGGGATGATCGGAACGCGGTTTTGCGCGCAGATGCGGACGATGTCCTGCACCTCCTCCGAGGACTGCGGGAACACCACCGCGTCCGGCGGCTGGTTCTCGATCCAGGTTACCGTGTTGGCGTGCTGCTCGCGCACCGCGCGCGAGGTGACCACGCGGTTGCCGAAGCGCGCCGCAAGCTCGCGGACGGCCGTCTCGATGGATTTGGGATCGCGCCGCGGAGGCGCCGAAGTCTCTGCCGGCATGACCATGCCGGCAGGCTAGTAGCTCGTCACAGTGATTCTGACGTTTTGATGCCGAGCCAGTCTAGGATCGGCAAGTTCTCTGGTTGCACG
>JAIESI010000243.1 GCA_019746135.1 Xanthobacteraceae bacterium
CGCTGCCATGCCGTAGAAGAGCTTCCGCCGCCAAGCCGCCTCTTGACCTTCCTCATACAAGGGTGGGCCAAGGCGCGCTTTAGCGCCGGGCCCATGCTTTCTTGCGCGGAGCAAAGACGTGGGCACGCCGCTTGCGCGGCTTTGCCCACCCTACGCTTGTTGCATCAAAGGCCGCGGCCTCACTCGATCCCCGCCGCCCCCGCCTCGGTCACGATCTTGCCCCAGGCCTTCACCTCGCCCGCGACGAACGTCGCAAGCTCGGCCGGCCTGGTCGGCGCGCCCGGCACCAGGCCCATGTCGGTCAGCTTCTTCTGGCCTTCGGGCGAGGCGACGTAGGCTGCGATCTCCTTGTGCAGCCGATCGATCACCGGCGCGGGCGTGCCGTGCGGCGCCATCAGCATCTGCCATGGCGCGGTGTCGAAGCCCTTCACCGTGTCGTTGATCGGGGCAATGTCGGGCGCGACCGCGATGCGCTTTGCCGTGGTGACGCCGAGCGCCCGGGCCTTGCCAGCCTTCACCTGCGGCAGCGCCGGCGGCGCATCGGAGAACAGCACCTGGATGTGGCCGGCGATCAGATCGTTCAGCGCCGGCACCGTGCCCTTGTAGGGCACGTGCGTCATCTTGATGCCGGTGAGGCTGCTGAACAGCTCGCCGTAGAGATGGTGCGACGCGCCGACGCCGCCCGAACCGTAGCTCAGCTTGCCCGGGTTGGCCTTGGCGTAGGCCGCGAGCTCGGCGACGTTGTTGATCGGCAGCGCCGGGTTGACCAGCAGGATGAACGGCAGGTGCGCCACCATCGCGATCGGCGTGAAGTCCTTCACCGGGTCGTAGGCGATCTTCTTGTAGAGCGTCGGGTTGACGCCCATCGCCGAGCTCGTCGCCATCAGCAGCGTGTAGCCGTCGGGCTCGGCCTTGGCGACGGCGTTGACGCCGATCTGCTGGCCGGCGCCCGGCCGGTTCTCGACCACGAAGGTCTTGCCGAGCCGCGCCTCCAGCGCCTGCGCGCACATCCGCGCCAGGATGTCGGTCGAGCCGGCCGGCGTGAACGGCACGATGATCACGACGTTGCGCACCGGGTAGTCGTCGGCGCGCGCGCGTTCCGGCGCGGCCGCAAGCAGCGTCATTGCCAGGATGGGGGCCAGCAGCCACCGAGGAGTCATGTCGCACCTCCGGTTGATCGGCTTCCGCGGCCAGCATGCGCGCCGCGGCTGCGTCCGGCAAGGCGAACCGCCGCATCATCCGGGGGCCGCCGGTGCGGCGGTTCGTCCCGCGATGCGGGTGTGCCACTCCGCCAAGTCCGGCCGCCAAGTCCGGGCGCCACGGCCGCGCGGCACGCCGGCCAGACTCACGGTACGCGAAAAAGTTCCTTGTTATTCCGTGGCTTGCAGATTGTGTGCGGAACCGCACTTCCGAATGAACCCTGGCCCCGGTTACGCATTCACCACCCAACACTCCGGATCAAGGAGGCGACCATGGGACAGGCGACACCCTTCAAACCGATTGCGCTGGTGGTCGAGGACGAGGCCCTGCAGCGCGAGTACCTGACCACCCTGCTCGAGGAAAGCGAGATGGGCGTGATCCAGTGCGAGAGCGCGGAGGCGGCGCTGCGCGTGCTGGACAAGATGGGCGGCTGCGTGTCGCTGATGTTCACCGACGTCAATCTGGCCGGCCGCATGGACGGTCTGGAACTGGCGCGCTTCGCCAAGGCCAATTTTCCGAACATCCACGTGATCGTCACGTCGGGCACGCCGCGTGCCGGCCTGCCCGAGGGTGCGAAGTTCCTGTCGAAGCCGTGGCGCGCGCTCGACGTGCTGCGCGAAGCGGAACGCTCGATGGCGGGCTGAACGATCGGCCGCGACTTGCACCGCGACTTTGCAAAAGCCCGCCGAAGCCTCAAGGGCGACGGCGGGCTTTCTCAAAGCATAGCCGGAACCGTTTGTGCGTCGTGAAATCGCAGAGCTATTCCATCTGGCCGTGCTCGGCCATGCAGTTGCGGTACATGTAGCTCTGCTGAACGCCCCAGGTGTACTGATTCATACGTTCGGCCTTGTTGTTGCATTCGCGCATGATGGTCTCGCGGTCGCTCGCCCTTGCGCGGGCGGGTTCACGGCCGATCGCCTGCGCGCGCGCGGGGTAGCCGGGATGCGCCGTCGTCCGTTTCGTGCCCGCGGCCAGCGCCGGCGAGGCCGTCGCAGCCACGACAACTCCCGCGGCCAAAGCGGCCGCAACAGCTCTGAAATTGATCATGAAGACTCTCCGTCGGGTTTAGCGCCTCATGCACGGAGAGATAGATCGGCAACGCGTCACCGCCAGACGCCGCCGTGCAGAATGGCCTTGCACGCAACGCATCGTTCCGACACGCGGCCGTCGCACCTGCCACACTTGCGCCCGCTTGCAGCGGATTCCTGCTCGCGATGACGCGAGACGTGGAATGATCACATTGCGCCGCCGCGCATCCCAGAGCGGCCCGCGTTCGTTGCAGCGGTTGATAGATCGCCGGTGAAGCGAACGGCCTGCGTCACAACTTCATCACCGGCCGGCCGCCCTTCTCCTGCGACGGCACCTTCACCAGCGCCTCGCCTTCGAGCACCACCTCGCCGCCGACCGTGCAGACGCAAGAAAGCCGCGCCCGCGTTTTCTCCGGCACCAGCTCCGCCACCGTCACGGTGACCGTCACCGTGTCGCCGATCTTCACCGGCGCGCGGAAGTTGAGCGTCTGCGAAATGTAGATGGCGCCCGGCCCGGGCAGCCGCGTGCCGAGCACCGCGGAGATCAGGCTTGCGGTGTAAAGCCCGTGCGCGATCCGCTTCTTGAACGTGGTGCGGGCGGCGAAGTGCTCCGACAGATGGATCGGATTTCGGTCGCCGGTCAGTTGCGCAAAGCCGACGACATCGGAGGCCGAGACGGTTTTCTGAAGCGCCTCGGCCATCCCGACCGACAGGTCCTCGAAGAACAGGGTTCGCAGCGGCGGCAGGTTCATGCCGGCCAGCATAGCCGCCGCGGGACGCGGCGTCAGACCCAGCGCAACAGCCGCCGCGGGGCGGCGGCGTCATTCATCCCCAGCGCGAGGCTTCTTCCCTGGTCGGCAGCCGGCCTTCGGGGGTGAGCTCGTCGATCGCGTCCGGCAGCTCGCGGCTCAGGCCTGCGAGCAACTCGTCGCGCGACATCCCGGTGTGCTGCGCCAGCGCGTCGACGTCGTCGAGGCCGATCGAGCGCGCCAGATCGTTTGCGGAAATCTGCTGGTTCGGCCCCTTGCCGACCCACGACTGCGCCGCCTGGCCCTGCCCGTTCTGCTGGAATTGCTTCAGCAGACTGTCGAGCCCGCCGCTCAGGATGCTGCCGGCCGCCCCGCCCGCGAGCGCGCCGCCGAGCAGACCGCCCAAACCGCCACCGGCGCCGCCACCGGGGGCTGCGCTGCGTGCGCCGCCGCCGCCTCCGAGCAGCCCGCCGAGAATGTCACCCAGCCCGGCCGATGCCGCGGCACTGCTGCCGGGACCACGCGGCTGCCCGCCGGGCGCCTGGGCGCCGCCGCCGAGCAATCCGCCGAGAATGTCACCGAGGCCGCCGCCGGCAGGCGCTTCCGCATTCGCCTCCATGGTGCGGCTTTGGGGAATTCGGGAAGGAGCCGGTGCGCCCGGGCTCGGAGCCTGCGATGCGCTCCCGGCCACATGCTTGATGCCCTTGTAGGCCAGCAGCGCCAGGATCGCCATGGTGATCGGCGACATCCCGCCCTTGGCGTTGGGATCCTGCTGGCCGCGCGGGCCGTTCTGCATTCCATTGAGAACGTCGAGCAAACCCATCTGCGCCTCCTTGCGTATGAGGGCCGGAACCAAATCATCGCGCCCGCATTGCGACGGCACCATGGCAGGCGACTGGGACCTTGGGCCAATAGCGGCGGATGCTGCCGCGGGCCTACGATCCGCCCGCCGCGCACATGTGCCCACAGAACGGAGGCAGCGATGCTCTGGATTCTTCTGGTTGGCTTGGTGGCCGGCTTCCTCGCACGCCTGATCATGCCCGGCCCAAACAACGCGATGGGCTTCCTGCTGACCATCGTGCTCGGCGTCGCCGGCGCGTTCCTCGCCACCTTCATCGGCCAGACCGTCGGCTGGTACCGGCCGGACCAGGGCGCAGGCTTCATCGCGGCGACCGTCGGCGCGATCGCCGTGCTGTTCATCTGGAACCGGCTCGTGGCCTCGGGGCGGCTGCGCGATCCCGGCGTATAGACCTCACGCCGCCCGCTGTCCCAGGTCCCGCATCTCGTCGAGCCAGCACTCGCGCTGGGCGGGCTTCGACGTTGCCACCATGCCGTACAGCGTATGCCGGACCGGCTTGATGCCGATGAAATGAAGGATATTGCGCGTCAGAAGCTTCAGCGCGTGCCCGCGGTAGAACCAGCGATAGATCGACACCGGCATGGCCATGGTCATCACGACGCGCGCGGTCTTGTTGCTGAAGATGCGCCAGTTCATCTCGCTGTCGCTGCCCCGCCGCGCGATCAGGTCGGGCTGCAGGATGCGTTCGATGAACCCCTTCAGCAACGCGGGCATGTCGCCGCACCAGAGCGGAAACACCAGCACCCAATGGTCGCTCGCCGCCAGCCACGAATAGGCCGCGAGCAGGTCGGGTTCGAGCGGCTGCTCCTGGCGATAGCCCTCCCGCAGGATCGGGTCGAACGCCATCCCGGCGAGTTCGAACAGCTGCACGTCGTGGCCGCCACGCCGCGCGCCCTCCGCATAGGCCCGACCCAGCGCGGCGCAGAGCGTGTTGCGCTGGGGATGGCCGACCACGACTGCAATTCGCGCCATAGGCTCCTCCGGGCTCCTCTCCCTGCGGCGGGAGCAAGCCTGAGCGCGGCGCGAGCCTCGGCCCTTGATCTATCGCAAGCGGGAACCGGCTACTTCGCGCCGAACTCCTTATCCCTGGCCTCGGCGCGCTGCGTCGCAGGCCGCGCCGCGATCCGCGCCGCATAGGCGTCGAACTCCGGCCGCCGCGGCACGAGATTGAACATCGTGCCCCAGCGCACATTGCTGCCGATGATCACGTCGGCCGCGGTGAACTGGTCGCCGAGAATCCACGGCCCCTTCTCCACCGCCTTGGCGACCACGTTCATGGTGGTGTCGAAATCGCCATAGCCGAGCATGGCCCGGCGCGCCTCCTCCTTGCGCGGCGCGGCACGGTCGGTCACCGCGGCCTCGAAGCAGCTCGGCCCGAAGAACAGCCATTTCAGATACGGCCCGCGCCGCGGATCGCCGATCGGCACGTTGAGCTTCTTTTGCGGAAACGCGTCGGCGAGATAGGTGCAGATCGCCGCCGCTTCGGTGATCACCACGTCCTTGTGCTTCAGCGTCGGCACCTTGCCCATCGGATTGACGGCCAGATAATCGGGCTTCTGCTGGTCGCCCTCGGACAGCTTCAGGAGCTTGATGTCATAGGGCTCGCCCAGCTCCTCCAGCATCCACAGCGTGACGGACGAACGCGACGGCGAGGCGTGGTAGAGCGTGAGATCGGCCATAGGCACTCCGTGACGGCGTTGCTGGCGGGACCGCGGTTAGATGGGGATCGCGGGCGCGGGATGACAAGCCAGGAGTGTGAACCTTTTGCGACCGGCCGGCGACCAAATCCGGCACGCCCTGATAGCACGGGCTGCATATTTGAAGGAATGTGCCGCGCGACTCGGCCTGAGGTGCCGTCGCGGGGTTGGTTGGAAATGAGGGTGGCGTAGTCTCCGAGGTGATCAACCTCGAATCATCCGGCGT
>JAIESI010000074.1 GCA_019746135.1 Xanthobacteraceae bacterium
TTGGCAGCCTAACCACGGCAGAGGCTCCACTTAACGACGCGGAAAATCTGTTCAGATAACCGGGGCCACCTCATTTGCCAGAATATGAATGTTCTCTCTTCGTTCTATTAAATTCAACCCCGGATAGCAACACGCTATCCGGGGTTGAGCTGGAAGTTTACGAACACCCCGTCGTGCTTCCGCACGTGTCGCACTTCATGCAGGTGCCGTTGCGCACCAGCGTGAAGTTCATGCACTCGCCGCACATCTCGCCCTCGTAGCCCTTGGCCTTGGCCTCGGCCCGCCGCTCGGCAACCTGCGCCTTCGCATCGCGCTTCGGCTCCTGCCACGGCAGCGTCTCCAGCGCCTGGGCCGGTGACAGCTTCGCCTCGGGCTCGGCGGCCTTGAGCGCGGTCGCGCCCGCGGCATGCAGCGCCGTCACGTTCGCCGCGACCGCGCGGGCGGGTGCGTCGGACGGCGCCGGGCCGGCGCTTGCCACCACCTGCAGCTTGTCGGTGCGCGAGCGGGTCAGGCCCTTCGATACATACTTGGCGCCGGGGGCCTCCTGGCGGCCTTCGGTCTCGCCCTTGCCGAGCGCGCCGTAGTCGGCCTCGCTCGGATCGACGTGGGCGAGGTCGAAGCGATCGATGTAGGAGATCGCAAGCTCGCGGAACACGTAGTCGAGGATCGAGGTCGCGTACTTGATGGTGTCGTTGCCCTGCACCGGGCCCGCGGGCTCGAAGCGGGTGAAGGTGAAGGCGTCGACGTACTCTTCCAGCGGGACGCCGTACTGCAGACCCAGCGAGATGGCGATGGCGAAGTTGTTGAGCAACGACCGGAGAGCGGCGCCCTCCTTGTGCATGTCGATGAAGATCTCGCCGAGCCGGCCGTCTTCGTACTCGCCGGTGCGCAGATACACCTTGTGCCCGCCGACCACGGCCTTCTGGGTGTAGCCCTTGCGCCGGCCGGGGAGCTTCTCGCGCTCGCGCAGCACGGTGATGCGCTCGACGATCTTCTCGACCACGCGCTCGGCGGCAATCGCCGCGCGCGCGGCCTGCGGCTTGTCGATGAACGCCTGCACTCCAGATTCTTGGGCGTCGTCCTCATCCTCCTCGTCGGCGATGAGCTGGCTCTGCAGCGGCTGGCTGAGCTTGCTGCCGTCGCGGTAGAGCGCGTTGGCCTTGAGCGCGAGCTTCCACGACAGGAGGTAGGCGGACTTGCAGTCCTCCACCGTCGCGTCGTTCGGCATGTTGATGGTCTTGGAGATCGCGCCCGAGATGAACGGCTGCGCCGCCGCCATCATGCGGATGTGGCTCTCGACCGAGAGATAGCGCTTGCCGATCTTGCCGCACGGGTTGGCGCAGTCGAACACGTTGTAGTGCTCGGGCTTCAGGTGCGGGGCACCCTCGACCGTCATCGCGCCGCAGACGTGGATGTTGGCGGCCTCGACCTCGCGCTTTCCGAAGCCGAGATGCGTGAGGAGGTCGAAGGTCGGCAGCGCCAGCTGCTCGGCCGGGACGTGGAGCGCAGCCTTGAGGAAGTCCTCGCCGAGCGTCCACTTGTTGAAGGCGAACTTGATGTCGAAGGCGGTCGGAAGCGCCTTCTCGATCTTTTGGATCGCCTCGTCGGTGAAGCCCTTGGCCTTCAAGGTGGTGTGGTTGATGCCGGGCGCCTGGCCGAGCGAGCCGTGGCCGACCGCATAGGCCTCGATCTCGCCGATCTGGCTTTCGCTATAGCCGAGCGCGCGCAGCGCCTCGGGCACGGCGCGGTTGATGATCTTGAAATAGCCGCCGCCGGCGAGCTTCTTGAACTTCACCAGCGCGAAGTCGGGCTCGATGCCGGTGGTGTCGCAGTCCATGACGAGGCCGATGGTGCCGGTCGGGGCAATCACGGTGGCCTGCGCGTTGCGGTAGCCGTGCTCCTCGCCGAGCTTCAGCGCGTTGTCCCAGGCGGCCTTCGCGTGCGCCGAGAGCGCGTGATAGCCGGCGTGGGTCGCGGCGATCCCGCCATGATCGAGCGGCACCGGCGGGGTTGCGACCTTCTCGTAACCGGCACGTTCGCCATGCGCGGCGCGGCGGTGGTTGCGGACCACGCGCAGCATGTGCTCGCGGTTCTTCTTGTAGCCGGGGAACGGGCCGAGCTCCTTCGCCATCTCGGCGGACGTCGCGTAGCTGACGCCGGTCATGATCGCGGTGAGCGCGCCGCCGATCGCGCGGCCGGCGTCGCTGTCGTAGCCGATGCCGGACGACATCAGGAGGCCGCCGATGTTGGCGTAGCCGAGGCCGAGCGTGCGGTACTCATACGAAAGCTGGGCGATTTCCTTGGACGGGAACTGCGCCATCAGCACCGAGATCTCGAGCACGACGGTCCAGAGCCGCACCACGTGCTCATAGCCCGCGACGTCGAACGCCCCGGTCTTCTCGTCGCGGAACCTGAGCAGGTTCAGCGAGGCGAGATTGCAGGCGGTATCGTCGAGGAACATGTATTCGGAGCAGGGGTTCGATCCGCGGATCGGACCCGAGGCCGGGCAGGTGTGCCAGTCGTTGACCGTGGTGTGGTACTGCAGGCCCGGATCGGCGCAGGCCCAGGCGGCGTAGCCGATCTTCTCCCACAGCTCGCGCGCCTTCAGCGTCTTGGCGATCTTGCCGGGCTTGGTGCGCCAGGTGAGATCCCACGAGCCGTCGGCCTCGACCGCCTTCAGGAACTCGTCGGTGACGCGCACCGAGTTGTTGGAGTTCTGGCCGGAGACGGTCAGATAGGCCTCGCTGTCCCAATCGGTGTCGTAGATCGGGAAGTCGATGTCGGTGTAGCCCTGCCTGGCGAACTGGATCACGCGCTGGATCAGGTTGTCCGGCACGAGGCTCTTGCGGGCGAGCTTGATCTCGCGCTTCAGCGCCGGGTTCTTGTCCGGCAGGAAGCAGTCGTCGCCCGGCCCCTCGCAGTTCACGCAGGCCTTCATGATGGCCTTGAGGTGCCGCTGGTTGATCTTGGAGCCGGTGACGAGGGCTGCGACCTTCTGCTCCTCCTTCACCTTCCAGTCGATGAACTGCTCGATGTCGGGATGGTCGGTGTCGACGATCACCATCTTGGCGGCGCGGCGCGTGGTGCCGCCGGACTTGATCGCGCCCGCGGCGCGGTCGCCGATCTTGAGGAACGACATCAGGCCGGACGACTTGCCGCCGCCGCCGAGCCGCTCGTTCTCGGCGCGCAGGCTCGAGAAGTTCGTGCCGGTGCCCGAGCCGTACTTGAACAGCCGCGCCTCGCGCACCCACAGGTCCATGATGCCGCCCTCGTTGACGAGGTCGTCGGCGATCGACTGGATGAAGCAGGCGTGCGGCTGTGGATGCTCGTAGGACGACTTGGACTTGGTCAGCTTGCCGGTCTTGAAGTCGACGTAGTAGTGGCCCTGGCTCGGGCCGTCGATGCCATAGGCCCAGTGCAGGCCGGTGTTGAACCACTGCGGCGAGTTCGGCGCGCACATCTGCGAGGCGAGCATGAAGCGGAGCTCGTCGAAGAACGCCTGCGCGTCTCCCTCGCCGTCGAAGTAGCCGCCCTTCCAGCCCCAGTAGGTCCAGGTGCCGGCCAGGCGATCGAACACCTGCTTCGACGAGCGCTCGCCGATGACGCGCTCGTTCTCGGGCAGGGTCGCAAGCGCCTCCTGGTCGGCAACCGAGCGCCACAGGAAGGAGGGGACGGTCTCTTCCTCGACCTTCTTCAGCCGGGCAGGGACGCCGGCCTTGCGGAAATACTTCTGCGCCAGCACGTCCGACGCCACCTGCGACCAGAACTCCGGAACCTCGACGTTCTCGGCCTTGAACACGATCGAGCCGTCGGGATTCTTGATCTCGCTCGTGGTCAGGCGGAACGCGATGTCCGCGTAGGGAGACTGGCCGTCCTTGGTGTAGCGCCGTTCAATCCGCATTTTTTTAATGCCCCTTGTGCGTGCGTCGGCCGCAGGTCCTGAATTTCAGGAGAGGCGCCGACATTTTATCTCCGGCCGGGACCCTGCACCCCAGCCGCGTTCCGTGTTTTTGACGCGCCCTTTACATAGTCATTGGGGCCATTGCCGGCACCCATTCGGCCCTTGGACGAGGCCTTGTTCCCGCGGATCGAGGCGACAGAAATCCCTTCCCCGCCAAGCCTGAAAACCGGGCGGAAGACTGTCGTCGGTCTGCGGATTGTTGCCAGGCGGGGACAAGACACGGACCCGCGCCGGACAGTTCGAAAGCTAGGACAGACTCGCCGCACCCGTCAAGCTGTAGCGCCCAAGCCTGAATCAAATACTAAGGCTTGTGGTCCGTTGTGAACAACGGGGACTGCGGGGACGACTCAGTGGGAACCCGGGAAGTATCGGACAGAACAAACAGATTCGGGAAGTCCCCCCTGTCACAATTCCCCCAGCCGCCTGTCACAAAACCACAGTCAATCCCCAATAAGCTTTCGGCCGGCCCGGAAATCGCGCTTCGGCCGCGATCGGGCGAAATCGGCCCGGTGCGGGTTTTCCGGGATTTTCGCGCGGCAAGTTTTCCGCAGGTTTGGGCGTGTCGTCCTAGCGCGCACGATTCTCCGCTTTTGATCAAGCGCTTAGCTGGCACGATGGGCGCCGGGGTGATGCGACCGGGAAGTCCTCCGCGAGCTTTCTGTGGACAGGCGACGGGATCGGCCGGTTTGCTGTGAATGGGCGGCGCGGTGCGGGCCCGGTGTCCGAAAACCTCTGGACAAAACGGGAACATTTATGACATACGGGACGCAAGCCGCCGCGCTTGCGAGCTGCTCATCCGCAGTGGTGAGAGTGATCCCGTAGCGACACGGGATTGGGCGGCGGCCTCCTTGTCCCTCCGAGTAAAGCGGTCCGGGGGCCGGCCCGGTCTGGGTGTACAGGCTGGCTGCACAGGCTTGGGCGCACAGGCTTGGGGTGCACAGGCTTGGGGTGCACAGGCTTGGGTGGACAGCCGTGCAGGGCGCTGGCACAAGCGTCGATCAACGGCACGGGCGCTTTGCGAATTCCTGCATGAAAACCTTCCTGCTCCGCTTCTTCACCTGGTGGAACGGCCAGACCTTCGGCACCCAGCTCTGGACCAGCCTCTATGGCGAGCAGGTCGGCGAGGACGAGTTCGGCAACCGCTACTACCGGACCAAGGGCGGCAAGATCGATCCGACGCTGCTGATGGAGCGCCGCTGGGTGATCTATCACGGCGAGGCCGAGGCTTCGTCGGTGCCGCCGTCGTGGCACGGCTGGCTGCACCACACCGTGGACGTGCCGCCGACGCAGGAGAGCTACCAGCCGCGGCCGTGGCAGAAGCCGCACCGGCCGAATCTCACCGGCACGCCCGCCGCGCACCGCCCGACCGGCTCGACGCTGGCGCAGGGCCGGCGACCGAAGGCGACCGGCGACTACAAGGCGTGGAATCCCGGCCGCTAGGACCTGATTCAACTTCGTTGAATCAGGTCCGTCGCTCATCTTCCTGTTTGGGCATGATCTTTTCCGAAAACCGCTTCACACTTTTCGGGATCATGCCCTGACGCGTCCGCCGGACAACATCATCCGGAACTTCGCACTGCGGCAGCGTTGGATGCCGTTGCCGCCCTTTCCCAGCCGCATTCGCCGTGTTAACCGGGACACTCGATGGCCCGGTCCGGCAAGATCGCATTGATGCTGCTCGCGGGCGTAAGCGCCGCGACCCCTGCGTTCGCCCAGTTCGACAGTATCTTCCGCGGCACACCGCTCGAGGCGATCTTCGGCGGCCCGCCGCCGCGCCCGCCGCAGGACGTGCCCGGCCGCTTTCCGGGCGAGCGCCGCGATCCGTACTACGTCCCGCCCGGCGGCATGCCGCCGGGTCCGCCGCCCGGATCGCGCATCCGCGGCGAGC
>JAIESI010000309.1 GCA_019746135.1 Xanthobacteraceae bacterium
GTGGCAGAGGCGGACGCCGCCTGCTCAGGGGCACATCAGGCATGCCGGAAACGGTCCGGAGGACGGGCGGGAGATCAGGCGCTCATCCGCGGCGAAGCGGATTCCGTTGGGCCGCCTCGGCGCTGGCGATCACAGCCTCGCTCGGGCCCGCACGCGCGGACAGCGCCGGGCTGCCGGACTTCAGCAACACCATCCAGGCGCTGACGACGCTCAACCGCGGCGAAATGCTGGCAATGGCGCTGACGCTGGGCGTGCTGTTGTTCGGCGTGGTCACGGCCATCACGCTGGTGCGCACGCGCATCCGGGCAGGGTCGGCGGAGAGCGGGCTGCGCGATCGCGTCGCCTCGCTCCGCGCCGACCTCGACCGCGCAAAGACGCTGCTGATGACCGACCCGCAGGTGCTGGTGTCCTGGGCCGCGGCGGACAACGAGCCCGACATCATCGGCGACACGACGCTGATCACCACCGCCTCGATCCCGCAACGCGTGCTCTCGTTCGGAACCTGGCTCGAGCCGGACAAGGCCCAGGCGATGGAGCGGGCCACCGACGCGCTGCGCGCCAGCGGCGAAGCCTTTGCGATGCAGCTCATGACGCTCAACGGCCGCGCCATCGATGCCGACGGCCGGGCGATCGGCGGCCGCGCGGTCCTGAGGCTGCGCGACGTCACCGGCTCCAAGCGCGAGCTCGCCGAGCTCAACGCGCGCCACGAAAAACTCCTGAGCGAGGTCGAATCGCTCCGCACCCTGATCGACGCGCTGCCGTCGCCGGTCTGGGCGCGCGACAACTCAGGCGCGCTGACCTTCGTCAACTCCGCCTATGCCCGCGCCGTCGAAGCCCGCGACGGAGCCGATGCCGTCACGCGGGCGCTGGAGCTGCTCAACCGGCCGGCGCGCGAGGAGGCAAGCCGCGTCCGCGCCTCCGGCAGCATCTACGCCGGGCGGCAGCCGGCCATCGTCGCCGGCTCCCGCCGCACCTTCGACGTCATCGATGTGCCGACGCGCAAGGGCAGCGCCGGCATCGGCATCGATGCGACCGAGGCCGAGGGCATGCGCAGCGAGCTGAAGCGGCTCGGTGACGCGCACCGCCGCACGCTCGACCAGCTCGCCACCGGCGTGGCGATCTTCAACGCCGAGCAGCATCTGGTGTTCTACAACGAAGCCTATCGCGCGCTGTGGGAGCTGGATGCCGGCTTCCTCGATCAGTATCCGACCGACTCAAGCCTGCTCGACCAGCTTCGCGCCGCGCGCAAGCTGCCGGAGGAGAAGGACTTCCGCGAATGGAAGGCCGCGCTGCACGAGGCTTATCGGGCGACCGAGACCCGCGAGCACCTCTGGCATCTTCCGGACCGCCGTACGCTGCGCGTCGTCACCACACCCAACCCGCAGGGCGGCGTCACCTACCTGTTCGACGACGTCACCGAGAGCCTGAAAATGGCGCGGAACTACGTCGAACTGATCCGTGTGCAGCGCGAGACGCTCGACAACCTCGCCGAAGCGGTGGCGGTGTTCGGCAGCGACGGCCGGCTCAGCTTGCACAATCCGGCGTTTGCGACGATGTGGCGGCTGACGCCTGAGGAGCTTGCCGAGCAGCCGCATGTCGAAACGGTGATCGAGCGCTGCCGCCCGCTCTACGGCGACGACGCGCTGTGGCAGCGGCTGCGCACGAATGTCACGGCGATCGAGGGACGCGAAAGCGTCAAGGGTCAGCTCGAGCTGCGCAACGGCAGCGTGGCCGATCTCGTGACGGTGCCGCTGCCCGACGGCGCGACGCTCGTGGCCCTGCTCGACATCACCGACACCATCAACGTCGAGCGCGCGCTGCGCGAGCGCAACGAAGCGCTGGAAACCGCCGACCAGCTCAAGGCCGACTTCGTCCGCCACGTGTCCTACGAGCTGCGCTCGCCGCTCACCACGATCATCGGCTTCGCGCAGCTGATGGGCGAGCCGAGCCTCGGCGCGCTCACCGCCAAGCAGCGCGAATACCTCACCTACATCGGCACCTCGACCAACGCGCTGCTCGCCATCATCAACGACATTCTCGATCTCGCGAGCGTCGATGCCGGCGCGATGCGGCTCAATCTCGGCCCGGTCGATATCCGCCGCACCATGCACGCGGCGGCGGAAGGCATCCGCGACCGTCTGGTCAAGGACGACATGAAGCTCGACATCGTCGCGGCACCGGACATCGGCAACTTCACCGCCGACGACCAGCGCATCCGGCAGATCCTGTTCAACCTCCTGGCCAATGCGGTCGGCTTCTCGACCGCCGGCTCCACCATCACGCTGTCGGCCGAGCGCCGGCCCGACGCCATCGTCTTTGCCGTCGCCGACACCGGCAGCGGCATCCCGCCCGAGGTGCAGGACCGGGTGTTCGACTGGTTCCAGACCCATTCGCAGGGCTCGCGTCACCGCGGCGCGGGATTGGGCCTGTCGATCGTCCGCTCGTTCGTCGAGCTGCACGGCGGCACGGTGACGCTCAGCTCCGAGGTCGGCCAGGGCACCACCGTGGTCTGCCGCTTCCCGCTGGAGCAGCATGTTGAGCGGACGGCGGCCTAATTGCTACCGTCTTTGCCACGCAAACGAGCAATCGGCTACTTGATGACTGGGCGAACAGGCCTCCGCAGTCATTCCGGGGCGCGCCGAAGGCGCGAGCCCGGAATCCAGTTTTACAGGGATCTTCTCCTGAACTGGATTCCGGGCTGCCGCCATAGCGTGTCGAAGACGCGCGTAAACGCGCTTATGGCGGCGCCCCGGAATGACGGTGGAGAGAGACGAGCATAACTGAATGGCGATGCTTCCGATCACCTCCGGCGGCTCGAGCTACAACGTCGCGCTCGAGAGCGAGCAGGCCATCGGCCGCCTGGTGATGGACATCGCGGCCTCGCTCGATCCGGGCGACCTCGTGACGCTGTCCGGCGATCTCGGCGCGGGCAAGACCACGTTCGCCCGCGCCCTGATCCGGTTTCTCGCCGACAATCCGGACATCCCGGTGCCGAGCCCGACCTTCACGCTGATGCAGAGCTACGACCTGCCGCGCTTTCCGGTCGTGCACGCCGACCTCTACCGGCTGGAGGGCTCGGGCGAGCTCGCCGAGCTCGGCTTCGACGACCTGCCGAAGAACGCGGTCGTGCTGCTGGAGTGGCCCGACCGCGCCGCGGGGTTTCTGCCGCCGGACCGCCTCGACATTGCCTTCACGCTGTCGCCGCTGGCCGGACCTGAGCATCGCAACGTGCGCGTCACCGGCTATGGCACGTTTGCTGCGCGCGCCGAGCGCATTCCTGTCATCCGCCGCTTCCTCGATGCCACAAGCTTTGCGGAGGCCCATCGCCGCCGCATCCAGGGCGACGCCTCGACGCGCAGCTACGAGCGGCTGACGCTCGGCACCCACAGCGCCATCCTGATGAACGCGCCGCGCCGGCCCGACGGCCCGCCGGTGCGCGACGGCAAGCCCTACAGCCAGATCGCGCATCTCGCCGAAGACGTCGTGCCGTTCGTCGCGATGGCGAACGGGCTGCGCCAGCTCGGCTTTTCCGCGCCGCAGATCTACGAGGCCGAAATGGCCGACGGCCTGCTGCTGATCGAGGACCTGGGCGCCGAGCCGGTCGTCACCGGCGATCCGCCCGCGCCGATCCACGAACGCTATGCCGCGGCGGTCGACGTGCTGATCGCGCTGCACGACCAGAAGGTGCCGGCCGGCGTCCGCGTCGCGCCGAACGTGGCGCACCGGCTGCCGGCCTATGACATGGATGCGCAGCTGATCGAGGCCGAGCTGCTGCTCGACTGGTATCTGCCGCATCATCGCGTGGCGGTGACGGAAGAGATGCGCGCGACCTATGCCAACCTGTGGCACGAGGCGTTGCAGGCGGTGATGGATTCGAAGGCCACGTGGGTGCTGCGCGACTATCACTCGCCCAACCTGATCTGGCTGCCGGAGCGCAAAGGCGTGGCACAGGTCGGCCTGCTCGATTTCCAGGACGCCGTGATCGGGCCGGCCGCCTACGATCTCGCGTCGCTGTTGCAGGACGCGCGCGTCGACGTCCCCGAGCTTCTCGAGGTCGAGCTGCTCGGCAACTACGTCAAGCAGCGCGCCGCCGGCGATCCGGAGTTCGAGCCGGCCAACTTCATCCGCGTCTATGCGACGGTCGCAGCGCAGCGCGCCTCGAAAATCCTCGGCATCTTTGCGCGGCTGAACCGGCGCGACGGCAAGCCGCAATATCTCCGGCACATTCCCAGAGTATGGGGTTATCTGCAGCGGTCGCTGGCGCATCCTTCGCTGGTGGCTTTGAAGGATTGGTACACCGAGCACGTGCCGGTGCCGCAGGCGCCGCCGCAACCGGCGGAGCCGGTGCGGGGCGGCGCTGCGCCGCAGCCGGCACGCCAGGACTAGATCGTCGATGCCCCCACAGCAGAAAACCTCGCCCCGCACCGCGATGGTGCTCGCCGCAGGCCTCGGCGAGCGGATGCGGCCGCTGACCGAGACCATGCCGAAGCCGCTGGTGCCGGTCGCCGGCAAGCCGCTGCTCGATCACGTGCTGGACCGCCTCGCCGCGGCGGGCGTCGAGCGGGCGGTGGTCAACGTCCACTACCTCGCCGACCAGATCGAACGGCACGTCGCGTCGCGCACGACACCGCAGATCGTGATTTCCGACGAGCGGGCGAAGCTGCTCAACACCGGCGGCGGCGTGGTCAAGGCGCTGCCGCAGATCGGCGGCGAGCCGTTCTTTCACATCAACTCCGATACGATCTGGATCGACGGGGTCCGGCCCAACCTCGAACGGCTGACCGAAGCCTTCGACCCGGACAGCATGGACGCGCTGCTGCTGCTCGCGCCGTCCGCCCACAGCATCGGCTATGCCGGACGCGGCGACTACCTGATGGCCGCCGACGGGCGGCTCACCAAGCGCCCCGAGTCCGAGATCGCGCCGTTCGTCTATGCCGGGGCGGCGCTGCTGCGGCCGGAATTGTTCAGGAACGCGCCGGAAGGGGCTTTCTCGCTGACCGCGCTGTTCGATCGCGCCGCGGCGGTCGGCCGGCTGCACGGGCTGCGCCTCGAGGGCGTGTGGATGCATGTCGGCACGCCCGACGCCATCGGCCAGGCCGAGGCGGCGATCAAGGCCAGCACGGCCTGAGCTTCTGCGTTGGCGCATGTCCTTTTCGGAAAACCGGTGCCCACCCCGGATCAAGTCCGGGGCAGGCTTTTTCCGGGACATGCGCTAGCTCCGGCCTTATCAACAGCGGCGCATATCTGACGCAACTCCGTCGATTCCCATTCGCTCGAACAGACGGGCGATGACAGAATGCCGCCGCCATGACTGCAACACCGCGCGTCTTCACCATTCCGGCATCGGCACGGTTTCTGCCGGTGCTGGTCGACGCGTTGATGAACGACAGGCTGGGCCTCCGCTTCAGGCCGGGCGGCGATCCGCTGGCGCTCGCCGGGGTCACCATCTATCTGCCGACCCGCCGCGCCTGCCGGCTGGTGCGCGAAAGCTTTCTCGACATCGTCAAGGGCGAGGCCGCGATCCTGCCGCGGCTCGTATCGCTGAACGACGTCGACGCCGACGAGATCATGTTCGCGGAAGCGGCGGCCGGCGACATGAACGCGGCCGCGCTGGAGCTGCCCGAGGCTTTGCACGGCCTCCAGCGCCAGACGCTGCTTGCGCAACTCATTCTAAAATGGGCCAGGCGGATCAAGCCCGCCGACAAGGACCAGGCGCCGCTCGTGGCCGGCAACGCGCATGCCGCTATGATGCTGGCGCAGGACCTCGCCCGGCTGATGGACGACATGACCACGCGTCAGGTCGACTGGTCGCGGCTCGACGGGCTGGTGCCGGAGGAGCTCGACCGCTACTGGCAGCTCACGCTGGAATTCCT
>JAIESI010000274.1 GCA_019746135.1 Xanthobacteraceae bacterium
TCATTTCATGGCCCTGCCTACCAAGGCGGCCGAACAGAGTGCTTTCCTCTACGAGGAAGAGCTCAAGCGCTATTACGGCGCCGATCAGCTTCAACCCGATCGCCCCTTGTTCGACCTCGTGCTCATGGGCCTGGGCGAAGACGGGCACACCGCCTCGTTGTTTCCCGCCTCACCTGCTCTTGACCAGCGCAAACGTTGGGTGACTTCGGTCGAGAAAGCCGGTCAGCCACCTTTCGTCTCGCGCGTGACACTGACCCTCCCGGCGTTGGAGTCAGCACGCGAGATGCTCTTCCTGGTGAGCGGAGCGGCCAAACAAAACGCGCTTGCTCGCGTTCTGGCTGGCGATGACCTTCCTGCGGCCCGCGTGCGGCCGGTCGGCCGGCTGCGTTGGCTGGTCGACCGCGCGGCTGCGCCGGAAAATATGTCATGAGCTCGGATACGTCATCAGCCAATAAGGCACTTCTACCGTCAGTCGTCGTCATCATAGGCGTCTCGGGCTCCGGCAAAAGCACGATCGCCTCGATGTTGGCGCATCAGCTCGGCTGGGAGTTTCAGGATGGCGATTGGTTCCATCCGCGTCAGAACGTCGAAAAAATGCAAAGTGGCATGCCGCTGACCGATGAGGACCGCTGGCCGTGGCTTGAAGCCATTGCCGCTTGGATCGATAGAACCCGCGAGACGAGGCAACACGGCGTCGTCGCTTGTTCGGCCTTGAAGCGGTCGTATCGCGATGTTCTGGTTGGGAATCGGCCCGACGTGCGGATCGTTTATCTAAAAGGCACTCCAGAGCTGATTGCGCGCCGCTTGGTCACGCGGACTGGCCACTTCATGCCGACGAGCCTTTTGGAGAGTCAGTTTCGCACACTGGAAGAGCCTGAGCCCAAGGAAAACCCTATCACTGTATCAATCGAGCCGATCCCATCTGTGATCGTGGCAGCGATTTTGGCGCAGCTTAAAGCATCCGCGCAGCACGCTTGTCCGAGAGAAACCGCATAAAGGATACAACAGGCGCCCCGCCGTGTTGTTATAGACGCCACTCTCTTCAACATATCCCTCGCAATTAAATACGTTCGTAAGCACTGTCTTCAGGAATGAGATAGACGGCCGCAAGCGGTGGTAAGACAAGGCACAGCTCCGGGCCTTGCGGCATCACAACAGCAGTCACTCCGCCTTCGTTCCCCACGTTGCTGCCGCCATAGAACGAGGCATCGGTGTTGAGCACTTCGCGCCAGCGGCCTGCGAACGGTACGCGGATGCGATAATTGTATCGGACCTCGGGTGTGAAGTTTACCGCTACCACGCAGCGCGCCCGCGGGTCGTGGCCCTTGCGCAGCCAGGCGAACACGCTCTGGCTCGCATCGTCGGTGACGAGCCATTCGAAGCCGTTACCGTCGCAGTCGAGTTGATGCAGCGCCGGCGTGCCGAAGCGGCTGGTCGGCGCAAAGAGCCCAGCGGGCTGATAGCCCCACGAGCCGTCGAACGGATGCTCGGCGATCGGCATCAGTTCGATATGCGTGAATCCCATGTCGGTGACATAGGCCGGAAGCTCGGCGGCGAGCTCGCGATAGGTGAGCCAGCGGTGGCCTTCCTCTGGCTTCCTGCGCCATGAGCCGAGATGCACCTCGTAGATCGACACCGGCGCGTCGAGGGCGTTGGGATTGTGCAGGATGCGCGCGGCCTGCGGAAGCCTGTTTTCGTCAATCACGATGGACGCGGTCGAAGGGCGAACTTCGGCCGCGAAGGCGATCGGATCGGATTTCAGCGGCAGCATTTCGCCGTTCGGACCGACGATCTCGTATTTGTATTTGTCGCCCGCTGTCGCACCGGGCACGAAGATTTCCCAATAGCCGTTGCCGCGTATCCGCATGGCGTGACGGCGGCCGTCCCAACGGTTGAAATCGCCGACCACGCTCACGCGCCGTGCGTTCGGCGCGAAAACCGCGAAGGCCACGCCATCGATGCCTTCGAACTGCGACGGATGGGCGCCGAGCTTGTCATAAAGCTGAAAATTCGTTCCTTCATCCAGAAGGTAGAGGTCTAGATCTGACAGAATCGGTGGAAAGCGGTAGGCGTCCTTGTATTCAACCTCGTTGTCGCCGGATTGCGCCGTGAGTGGATAACGGTTGTCTGGCACGGCGTCTCGTCTCGCGAACAGAACGGCACCAGCGAACGGTGCAGAGGCCTTGGCTCTCTCTGAAGACTAATTGCAAATCCTCAGTTCAATCTCCATTGAATCAGCATAGCTGTTCCAACTTCGCAAACCATGATGCATCTCAAATTTACGAGCGGCATAATCTGCAGCTTGGTCAGCGCTGTCTGCGTCAACGACGTCGAACTCCTGCTGCAGACATTTAAACTGATGTCCATCTGAACTGAGAAGGTTCTTAAAGAATTTGACTCGATAGACAGACATTCACCACCGCCGCTCTTTCAGCTTGTGAAACATAAGCTATTTGGCGAAGCGCGATTTGATCTGTGTCAATGAAATTAGCCAAGCTTGAGCAGCGCTATAGAGGTGGTCAGTATCGGCATCGTCCTTGGTGCCGCCCTCGCAGCATCAACCGTATTTGCACAACCAGACTCTCCGGCACCGAATGCCGGGGCACATCATCCGTAATATCTAGCGCCGACGGGAAAGCGAAAGCCTCCCGGAAAACCGCTCGATGATCGAAAGGGCCTCTCCCCGTTTCTTGAGCACTACGAGAAAGAGGTCAAGGAGCCGACGTTCTTGATATATTTCATAGCTTCGGGCCGGATGGCGATCCGTTCGAGCGCAGGCTGGCGCCCGAGCCGATGCGCCGAAACGGAGGTGAACGGCAGCCCCGCACGGCGTCCTGACGCTGTCCGATCAATGCCACGCCGCAGCGATGGCACTCTGCAGCGTCGGATCGTTTGGCGCCTGGGCGCTTGCCGTGGGATCGAAGCCCGCGTTTTGCGCCGAATAGGTGGCCATGGCCTGTACGAGTTGCGCCAATCCCGTATCGATCTGCTGTCCGTCCGAGGTTTTGATGCCGTTCAGCTGCGAGTAGCCGTTCGCATACCATCCGGAAACGGTCACACGATCCTGGCTACCCATCAGCATCGCAACCAGGTCGTTGCCGCTTTGCTGGAACCAAACCTGATCGACAGCGATATTCGCGCTGAGCCGAAGCTCTCCCGACGGGCCGGCGTTCCCGGAAACGCCATTGGCGATCTGGTCCTGGCCGCCGCCGCTGCCAAACAGATAGACGTCTGCTCCGGGTCCTCCGACGAGGGCGTCGTCGCCCGCACCACCATCGAGGGTGTCGTCGCCATCGTCGCCATAGAGACTGTCGAAGCCCGCTCCACCATTCAGGGTATCGTTCCCGCCCCCGCCGCTCAGCGTATCGTTGCCGTCGTCGCCACCGAGAACGTTGTTCCCGCTGTTGCCGTTGAGGATGTTGCCGAGCGAATTGCCGGTTCCGTTGATGGCTTCCGAGCCGGTGAGCGTCAGGCTCTCGACATAGGCCCCCAGTGCATAGGTGATCGACGATTGAACGGCGTCGAAACCTTCGTTTGCATTTTCCGCGACTGTGTCACCCGCGTTGTCCACGACATAAATGTCGTTTCCAACACCACCGCTCAGCGAGTCCTCACCCGCACCACCATCAAGCGTATCGTTGCCATCGCCGCCAACCAGCGTGTTGGCACCGCCATTGCCGGTCAAGACATTGTCGAGGGAATTGCCCGTGCCGTTGGTGTTTCCCGACCCCATCAGGATCAGGTTCTCGACATTGTTGCCGAGGGTGTACGTGCCAGCCATGGACGACCGGACGGTATCGATACCCTCGTCGGAATTTTCAGAAACAAGGTCGGCCGCGTTGTCGACGACATAGGTGTCGGTGCCGGCTCCACCGAACAGCGAATCTGCGCCAGCGCCGCCATCAAGCGTGTCGTCGCCGCCCAGCCCGTAGAGAACATTGTTGGCGCTGTTTCCGACGATGCTGTTGTCGAGCGAGTTGCCGGTCCCATTGATCGCTGATGTCCCGCTGAGGATCAGGTTTTCGACATTGTTTGCAAGGGTCCAGGTCAGAGACGAAAGGACCGCATCGATCCCTTCGTTTTGATTCTCGACGGTTGTATCGCTCGCCGTGTCGACAACATAGGTGTCGTCCCCCAGCCCTCCGATCATGGTGTCGGCACCAGCCCGGCCATCGAGCACATCATTACCGCCGAGCCCGGTCAGAACGTTGGCGCCGGAAGAGCCGTTGAGTTGGTCGTCAAACAATGAACCTGTGAGGTTCTCGATGTTCGAGAGCGTGTCGGTGCCGGCACCCTGGGTATTCTGCGCCGCAGAGATCGCCAGATCGACCGTCACGCCGGCGGTTGCACCTTGATAGGATGCAGTATCCATGCCGCTTCCGCCGTTCAGGACATCGTTGCCGGCACCACCGGCCAGCACATCGTCGCCGCCGCCGGCGTTGAGCGTGTCGTTGCCGTCGCCGCCCCGCAGCACGTCGTTGTACGAGCCTGTGGTGATGCTGTCGTTGCCCGCGCCGGCATCGAGCGAGACCGCGGTCTCCGTCCAGGTCGCCGTGTCGACGCCGTCGGTGCCGATGCGGCCGATAATCCCGGCGAGGTTCAGCACCGTGCCGTCGCTGAGCTGGAACATCTCGATCCGGTCGAGCGCATCCATCCAGGCCTGCAGCGTGATCCGGTCGGTCAGCTGCGCAAACGTCGCGCCCGGATTGGCCGGGTCCTTGATGCCCACGATCAGGTCGCTGCCCGACATCGAGATCGCGATGTCCGACACGCCGATGGCGTCGCCGAACAGCAGGACGTCGGCGCCGGCGTTCTCGCGCACCTCGAAATACTCCCAGTGGGAGGTGTCCACCCAGGTCGTGCCGTTCTTGCCGGTGCTCTCGTATCCCGACTGGACCCAGACCTGGTCCGTATAGCGGTAGTCGTCATAGACCGTATCGGCGCCGTCACCCCGGTTGAAGGCGTAGATGTCGTTGCCCTTGCTGCCCTTGAGCGTGTCGTTGCCGGCGCCCCCGTTCAGCGTGTCATTGCCCGCCCCGCCGTTGAGAATGTCATTGCCGGCAACACCAAGCAGTTGCGTCGGACTGTCCGATGCCGTCAGACCGACGCCGACGAGAAGCTCAAGCGCCTTTATCGCCTAGTCGAGGATGGTCTAACGGACCTCGATGAGGTGCTCCAGGACCGCTTGAACGCACTCAAGGCCGACCGCGACCGAGCGAAGGCCGCATTGGAGCGGGCCAAAGAGCAGGCGGGGTCCTACATCGAGATCGATCCCGCGCTCATCGAGCGGTTCGGCCGGACCATGCGTGAAAACTTCAGCACAGGGTCCGTACCCTTTCGGAAAGCCTATCTGCAGTCTCTCATCGACGTGATCGAGGTCGACGACCATCAGATCCGCATCAAGGGGAGCAAGGACCTGCTCGAAAAGGCCGTCCTGGCAAGCCAGAGCGGCCAAGCCTGGTGTTCGCAGATGAGTACTAAGTGGCGCGCCAGTCAGAATAAAACTGCGAACATGTATGTTATTGAAGTATCTATCTGATTTCTAGTCTCGATTTGTTGCCGAGCTCCCAGTTTGATCAAAACATGGTCATTCGCAGTGCGATCATGTCGGCGGGGCCCGGCGTATCTCGCCGCGCGAAGACTCCGAACTCGCTCAATTAACTATCCTTGCAGCAGGTTCTCGTCATCGCGGCGGGCAAGCCCGATGATCGTGCCGCCGCAACGATCAAGACTGGTGCCGCGACTGTTGATGTTGGGAAAACAGATTACCCAACGGCTTTTCGGCGCACGCCCAGGGCTGAACAAAGATTCAGGAATAATTCGGGCGACCCGACAGCGCCGGTGTGAGGCCGGGACCTTTGAGGCCCAACCTCGGACAGGGATTGTGCCGATGCGGAATCCGAGGCATTGCGGACAGGATTCCGACGCAAGCCGGACAGCGTTCCGATGATTGCGGACAGCCGATGA
>JAIESI010000217.1 GCA_019746135.1 Xanthobacteraceae bacterium
CCCCTCCTCAGGCCGACCGCCCATGAATCACTCAATTGCTGATTTGGGAATCCCCTAACTGAAGACAGGCCCTAGTCCTTCAAAGGGGCCATTTCACCGGGCTCCGGGGGTCGCGTCATTGATCGGCAGTACGACGTCCCTGTTGCGAACGGTCGCGCCCGCCGCCGCGCTTGCGGTCTGGCTCGCGGGCTGCGCGTCGCTTGGCGTCAGCGATCCGACCAACCAGCCATTGTCCGGGAGTGCCACGGCGGCCTTTGCCTCGGTGCGCCAGGACCCGAGCGCCGGCGACGACGTGATGGTGGGGCTTGCGTTCTCCGGCGGCGGCACGCGCGCCGCGGCCTTCGCCCATGGCGTCCTGCAGGAGCTCGATCAGACGACGGCGCGTTCGCGCAGCGGCACGAATTCGCTGCTCGATCGGGTGGGCTTCGTCTCCGGCGTCTCCGGCGGGGCGGTGGCGGCGGCCTATTTCGGGCTGAAGAAGCGCGCGGCGGTCGGCGACTTCCGCGAGAAATTCCTGATCCGCAACGCCGAGGAGTCGCTCTCCACCAACATCACGGCGGTCAATCTCGTGAAGGGGCTCAGCGGCGGCGTCAACGACGTCCGCACCTTCGCGCGCTGGCTCAACGACAACCTCTACAACGGCGCGACTTTCGCTGATTTCCGCAAAGCCTCGGGCCCGCAGATCTGGCTCAACGCCTCCGATATCTACAACCGTACGCCATTCATCTACGGCGCGACGACGTTCGGCGCGCTGTGCAGCGATCTCGCGTCCTATCCGATCGCCGAGGCGGTCGCGGCCTCGGCCGCGGTGCCGATCGTGTTCACGCCGATGGTCATCAGGACCTATCCCAAGCAGTGCACCGATCGGCCGTCGGAGGGGGTGGAGAAGGCACACAACAATCCGAACGCGCCGCCGATGCTGAAGGCGTTCGCCGATGCGCTCGCGAGCTACGGCGACGGTTCGACCAAGTACATCAAGCTGCTCGATGGCGGCCTGGTCGACAATTTCGGTCTCTCCGGCTTCACGATCGCGCGGCTTGCCGCGCGGGCGCCATACGATCCGTTGTCGCCGGAGCGGGCGGTGCGGCTGCGCCGGGCGATCATCATCCTGGTCGATGCCGGCCGCGCGCCGTCCGGCAACTGGGTGCAGACGATCGACGGGCCGAGCGGCATGGAGCTGGTCAACGCCGCATCCGACACGGCGCTGCAGGCGAGCGTGCTCGCAAGCTACACCGCGTTCCAGGCGACCCTCAACGACTACCAGCGCCAGCTCGTGAATTGGCGCTGCGGCCTGTCTCCCGAGCAGCGCAAGCGCCACGGCGCGGGACCGAACTGGAATTGCCGCGACATCAAGCTGATCCTGACCCGCGTCGCGTTCGAGCAGCTCGGAGCTGCGCGCGCCAAGGTGCTCAACGCCGTCGATACGCGGTTCAAGCTGCCGGTCGAGCAGGTCGATACGGTGATCGCGGCAGGCCGCGACGCGCTCTCGTCCAATCCGCAGTACCGCGAATTCCTGAAGGGTCTCGGCGCGCAGACGCCGCAGCCCGTGCCGGAGGCACCGCCGCTGCCGTCCGAGCCGCCGCCGACGCCGGTCGCGACCGCGCCATCGTGGCCGTTCCCGTTCCCGTCGCTGCCGAGCTCGTTCGCCGCGCAGTAGCGGGCGGCGGTTTCATGCGCCCGGGTCAGGGCGCCTCGAGGCCGTGTTTCTTCATCACCGCGAGACCCGCCGGCGCGGTCAGGAATTTCACCAGTGCGGAAGCTTCGGCAGGATGCGCCGCGCTGGCGTGAACGCCCGCGGTGAACACCGAGATGAGCTGCAGTTCGGGCGGCAGCGGACCGACATAATCGACGCCGTCGGCATGGGCGATCTCGCTGATCTGCTGGAAGCCGATCTCGGCCTCGCCGTTGGCGAGCAGCGTCGAAACGGTGCCGCCCGAGGCAATGAGCGTGGTCTTGGCTTTCACGGCTTCGGCGACGCCGAGCCGCTCGAACAGCTTTTCCAGATAGACGCCGCTCGGACCGGTCGAGAGGCCGACGCTTTGGGCGTTGAGCAGCGCGCGCTTGAACGCATCGGGCGTGCCGACGTCGGGCTTCACTGCGCCCTTGCGGACGCCGATGCCGATGCCGGCCTTGGCGAGAATGGTTTGAGTGCCTTTGACGACCTTGCCCTGCGCGGCGAAATCGTTGACCGCTGCATTCGAGCTGATGATCAGATCGAACACCTCGCCCGCGGCCATCCGCCTGTTGATGTCGACGGTCCCGGCCCAGGTGGTCGCAACCTTTGCGCCGGTCGATGTTTCGAACTGCGGCACGAGCTCGAGATAGGCCTCGCGGGTGGCGAGCGAAGAGAGAACGGTGATGGTGGCGTTCATTTTCGCTTTGATCCTCGATCTACTGCGGCCCGCCGCCGACCTTGATGCCGGCCTCCTTGATCACCGGCCCCCATTTCCCGGTTTCGTCTTGCAGGAACTTGGCGAACTCCTCGGGGCTCGAACCGGTGACGATGACGCCGAGGTTCTCCAGCCGGCCCTGCACGGCCGGATCGCGGATCGCGGCGACGCTGTCGGCGTGGACCTTGCGGACGATCTCCGGCGGCGTTTTGGCCGGCAGCATGAAGCCGAACCAGCCGGTGACCTCGAAGCCCGGCACGCCGGCCTCGATCATGGTCGGATATTCGCGCGCGGCGGCGACCCGCTGGCCGGTGGTCACGGCGAGCGCACGCATCTGGCCGCCCTGCACCTGCGGCAGCACCGAGGACATGACGTTGAACATCAGGTCGACGCGGCCGGGGATCAGGTCGGCCAGCGCCGGCGCGCCGCCGCGATAGGGCACGTGCGTCAGGTCGAGCCCCGCGACGCGCTTGAACAGCTCGCCGCTCAGATGGATCGAGGTGCCCGCCCCGGACGAGGCGAAGGTCATCTTGCCGGGATTGGCCTTGGCGTGGGCGATGAACTCGGCGACCGTCTTCGCCGGCGACGAGTTCGGCACCACCATCAGGTTGGGCGTGACGCCGATCACCGTCACCGGGGCAAAGTCGGCGACGATGTCGTAGGTCACGGACGGGTAGAGGAAACGGTTCACCGCGTGCGGGAACGAAGCGATCAGGAGCGTATGACCGTCCGGCTCGGCGCGCGCCACGAGCTCGGCGCCGAGATTGCCGCCGGCGCCGGGCTTGTTCTCGATGATGACCTGCTGGCCCCAGATCTCCGACAGCTTGGTCGCGAGATTGCGGGCGAACGCCTCGTTGGCGCCACCGGCCGCAAACGGCACGATCAGCCGGACCACACGGCTGGGCCAGGCTTGTGCGCGGACAATCGCCGGAGAGCCTGCGGCGAGTGCGGACGCGGCCGCGAGCCTGATGGCTTGACGTCGAGTGAACTTGTGCATTTCGTCCCTGGGTGAGGTTTGTTGCGGCCGCACAGTACTGGCGCCTCAATCAAGCGACAACCACGTGGGTCGTGGGCCGCGGTCGCGGCCTTGACCTTGCCGCATGGCGGGGCGATGGGATGGGAACCGTGCGGCCAAGAGACTTCCCAAGAGACGTCCCAAGAGACTTCCCAAGAGACTGCCCAAGAGATTTCCGATGAACGTGCAGAACAAACCGTCGAAGCTGATCAAGGGCGCAACCGGCGAGTGGGAGGTCGTGGTCGGCATGGAGGTCCATGCCCAGGTCACCTCCAACGCCAAGCTGTTCTCCGGCGCCTCGACGGAATTCGGCGGCGAGCCGAACAGCCATGTGTCGCTGGTCGACGCGGCGATGCCGGGGATGCTGCCGGTGATCAACGAGGAGTGCGTCCGGCAGGCGGTCCGCACGGGGCTCGGCCTCAACGCCAGGATCAACCTGCGCTCGGTGTTCGACCGCAAGAACTACTTCTATCCCGACCTGCCGCAGGGCTATCAGATCAGCCAGTACAAGCAGCCGATCGTCGGCGAGGGCGAAGTCTCGGTGGCGATGCCGGACGGCGAGACCGTCACGGTCGGCATCGAGCGGCTGCATCTGGAGCAGGACGCCGGCAAGTCGCTGCACGACCAGCACCCGAACATGAGCGCGATCGACCTCAACCGGTCGGGCGTGGCGCTGATGGAGATCGTCTCCAAGCCGGATATCCGTTCGTCGGAGCAAGCCAAGGCGTTCCTGTCGAAGCTCCGCTCGATCCTGCGCTATCTCGGCACCTGCGACGGCGACATGGAGAAGGGCAGCCTTCGCGCCGACGTCAACGTGTCGGTGCGAAAGCCAGGGGCCCCGCTCGGCACCCGCTGCGAGATCAAGAACGTCAATTCGATCCGCTTCGTCGGCCAGGCCATCGAGCACGAGGCGCGGCGCCAGATCGAGATCATCGAGGACGGCGGCACGATCGACCAGGAGACGAGGCTGTTCGATCCGAACAAGGGCGAGACCCGCTCGATGCGGTCGAAGGAAGAGGCGCACGACTACCGCTATTTCCCCGACCCGGACCTGCTGCCGCTGGAGTTCGACCAGGCCTATGTCGACGGCCTGAAGCAGCACCTGCCGGAGCTGCCGGACCAGAAGCGGGCGCGGTTCGTCTCCGAGCATGGCCTGTCGGCCTACGACGCCGACGTGCTGGTCGCAGAAAAGGCGCTCGCCGACTACTACGAGGCGGTGGCGCGCGGTCGCGACGCCAAGCTTGCCGCCAACTGGGTGATCAACGAGCTGACCGGCCGGCTCAACAAGGAAGGCAAGGGCATCGAGGACACCCCGGTCGACGCCAAGCAGCTCGGCGCGGTCCTCGACCTGATCGGCGAGGGCGTCATCTCCGGCAAGATTGCCAAGGACCTCTTCGAGATCGTCTGGAGCGAGGGCGGCGATCCGCGTGCAATCGTCGAGCAGCGCGGCATGAAGCAGGTCACCGACACCGGCGCGATCGAGAAGATCGTCGACGACATCGTTGCCAAGAACCCGGACAAGGTCGCCGACGCCAAGTCCAACCCGAAAGCGATCGGCTGGTTCGTCGGCCAGGTCATGAAAGCCTCCGGCGGCAAGGCCAACCCGCAGGCCGTGAACGATCTTCTGAAAAAGAAGCTCGGCGCTTAAGCGCGGTAGCGCCATACGCGGTTGGGCCGCTCGGCGTTGCGCGACATTCGCTCACGCCATTGTCTGTCAGCG
This sequence comes from Xanthobacteraceae bacterium, assembly GCA_019746135.1. Lineage (GTDB taxonomy): Bacteria > Pseudomonadota > Alphaproteobacteria > Rhizobiales > Xanthobacteraceae > Z2-YC6860. The sequence continues at coordinate 5,126 of JAIESI010000217.1, forward strand.
GCATCGTCTGGATGCTCGTCGAGCGTTCGAACGGAGCGCGAGTTGGCATCGCGCGGCGAATCAGCCGAGCGCCGATTCGCTCGTTTTTGATCGATTCATCGTCCGCGCAACGCTTCCGAAACACGGTCTGTGGAAAAAATTTTTGGGTCGGGCGGAAGCGACACAGCGCCTCGGTTTGCAGCGAAGGCGAGCTGTGGATGACGTGAGCTTTTTTGCTGCGTCCAACTGACGTTCCGATTTTCGGTCGCGCGCAAAAATGCCCATTCCATATGGGTTTTCGTGATGTCCGCCGTTTTCGTCATGCGCGGTGGATGATTTGCGCATTTGCGTTGCGCGCGGTGTGCATCGCGCGACGGCGTGCGGATGGAATAGAGCGGCGCCCGCGCGCGCGTACACTCGCTGTTAATCGGAGTCGGTGTTTTTTCTCTCACTCTGGTGTAAATCCAGATGCAGTGAACGTCGATCCACGATGTTCACTGTTCCGACATCGCCACATCCCGTGGCTAGGAGGGCAGCAATGGCGAAGAAGAGAAAGGCGAAGAAGGCGAAGAAGGCGAAGGCCCGGAAGAAGAAGTAGTCCGGCCTTACGCTCTTCGACTTCACGTCGAAGGTTCGTCATACGGTCCGGTGAGCGTCGCGCGTTGAGCGCCTAAGCGAGCGACCCGACCTCCCAAGACTGAAAGACGGCGAGGGCGTCGACGAGACTGGAGGTCTCTTCGACGCCCTCAGTGCGTCTGGAGCTTACGACTTTCGGATTTTACGCCTTCAGGCACTCGCTCATGAACTTGCGGTGTTCGGTGCGGGTGCCGTCCGGAAAGTGGTTGGAATTCGGTGCGGCGCGATCTCCGATAACACGAGGGTATCGTTTCAGGCTG
>JAIESI010000130.1 GCA_019746135.1 Xanthobacteraceae bacterium
TTTCCGGCGGGCGCCCTTGAGGCCAAGCTTATCGCGGTGACGCAGGTCAAGTCGTGAACCCATAACGGATAGGTGGCAATGACTATCAGTGTCCAGACCTTTTACGATCAGCGCAGTGGCACCGCAACGCATGTTGTCACATGCGCTGCGTCCGGTTCTTGTGTTGTCATCGATCCAGTGTTCGATCTAGATCCAAAGTCGGGACGTACCAGCCGCGCTCCCGTTGACCGTATCGTGGATTTCATAAGGGCCGAGAAGTTGTCACTGGAATGGCTTCTGGAGACCCATGTTCATCACGATCACATCTCCGGCGCCCTGGCCTTGCGTGAAACGCTCGGCGGCCGACTGGCAATCGGCAAGCGCGTTGTGGAGGTCGCCGAAGTTATTCGCCAAGTCTATGCCCTGCCGCAAACGCATGCACGTCCGTTCGACCGTCTGCTGGATGAAGGCGACAGCCTGGGGTTTGGCGAAGAGACGATCGAGGTTTGGGCGACGCCGGGGCACACGATCGACCATTTGAGCTATCGCATCGCCGACACGATTTTTCTGGGCGACACGCTCTTCATGCCCGATAGCGGAACGGCGCGCTGCGACTTCCATCGCGGCGACGCCCGCATGCTCCATTCTTCGATCCGTCGTATCCTCGATCAGCCCGAAGAGACACGCTTGTTCGTTTGCCATGATTACGGCGCGGAGGGCAGCCGCCCGCCCGCCTGGGCAACCACAGTGGGCGCGCAGCGGGCCGAAAATATTCATGTCGGCAAGGGGCGGACCGAAGCGGAGTTCATCGCTCTGCGGCAGGAGCGCGATGCCGGGCTCGAAATGCCAGCGCTCCTGCTCGCATCCTTGCCGCTCAACATCGCGGCTGGGCGCTTCCCGGAGCCCGCAAGTAACGGGCGGGTCATTCTGCCGATGCCGCTTGATGTTCCGGTCAGTGCTGTATAGCCGCCACCGCCCGAGCGTGGCTTCCACCGCCCCAAATACACGGGACACCGTGATGGATGAAATCCTGTCAACTGGCCGTCCGCTCATTGCCTCGTTGTTGGAGGGGGCCCTGCGGGCCTGACTGCTGCGATCTATCTGGCGCGGTACCGGCGACGCGTCACCGTGGTGGACGACGGCGACAGCCGCGCACTCTGGATACCCCGTTCACACAACCATGCCGGCTTTCCCGACGGAATTAACGGCAAGGAGCTGTTAAGTCGTATGCGCGCTCAGGCGGAGCTCTACGGCGCCGGAGTGCTGCGGGGCCGTATCGAGACGATCGAGGAGCGGGACGGCAGCTTTCTGGCGTGTGGTAACAACATCGCGCTCGAAGCGCGAGCCATTCTTTTGGCAACCGGCACCAACAACCGGCGCCCGGACCTCGATCCCGCTATGCATCGGTCTGCGCTGGAGCGCGGTCTGCTGCGCTATTGTCCGGTCTGCGACGGCTTCGAGGCCGGGGACAAGGCTATCGGTGTTATCGGCGCCGATGCGAGGGGCGTCGCTGAAGCCTTGTTCCTGCGAACATATTCCGAAGACATTACCATACTCCCGGCGGGTGCAGTCGATATCAGCTCCGACGACCGCACCCTTCTCGAACGCCACGGTATCCGCGTGGAAGAACGACCGCCCTTGCGCCTCGATTGCACCGGTAGTCGCGCGATAGTTCACTTTCGCGACGGCTCGCAGCTCAGCTTCGACACCATCTATCCGGCGCTTGGTTCCGAAGCGAACGACCATCTTGCCCAGGCGCTCTGTCTCGACATGGCGGATGGGTGCTGTATCGCGGTCGATCAAAAGCAACGCACTAGCCGAGGCGCCATCTACGCCGCAGGCGACATCGTCTTCGCGCTCGATCAGATCAGCGTCGCGATGGGCCACGCGGCAATCGCCGCCACGACGCTGCACAACGATCTGCGCAATCTAGACGGCTTAACGCGCCAGTAGTAAATCGGGCTGTGAAGTCGAGAATGGCAGCAGAGACAAAACCTTCGAAGCGCTTGAGCTGCCTGTCCAGAGCCGCAGTGCATCGCACCTCATCTCTTTGTCGTATTCAATCTGGACTGATGGCGGTTCTCGTGTGTTTCATGACGGAAGTGAAATAGCCGCGCTGTGTGGGTCTTCCATCAGCGCAAAGCAGGGCATTGGGACTTTGCCGATACGGAGGACATTAACTCGCTGGCAAAGTCAGTTGTAAATGTGTCGGACCGCGCGACGGTGCAGGCAGTTTGGCCAAGCTTGCGCTGTTGTGTGGGCAATGGATGAGGTGATATTGTGCACCGGTGATGGTCACATTTTCCCGTCACCGGGGGTGGGCGATCAAAGGAGTGATACAGCGTGAAATGGCGGTTCACGAGCGTGCTGTGCAAAGGCAACGCCCGATCGCCCTTAAAAAGGTAGCGTTCCTTGATACCGAGGCCGAAGATGAGCGCAACATCAGAGAATTGCCCAGCGGGGCTCTGATCGCATCTTCCCAGCAGGTCGACTGCGACCATGGGGTGCCAGCATGTCCTTAACGTGAGCATTTGGCGCCTAAGTGTGCTAATATTTGGACATCTCGCTATATTTAGGGGCAGTCGCTTTTATGCTCAGGGCGCTTTCCAAACAATCGGCCCCACCGTTGGTGTTCGGACTTTTCGTGACGCTCATTACTTTGTCTGTAATACCTTTGGCGAAGGCAGACGCACTCGATTTGGCACAGGCTGGTTTTGCGGCGAAGCAGCGTCGCGATTGCGTGCAAGCCATTCAGCTTTTTGGCGAGGCAATTCGTCAGGGCAATTTCGATAGTGAGCGCCGCGGCTTCCTCGTCTACAGCCGAGGTGTATGTTACGAGGGCATGGGAATTCGCGACAAAGCGTTATCCGATTTCGACACTGCAATAGCGCTTTTGCCGAACTTTCCCAATTCCTACATCTACCGGGGCCTGATTTGGACATTCGAGCGCGAATACGATCGCGCCATCGACGACTTTCTTAGCGCGCGCCGACTAAGTCCCAGGGATCCGATGATTTTCAACAACCTTGCGGGCGCTTACGAAAGAAAAGGCGATCTGGATCGAGCGATCGAAAACTATGATGAGGCTGTTCGCCTTCAGCCGAGTTATGCAGAAGCTTATTACAACCGCGCTGCCGCCTTTCTGACGAAAGGCGATCTACAAAGAGCACTTTCCGATTACGACCAGGCAATCTCACTGCAGCCGACGTTTGCGGATGCAATCGGCAACAGAGGCGCGGTGCATCTGATGCTGGGAAACTTTGAGAAGGCGATCGCAGATTTCGGCGCGGCGATCCGCCTGAGGCCGGGGGACGCGAGCTTTTGGGCAAATCGGGCCAATGCAAATTTGACAGTAAGAAATCTTACTGCGGCGCTCGCCGATTTCGATGAGGCGCTCCAACTTGCTCCCGGAGACCCAGCCTATTATCTCGGTCGAGGACGCGCCCGATTGTTTGCCGGGGATAATACGGCGAGTGTCGAGGATTTCAAAACCGCGGTGCGTCTGCGGCCGTCCAATCCATATGCGATGATCTGGCTCCACATCGCTCGCGTGCACGGTGGAGAAAATGACCGCGCCGAGCTGACCGAGAACGCTGCAAAAGTCAGGCGAGACATGTGGCCGGCGCCGATGCTCGAGTATTATCTGGATGCGGTCGATTCGGGGCAAGTTCAGGCGGCATCCCGTATCGGGTCTGGCCAGGATCAAGCCAAGCGCGCGTGCGAAGCTGAGTTCTTCTTGAGCGAGTCCATTGTTCATGCCGGACAAGTCGATCAAGCGCGCGAACGTCTCAAAAGCGTAGTGGCAGGGTGCAAACTGTATGACGTCGTTTACAGCGCAGCATTGGCCGAGCTTAATTTACTTTCTAAATGATGGGCGACTCAGCTGTGCTCCAATCATTGACAGGGCGCGCAGAGCAGACGCGCGCCGACAATTTTGCGCATAATTGATTAGGCCCCTTAGCCTTGATCGGCAGGCTCCAAGCGTGAATGCGAAAGTCGGTTCCGGGACAAGGGCATGAGCAAAAACATCGTCATTTATTCTGATGGTACTGGGTAGGACGGTGGCGCCCGTCCGGAGCAACGCATCAGCAACATCTACAAGATGTACAGGGTCTCACGTAACCACGCGGATACGGCTGTCGACCCGGCCAAGCAGGTCGTCTTCTATGATGCCGGCTTGGGAACCGATATCGGTGCCACCGCTTTCATCGCTCCCTTGCGATTTGTCCAGAAGATGCTGGGATCTGTTGCTGGCGATGGGATCAAACGCAATATCGCTGATTGCTACGAATTCATCCTCAACCACTATAAGGACGGCGACCGGATATTTCTGTTTGGTTTCAGCCGTGGAGCCTACACGGTCCGCAGCGTCGCCAACTTGCTGATGCTGTGCGGCGTCCCGACGACGACGCCCGCAGGTCCTCTGCTACGCTTTCGGAAGGTTGTGAGGGACGTCGCCTGGGAAGCGGTCGATACGGTCCTCGAACACGGCGCAGGCCACCCGCGCGAGCAGTTTGAGGCGGAGAGACAGGAACTGGCGCGGCGATTTCAACTCAAATACGGGTCTGGCGATGGAGCAAACTCGAATGCCGCCGCCTATTTCATCGGGGTGTTCGACACCGTCGCAGCACTTGGAGCAAGCGGCCCCAGGCGTCGCATGATCCAACTGGGCTTGACCCTCGGCGTTGCGGTTGCTGCGTTTATAGCTTCCCTTGTCCCTGCCGCGGTTGTCGGTGTAGTAACAGCCATTGTCTCGGGAGCAGGCCTGCTTTGGGGATTATCGTCCCGGCGTGGTTCGTCACCCATCTGGCGATGTTGGGTGCCGTCCTATGGTTCTTGAATAAGCAGCGCACGACTAATCGTAAGACGATTTACGATTTCCCAAACAAGGGAGACCCGCCTCGTTCGCACATTGCGGAATGGACGGGAAAGAACTTCGACCGCCTCCTCAGCAAGCACGTTCGGTTTGCGCGATCGGCGAATGCGATCGATGAAGCGCGTAAGGACTTCGCCCGGGTCGGCTGGGGCGGCACCGAACCGGGGGCGCACCCGGCCACGCCTGGTCTTGATCGCATTATCCAGCTTTGGTTTGCGGGCAACCACTCCGACATCGGCGGGTCTTATCCGGAACCGGAATCGCGGCTGTCGGATATCGCGCTCTCCTGGATGTGCGAACAAGCGATTTCCGTCCCCGACGGCCTCATCACCAGCCCGATCTACGTCGACGGCGTCAAAATGCCGAACACCGGGGATTCTGGCCCCGCGCTAAACCTGTTTCCTCGGGTCGACGGTGTGCAGCATTGCGAGATTGCCAGCATGCGCGACACCCTGGATAGTTACGTTGCCAGCTTGCCAAAATGGCCGTGGCTGCAGACTCTCGTCGGCGGCAAGAACTGGGACTTTGAAATCCGGGAGATCAATCCCAAAGCACCGGTGCACGCGACTGTCCGGGCGCGGTTTGACTTGCCGGAGGTTAGGCAGTGTGCGGGCGTTGGCGCGTACCGCCCGGACGCGCTGAAAAATCATGAAAGCTTCAAGCAGTATTACCAGCCGCTGACGAGCGCGGAATCCCCGGCTCATCTGCACCGAAGTCCTGCCGCATCTCTCGATCGCTCCGACTCGAAGGCCTGATGTTCGCGGGACGCTCTCGAATGCGTTTTTCCGACGCGAAATCCATTGGTCGGAGTTTTCACACCCTTCGTGACGCTGACGTGACACCTGCAAAAACTTAGCTGTTGCCAACACCCAAATGTCGTGCCGAATACCGGTCAAATGGGCGGGCGTAGGTGCAATGAGAAAGGCTTTTCTGGCGATGGTCCTGGCGGCAAGCTCGGCCGTCGAGGGGCAGTCGGCTGACCTTGGCAAGGTCAGCGCAAATACTCCTGTCGATTGGACCGGGCCTTTCGTTGGCAGTCATTTCGCCTACGCGAGCGGACATTCAAACTTTTCCTTGGTCGGGCCCGGGATGCCGCCATCCTCGGGCGCGATCGACTTGACCAATCCAATCGATGCTTTCAAGGGGACGGGATCGTATGCGTTAGGGTTGGGTGGCGGATACAACTACA
>JAIESI010000351.1 GCA_019746135.1 Xanthobacteraceae bacterium
CGCCGGATGATTCGAGGTTGAACATCTCGGAGACTACGCCACCCTCATTTCCAACCAACCCCGCGACGGCACCCGACGACGCGCGTGCGCACGGAGACGCTCGTGATCAGGCGGTGGATGGCGCGGATCATGACTTGCACGGCGCTCCGGGCCGTAGCGCGACTGGCGCTGCCATTGGCTTTTCGCGAGCCCGCAAAATGAGGCCAAATTGGTTAAAAATGTCGCAAATTCCGGCCTCTCGCCGTGAAATCGGTCATGAAATCAATTGCGAGGCAAATTTGTGCGCTGCACACTAGGGCGACCGATCAAGCGTCAAACGAGTGGATACGCGCCATGTCGCAAGCCGCCCCGCGACTGAACCCAACCGGAGGTCTCGTCACGGCCGCACAGGCTGCGATGCGAGCCGCCGAGGCCTTGCTGGCGGACGCGACGGCCAAGGTGCGCGAGCGCGTGGTGACGGATGGACGCGTGGCGCCCCGCCTGCTCGACCGCGAGCAGCGGGCGACGCACGGCCTCTCCTGGCTTGCGACCTACGTCGAGGCGGTGCGGCAACTTGCCGCCTATGCCGAGCGGCTGAACGATGCGGGCCAACTGACCGAGACCGAGGAACTGATCGTCCGGATCGGGCTTGGCGAATATCTCGCGCAGATGGCCGGCGGTATCCCGATCAGCCAGGGCGAAATCGTCCGGCCGTTCGACATGGGCCTCTCGTCCGCGGCCGTTGCCGCGCGCATGACGGGAGACGTCGAGGCGCTGATCGCGTCGGGCAACACGGCGCAGAACCGGGCGCGGCTCACCGAGCTGATCGGCGACGGTCACGGCGCGACGGTCGGGGTGTGCGGTCTCGACGACACGCTGGAACAGGTCCGCGACGAGATGCGCAAGTTCGCCGACAGCGAAGTGGTCGAGGAGGCGCACCGCTGGCATCGCAGCAACAGCTACATCCCGCTTCCGGTCATCGCGCAGATGTCCGAGCTCGGTGTGTTCGGCCTGACCATCCCCGAGGAGTTCGGCGGGATGGGGCTCGGCAAGGAATCGATGTGCGTCGTCTCCGAGGAGCTGTCGCGCGGCTATATCGGCGTGGGCTCGCTCGGCACCCGCTCGGAGATCGCCGCCGAGCTCATTCTGGGCGGCGGCACCGAACCGCAGAAGGCGAAGTGGCTGCCGAAGATCGCCTCCGGCGAAATCCTGCCGACCGCGGTGTTCACCGAGCCCAACACCGGCTCCGACCTTGCGTCGCTGAAGACCCGCGCGGTGCGCGAGGGCGACGTCTACAAGGTGTACGGCAACAAGACCTGGATCACCCATCCGGTCCGCGCCGACGTGATGACGCTGCTGGTGCGGACCAATCCCAGGGAGCCGGGCTATCGCGGCCTGTCGATGCTGCTCGCCGAAAAGCCGCGCGGCGACGATGCCAACCCGTTCCCGGTCAAGGGCATGACCGGCACCGAGATCGAGGTGCTCGGCTATCGCGGCATGAAGGAATACGAGATCGCCTTCGACGGCTTCGAGGTGAAGGCGGAGAACCTTCTGGGCGGCGTCGAGGGCCTCGGCTTCAAGCAGCTGATGGCGACGTTCGAGTCGGCGCGCATCCAGACCGCGGCGCGCGCGATCGGCGTGGCGCAGGCGGCGATGGAGCAGGCGCTGAGCTACGCGCGCAGCCGCGTGCAGTTCGGCGAGCCGATCGTCAAGTTCCCGCGGGTGTCGGACAAGATCGCGATGATGGCAGTGGAGATCATGATCGCGCGGCAGCTCACCTACTATGCGGCGCGGCAGAAGGATTCCGGCCGCCGCTGCGATCTCGAGGCCGGCATGGCGAAGCTTCTGGCCGCGCGTATCGCCTGGTCGAATGCCGACAACGCGGTGCAGATCCACGGCGGCAACGGCTTCGCGCTGGAATTTCCGGTGTCGCGCATCCTGTGCGATGCACGCATCCTCAATATCTTCGAGGGCGCTGCGGAAATTCAGGCGCAGGTCATTGCGCGGCGGTTGCTCGACGGCTCGAACTGACGTTTTTGCAGCGATCGGCAACTTCGTCCGTTGCCGGACGTTGGTCCTCGCCAAAGGGTCGGCAGGTCGTCCGGCCTGGACCATGCCAGAGAATGACTCATGCCCGAATTGAGGATCGACAAAGGCGGCTGGATCGTAGTCTGCGACGGCGCCAAGGCGCTGGTGCTCGAGAATACGGGTGCGCGCATGCGCCCGAGCTTGCGCACGCGCGAGGTGTTCGAGCAGCCCGGCCCCAAAACGAGCGAACTGGGCACCGACAAACCCGGCCGCAGCTTCAGCTCCGTCGGTTCACAACGCAGCGCGGTCGAGCAGACCGATTGGCATGAGCAGGAGGAGGAGCGCTTTCTGAGAAAGCTCGCCGCGCATTTGGACAAGGCGGTTCTGGCCGGGCAGACAAAATCGCTGATCGTGGTTGCGCCGCCGCGCGCACTCGGTGTTCTCCGCCACACATTCACGGAGCATGTCCGCAGGGCGGTGGAGGCCGAGGTGGAGAAGAATTTCGTCAAGATGCCGGTGCACGAGATCGAGCGGCATCTGTTTCAGTAGAAATCTTCAGCGGCGGTGTCCGAGTTCGGCGAGTGCCTTGGTGACGGCCCTTGGCAGCGGCGTGTCGGGAATGCTTCCGAGCGTGGCCTTGAGCTTTTCGCCGGAAATCCGGTGCGGCACGCGCCACAGATATTCGAGCTCGGACAATTCCCGGCCGAGCGCCATCAGCTGGCCGAAGGTTTTCAGCATCCACCAGCCCATCGGACGGACGTTGAATTTCTGCTCCGTGATGGCTTCGATGGTCGCAATCAGCTCCGCGCCGGTGAACGCATGGCCGGGAAAACCGAACACTTCGAACGGCGCGAACCCGGCGCGCCGCTCGGCCAGGCGGACCAGCGTCGCGGCGTAGTCCGGCAGATAGGCCCAGGCATGCACGACGTCGGGCGGGCCGGGATAGGTCAGCCGTTGCCGCGATAGTTCCTTGCAGATGACCAGGTCGAACCATGAGCCGAGCCCGCCACCGTAAAAGTCGCCGGCGCGCAGCACGATCGTGCGCATGCCGCGGTCCGACGCTTCCCGGATGCGCTGCTCGATCTCCACCCGCATCGCCCCCTTGCGCGTGGTCGGATGCATCGGCGTGGTCTCGTCGAGCAGCGGCGGCATGTTGCGGCCGTAGTTCCAGACGCTGCCGGGAAACAGCAGCGTCGCACCGTTGCCCTCGGCCGCGGCGATCGCGCCATAGGCGAGCGACAGCGCGTTCTTCTGCCAAAGCGTGATGTGCGGATTGAACGCGTTGAGCACCACGTCGCAGCCGCGCCCCGCCTGCACCGCCTCGTCGCGGGTCACGGCCTCGATCGGCTCGACGCCGCGCGCCACCTGCGGCTTGCGGCCGGGCCGCACCAGGCCCTTCACGGTCCAGCCGGCGTCGCGGAACGCCTCCGACGCCGAAACGCCGAGCCGTCCGGCGGCCCCCAGAACGAGGATCTGCTTGCTCATGCGGGAGCCGCGACGGTGAGGGGGAGGATGCCGGAATTCGGCGGCCGGTGTGACAGGCGACGCATGCAACCACTGCTTCTCGTGCTGGTTCGACCTATATAGGGAGAAGGGCGGAAAGGTCGCGACCAAAATGTCGCAAGCCGATCCCGGCCTGTGATCGGCCGCTCCCGCCACGGTGGCCGCGGTCCGCCCGAGGTGCTAGGACATCACCATGAATTTCATGTCGCAAATCGCGGTTCCGATCGCCATCGGCGCGGTCGCGGTGGTGCTCGTGCTGGGCCTCATCAACATGATGCGCGGGGGATCGCCCAACACGTCGCAGAAGCTGATGCGGATGCGCGTGCTGCTGCAGTTCGTCGCCATCATCGTGATCATGGCGACCATCTGGATGATGGGCCGCTGACAGCGCGCATTTCACAGGCGACGGCGCTTCAGGAGCGCTAGATTGTGCGCAACATGACTCGTCCCGCGCCAGAGCACACACCATGGTCGTACTGAACCGCATCTACACCCGCACCGGCGACGACGGCACAACCTCGCTCGGGTCCGGCGAGCGCCGCAAGAAATACGACCTGCGCGTCGACGCCTACGGCACGCTCGACGAGGTCAATGCCGTGATCGGGCTTGTCCGCCTGCATACGGCCGGCGATGCGGCGCTCGATCCGGCGCTGGCGCGTATCCAGAACGACCTGTTCGACGTCGAGGCCGATCTTTGCCTTTCCGAGAAGGGCCCGGGTGGCGCGCGGCTGACCGTCACCGACACCCAGGTGACATGGCTCGAGGGCGAGATCGACCGGCTCAACGCCGACCTCGCGCCGCTGCGCTCGTTCATCCTGCCGGGCGGCACGCCGGCCGCAGCCTACATGCATCTGGCGCGCACCGTCTGCCGCAGAGCCGAGCGCATCATGGTCGCGCTGCGCGACCAGCCGGGCGAGACCGTCACCGACGCATCGCTGAAATACGTCAACCGGCTGTCGGACTTCCTGTTCGTCGCCGGGCGCCACGCCAACGACAAGGGGACGCGCGACGTGCTCTGGGCGCCGGGACAGAACCGCTGACGATGCGCGCCCTGGTATGCAGTGTCGCCGTTGCGTGCCTTGCCATGGTGGCCTCACAGGCGAACGCCGCCAATCCGCTCGACGACCTGATCCCGCCGGTCGACGGCAAGAGCGCGTGCTTCGTCCGCGCTTACGACGCTATTCACCTGCGCCGCAATCCGCGGCAGAAAACCGTGTCGATGACCGTCTGGCTTTCCTACGAGTCAGCCGGTGGTAGCGGTCCGTTTCTGAACGTGGCGCTCGGCCTTTCTCTGCGCGGTAGCCCCACGCTGTTCTCCTCCGGCGTCTGCCAATTTGACCTGAAAGCCAATCGCAACACATCGGGCATGCGGCTGATCAAGGCTTATCCGAAGGAATCCGGGCATGTCTGCATGCAGTCGGCGCGGCCGGATGTGTTCTGGGCGGTGAGCGCAGAGGAGGGCGGCGTCCTGATCATGGACCGCGGCAAGGACCGCGACACGCTGATGCTCTATCTCGACGACAGCCTGACCATGGTGAACCGGTCCGATCGCAGCGATTTGTTGGACATCAAATTCGGTGCCGACGACCGGGTCTTCATGTTGCGGCGGGTGCCCATAAACGACTGCGCCGCCGTCGAGGAAGCCGTTACCACGCCGGAACCGGGCGCCCGACGTCGGCGCGGGCGCGCAAAGTGAGCGGCCCGCGCGCTCCCTGCCGCTTCCGGCTTCGCGCTCGCGCGCTGCGGCGGAGTCCGCGCTGGCGAGCCACCAGCGCGTTCACGCGCGTCTTTGACGCGCCACCAGCGCGTTCACGCGCGTCTTTGACGCGCCACCAGCGCGTTCACGCGCGTCTTCGACGCGCTATGGGCGAGCGGCCAGCGCGGGCGCTTGTCGTCGCCGCGCCGGCTCCTCCTGGCGCTTCGCGCCAGTCGGCGGCGCGGCCAGCCCGGCGTTGACCCCGCATAACGCGGCTATTAGGGTGCGGCGCACCAATTCCGGGCCCGGATTTTGGGGCTGAGAAGGCCCGAGGAGCCGATTAAGAACATGAAGATCGTGGTGCCCGTAAAACGGGTGGTGGACAAGGACATCAAAATTCGCGTCAAGGCCGATGGCTCAGGGGTCGAACTCGCCAACGTCAAGATGTCGATGAATCCTTTCGACGAGATCGCCGTCGAAGAGGCGATCCGTCTCAAGGAGGCCGGCAAGGCGACCGAGATCGTCGCCGTCTCGATCGGCCCGCAGCAGGCTTCGGAAACGATCCGCACTGCGCTTGCGATGGGCGCCGACCGCGGCATTCTCGTCAAAGCCGACGGGCCGGTGGAGCCGCTCGCGGTCGCCAAGATCCTCAAGGCCGTGGTCGATGCGGAAAAGCCCGGCCTCGTCATCATGGGCAAGCAGGCGATCGACGACGACTGCAACGCGACCGGCCAGATGCTGGCGGCGCTCACTGGCTGGCCGCAGGGCACCTTCGCCTCCAAGCTCGCCATCGACGGCGACAGCATCCAGGTGACGCGCGAGGTCGACGGCGGCTTGCAGACGGTGAAGCTCAAGGGCCCG
>JAIESI010000164.1 GCA_019746135.1 Xanthobacteraceae bacterium
GATTCGCAGGCATAGCGTGCCTGCCGTCAGGCAGAAATTCCACTTAGCGCCCTGTGCAAAATTCCGGGACCGGCTCTTACCATCCGACAACCGATCACCGCTTTACGGAAGGTGGCGTTCCGTCACCGACAATCGATCAGGTCCCGCTGGAGTGGTGCTTTCAGCCGGGCGTGAAGCTCGACTTTCGCCACGTCCCGGACGGTGAGGTTCTCAAACCTGCCGATCTGGAGGCGGCGTTTGCGAAAATAGCCCATACGCCGAAGGCGTTCGAAATCGTGCTGTTCAACACACGCGCAAGCGCGGTCTACGGGACGCCAGCTTATTTCGAGGCCGGCTGCGGCGTCGGCCGTGACGCCACCCTATGGCTGACCGAGCGCGGCATCCGAGTCGTTGGCACCGATGCGTTCGGCTGGGATGCGCCGTTCGGCTATGTGGCAAAGCGGTTTCGTGAGACTCAGGACCCGAGCATCATCTGGGAGGGTCACAAGGCCGGCCGCGAGATCGGCTACTACCAGATGGAAAAGCTGCACAATCTCGAAGCGCTGCCGCCCGCTGGATTCCGGGTGGCGTGCTTTCCCATCAAGATCAAGGGCGCGTCCGCGGGCTGGGTCCGCGCGGTCGCGCTGCTGGAGGATTGAGAGCCGTGCGTCTGGTGACATTCGTCGATTCGTCGGGAAACGAGCGCATCGGCGCGCTATTCGACAACGACCGCCGCATTGCAGATCTCGCGCGCGCCGACGCACAGGCGGGTAAGCCCCTGACGAGCGCCTTCACCGACATGCTGGCGCTGATCGACGGCGGCGAACCCGCGCTCGATCGCGCGCGGGACCTGCTGGCCAAGGTCGCCCGTGGCAGCCTTGACGCTGCCGTCGCGCGCGACGCCATCCGTCTGCTCGCGCCGATTCCGGTGCCACGTCAGATGCGAGACTTCCTGTGCTTCGAGCAGCATCTGATCAAAGCGCGCGAAATGCGGTTTCGCAAGATGGCGGCACGCGAGCCGGACCCGGAGGCCGCCTTTAAGGCGTACAAGGACAAGGGCCTGATCCCTCCTCCGAAGGTCTGGTACGAGCAGCCGATCTATTACCGCTGCAACACCTTCAACGTCATCGGAACCGGGGCCGACATTGTCTGGCCAAGCTACTGCCGCTTGCTCGACTACGAGCTGGAATATGCCGCCTGCATCGGCAAGCGAGGACGCAATATCAGGGCCAGCGAAGCGCGCAGCTATATCTTCGGCTACACGATCTTCAACGACATCAGCGCACGCGATACCCAGGCGAAAGAGATGGAGGGTCAGCTCGGCCCCGGGAAAGGCAAGGACTTCGACACGGGCAACGTCATGGGTCCCTGCCTGGTGACGGCCGACGAAATTCCCGACCCTTATGCACTGGCAATGCGCGCCAAAATCAACGGCCAGCAATGGACAGACGGCCATTCGTCGACGATACATTGGAGATTCGAGGATCTGATTGCCCGCGCATCTCTGGAAGAAACGCTGCATCCCGGCGAGTATCTCTGCTCCGGCACGGTTGGCGGCGGCTGCGGTATCGAGCACGACCGCTGGCTCAAGCCGGGCGATCTCATCGAGCTCGAGGTCGAGAAGATCGGCGTGCTGAGAAACCGGGTCGTCAAGCCGAACTGACCGCTCTATTCGCGCCAGCATACCCGGCGCGCTCGACCTTCCAGCCCGATCAGTAAGCCTGCATATCGCACACCGCGCCCCCGCCGCACGCCCGGCGCTACGGCGTAGCCAGACCGAGTCGCTTGATCAACTGGCCTTTGAACTTGTAGTCGGCGAGCGTTTGCGACTGGAATTTCCCGCTGTCGAGATAGGCGATGGTCTGGCCGAGATTGCCGACGACCTTGAGCACGCTCTCGCTCTTCACGGCATCGGCGCAAGCGCGATCTAACGCGTCCTTGACGGCGACCGGCAATCCCTTTGGAGCGTAAAGTCCGTTATGGCCGGGCGGCACGGGCGTCGCGACACCCAGCTCCTTCGCGGTCGGCACATCGGGATAGGCGGGGTGGCGCTTATCAGCGAATACGACGAGCGGGCGGATACCCAGGTTGCCGCGTATCGAGGAGATCGCCGGCGCGGCAAAATCCATGTCGCCCTTGATCAACACCGGCAGCATGGCGCCGTCGCCGCGATACGGCATATGCTGAACCTTCAATTTAAGCACTTCGGCAAGATTCTCTACCGACAGATGTGGAAGGGAACCGAGCCCGGCGTGACCGAAGACCAGTTGCCTCTCGCGCGCGGCGTCGAACAATTCCTGAGCGGTCTTGAATTTCGAGTTCGGGCCGACCGCAACGGTGAAAATATTCTCGAAGACTTGGCAGATGTACTCGAACGAGCCGGGACTGTAGCGAATGCCTTTGACCAGATGGGGCGCGTTGGCGATCGGAGTGGTCGGACCGAAGCCGAGAACGTGTCCATCGGGCGCCGCTTGCGCAAGCTGACCGAAGCCTATCGTGCCGGCAGCGCCTTCGCGGTTGACCACGACGACGTTCTGCCCGAGTTGCTCCGCGAGCGAGGCCGCAATCGCGCGGCCGATGACGTCGACGCCGCCGCCTGCCGTGAATGCAACGATCACCTCGATGTTTCGGGAAGCATATTTCTGCTGTGCGTCTGCCGGCTGTAAAAGCACTGCGGCAAGAACGAAAGCCACCGGCGCGGCCAGCCGAAGTCCGGCGCGCAAAAAGACAGACAACGGATTTCGCTTTGGCATTGCCTTCCTCCTCCCAGGTAGAGCGTCGCGCTTTTTTTTTGCGCTATCGCCGCTTGAACGCTTTCACGTTCGATTTTCCAGGCTTGTCGAGCTCACCTGATGCGGGCGTCGGCTCGCCCTGCATGGCATTTACGAGAAATGCGACAGTCTGCTCGATGAGCTCGGCGCGACGGGCGCTATCTGCGGCCCCGCGGGAAATACGCGAGAGACGATTGCCGGGGGCCACGTCGAAGGCCGAGGCCATGACCGCGCCAACCATGAGGTGATAGCGCCAAAACACGTCCCGCGCGGGAAGCTGCGGCAGCCCGCGGCACAACATTTTCGTCGTACGCGCCGCCAACGGATCGAAATGCGCCGCACTGACGCGACGGGTCACCGCGGTTGGTTCCAGCCGATGCTGCTGGATAAGTCGCACCAGCAGAAGCCGGCGGCCTTCATCGCCCTCGACATAGGGCCGGAGGAAAACCCGCACTATGGCCTCGACCGAAGCAGGCTTGCCGCCTGCATCGCGTTCGATCTCGTCCAACTCGGCGTGACGGCCAGCGCAGACCTCCGCCGCCAGCCGCTCGAACAGGGCGTAGGCCAGCTCCTGCTTCGACCCGAAATGATAGTTGACCGCCGCGAGGTTCGTTCCGGCGTCGGCCGTAATCTCCCGCATCGTGGTAGCTTCGATGCCGCGGGTTGCGAACAGCCGTTCGGCGGACCGGAGGATGGCCTTCCGGGTCTTGCTTTCCTCGTCATCTGATTCAAACGTTCGTTTCGAACGCATGTTTAACCCATATTCCCCGGCCAAGAACCTGTCAATCTTCGGCGCGGCGATCAAATCGGCGGGAGACCAGGCTACGGATAGGCCACGATTTCCCCGCCACCGAAATTGGCAAAGGAATTCCGCCCTCCGCCCAGCTCTTGAAATGTACTCCATTCGTAAGTACGTTGGCACGGAAACCTTTGGAGATCAGCCATGTCAAGAGCCGCGGACATCAAGGATGACCGGCTCCAGGTTCGCCTCGACGCCCGGTCGAAGAACGTGCTTCAGCGCGCGGCCAGCTACCGCCACAAGACCGTCAGCCAGTTTGTCCTGGCGACGGCATTGGCGGAGGCCGAGAAGGTGATCCGCGAGAATGAGATCGTCACCCTGCGCGGCCCGGACTGGAAAATCTTCTACGATGCGCTGACCACCCCACCGCCACCCAATGCGGCATTGCGCAAGGCCTTCGCAAAATACAAGAAGGCGACCGGATGACGCCGGCGCGGGCGTCATGGCAGATCGTGCCGCTCGACAGCAAGGTGCATGACCGGCCGGCGTTCTCCTGCGGCGCCCCTGAACTCGACCGCTATATCGGGGACCACGCTTCGCAGGACGTGAAGCGGGATGTCGCCCGTGTCTTCGTTGCCCTGCAATCCGAAGTGCCGACCGTGCGCGGCTATTACAGCCTGAGCGCCGCGAGCTTTCAGCGGGACAATCTTCCGGACGAACAAGCAAAGCGCTTGCCGCGCTACCCCGTGCCAGCCGTCCTGCTCGGCCGGTTGGCCGTCGATGACGGCGCGAAGGGCAAAGGACTCGGAGCCTTCCTGCTGATGGATGCCCTCAACCGAACCCTGCTCGCGACGCAAACGCTCGCGGTTCATGCGATGATTGTCGATGCGCGCGACGAAGCCGCCGCGGCATTCTATAGAAAGTACGGATTTATTCCCTTTTCGGGCGAGGCGCGGCGGCGTCTCTTCCTGCCGACGGGCACGATACGCAAATTGGTGGAATCCTGATAATACGATGCACGGCACGCATCGTTTCGACACCCTGCGCATTTCGACACTTTTCGCCAACCGGCTGGCGAAAAGCTCACGCGCTCGCACGCCAACTGCCATTCTCAACTTGGACTCAACTTCCGCCATTCGCTTGAACTCACCCGACTTCACAGACCGTGGTGTGGAAGCAAGCCCGTAGGATGGGTTGAGCCGAAGGCGAAACCCATCATGTCTCCCGCATTCGGTATCTGCGCGTCATGCCGCGGCCGGAAAAGAAGTTGCGCCGGTATTGTGTGTCATGCCGCAGCATACCAAACCGGCACCGCGATGGGTTTCGCCTTCGGGTCAACCCATCCTACACGCTGACGCCGTCGTCACCGCTGCAGCCTCAGCGCGATCAGGAACACGTTGGCGCTGTAGTCGACGCCCTCGATGTTGGAGCGGAGCTGGTCGTAGCGGTACTCGCCCTTGAGCGCGACCTCGCGGTTGAGCTTGTAGGTGATCGCGGTGCCAAGCGACATGCGGCTGTCGGCGCGGATCGAGCCGATGTAGTCGTCGAAACCGTAACCGGCCCTGAGCGTACCGATCAGCCAGCGGCGGAACGCGTGGTCGACCTGCACGCCGACGTCGCGCCGCAGCACGCCCGAGGTGCCGGCGACGACGATCTCGTCGGCCCTGGAGCTGCCGGTGAGCGTGACGGTGGTGAGCCCGTTCATGGCATAGACCAGCGAGGCGTCGAACACCACGCCGCGGAGCTGCTCCAGGTTGGGGTCTTCATACTTGCGGATCAGATAGCCGGCGGAGATTTCGCCGGTGAGGATCCTGCTGATCTCGAACGTCGTGCCGACCCTGGGCGTCAGCCCGTTCGAGTCGCGCTGGAAGCCGTTGCGGTCGAATTGCAGATCGTGCTTGCGGGTGTCGGCGCCGACCTCGACGAACGGCCTGACGCCGGGGAACACCTCGTAGCTGCCGCGCAGCGTGCCGCCATAGGCGTTGAAGGCGCGGTCGCGATTGCTCGACGTGGTGCCGTCGGTGAGCAGGGAGTCCTGATACTCGGTGCGGTCGACCGTGGCCCTGGCGGCGATCTCGAAACGGTTGAAGCGCTGGGCCAGGCCGAGGGTCGTGCCGTAGGTGTGGAAGATCGGCAGCTTCGCCACACCGGCCGGGACGTTCGGGCTGCCCGGATAGTCGGTCGACAGGAAGTAGCGCCCTTCGACGTCGAAGGCCGTGTCGCGCGAGGCGTCGAGGCGCGCAAACGCCTTGGAGTCGAGCATCGGCCGGTTCAGCGACGACTGGGAATCGAACCAGGAATAGGTGCCGCGAATGTCCGCGCCCGCCTCGTGCACCGACCACTGCGAACGGACCCTCAGCGCCGGCTCGACAACGGTGTAGGCGGAAGGCTGACCGGTCGAGG
Organism: Xanthobacteraceae bacterium; assembly: GCA_019746135.1. Classification (GTDB taxonomy): domain Bacteria; phylum Pseudomonadota; class Alphaproteobacteria; order Rhizobiales; family Xanthobacteraceae; genus Z2-YC6860. The sequence continues at coordinate 5,893 of JAIESI010000164.1, forward strand.
TGCGTCCGGGATTGGTGTCGTAAGCGCGCGTCACATCGATCGACGGCCTGAGCAGGAAGGCTCCGGCGCGGATGCCGAGCGGCTCATAGGGATCGCCGATCGGCACGAGCTTGCGGCGCGGCGGCGCGTCGGGCGGCCGGTAGGCATCGGAATAGGGTTCGCGCGCAGGGACCTGCTGCGCGAGCGTGTGACCGGCCGCGGCCTGCGGCGGG
>JAIESI010000003.1 GCA_019746135.1 Xanthobacteraceae bacterium
CGCAGCCTGAAACGATACCCTCGTGTTATCGGAGATCGCGCCGCACCGAATTCCAACCACTTTCCGGACGGCACCTTTATCTGGTTCAGCTCGGTGACCAATATTAACTTGTCATCGCGAGCTTTAATGACCGCAAGGAACGCCTTGTCGGACACTTCAGTTGAATTGCCCGTTTGGGCCGTCGCCGCAAGAGGGAAAAAGATTTCAACGATGAGAAGCGCAAAATAGACGAAAAATCTTGCACGGCAGCCCATTAGAAGACTCCGGTTTCAATGTGCGAAATCTACAACGGCACGTAGATGGCTGCAACATGCGAAGAACTTGGTTATGTCGTTATGGCGGAGCGAACGAATGACCATGCCAGCCATCTCTGACTGCCGTGGCGGCGCCATCGCGCTGTAGCACCCGTAGTCAGGAATTTGAAAGCGACCTACCTCAAGCACGGGATCGTTTATCGTCTAAGCCGATTTGAAATCGGCCCAAATCGCGGCGAATTGGCTGGTCGCTTTGCGATACGACCAGGCTGCTCTTGAGACCTTATTGGCAGCCATCGCCCAGGATGACGAGTGCCAGCAGGCCCTCGCCGAGATTGCAAAGTTCGCGACCATGAGTCAGGAGCTGGTCGTCGATCTTTGACGGGCCTTGAATGTCTCCTTCTGGCAGGCACTTCGCCGACGTCAATCGCTGCCTGCTCTTCGGTCGCTATTTGAGGGCAAAGCCGACATGACAATTTCACGCCCTAGCCGCAACCTCTACGGCCTAAGCGCTTCACGTCGCAGCATCAAAGCGAGCCGGACGAATGTCGCGGCGATCGACCACGCCGCCTTTATTCCGGTGAGAGCATTGCCCGAAACCTTCGATACGCCGCCGGCTCGCCGCCGCTGGCCGACGGGAATTTCCAGCACGGGCAAGCCGGCCGCCGCGACACGCATCAGCATTTCCAGGTTCCAACCATAGGTCTCGTCGCGCATCCCAAGCTTCGACAGCACGTCGCGGCGGATCGCGCGAAACGGCGACATGTCGGTGAACCGGACGTCATAGACAAGCCGCAACAGAACTCCGGCGACGCGGCCGGCGATCAACTGCTGCGCCGACAGGCTGCCAGGCTCGCGTGCACCCCGCACCCGCGTGCCGTGAACGAACACCGCGTGACCGGCGACAAGCGGCGCGATCAGATTGGGGATCATCTCGGGCCGATCGCTCCCATCGCCGTCGAGAAACAGGAGAATCTCCGCGTCGGTCCGCGCGGCGGCAATTCCGCTCTGGATGGCCCGACCATAGCCGCGGCGGGCCTCGAACACGACGCGCGCGCCGGCGGCCCGCGCGCGTTCGACCGTTCGGTCTGTGGAGCCGCCGTCGACGACGATCACCTCCTCGACGCCTTGGGCCAGGACCCCGCCGACCACAGCGGCGATGGCGCTCTCCTCGTTCAGGCAGGGAATGATCGCAGACACGACCGCCGAACGGCTGCGCGAGCCCGTCTCGGTCGCCTCACCCACGCTCACAGGCTCCAGCGCAGCCCGCAATTGGCGCAGGCTGTGGGGGGATGGTCGGAAAGCAAAGCCTGCCGGAACTCGCGATACGCCGGGCCGTTCCAGATCTCCCGCAGGGTTTGCTGCGTGGCGTCGCCCAGCGTGTAATGTTCGTAACCGTGCTGGGAGAACGGGGCGATGCAGCACGGCAGCGCGCGGCCGTTGGCGGTGACATACATCAGGGTCCACGGCCGCCGGCAAAGCGACCACGGCGAGCTACCTTCCGAGTTCTTCAGGCTCATGCCCGGCTCGGATGCCGCGCCCGATGCACTGAAGGCGATGCCGAGCGAGCGCGCCAGGTCCTCGGCTTCCTTGAGGTGCCCTGCTTCCTCGTTGGTCATCTGCTCGAACAGGGATTGATCCGGCCGCGCCTTGCCGATGGTGTCCCGGTCGAAATACACCAGCCGCTGCAGATAGACCTCCTTGACGCCGATCTCGGCGGCGACCCGCACGAACGCGGGAAGCTCCTGGACGGTTTCCTTGAGTCCGGTGAGCCAGGCCGATACCCGCGGCTTGGCATGGCCCTCGCGTTCCTGCAGATCGCGGAATGCACGCACATTCCGGAGAATGCGGTTGAAGTAGTTCCGGCCTCGTATCTCCCGGAAGCTCTCGGCATTCGAGGCATCCAGCGAAACGCGCAACTCGACGAGCCCGGATTCGATCAAGGCGCGACCGCTGCGCTCGCTCAACACGGTTCCGTTGGTGTTGAACAGCGTATAGACGCCGCGCTCGGCGAGGTATCGCACCATACGCGGCAACGATCTCACCAGCATCGGCTCGCCCACACCATGCAGAACCGCCCGCGTGAGATCGGGCACTTGATCGACAATGGAGGTGAACAGCTCCCAGCTCATGTCGGCCGGCGGCTCGAGCTCTTCGTAGGTGCGGGGGCAGGTCGTGCAAAGAAGATTGCAGCGGTTGGTGACTTCCAAATAGAGACAGACCGGCGGGCGCGACGCGACGATGTCGCGCTCCCGCACCGATTCATGATAGCGGCGCGGATCGATCATCCTGCCGGACGTGCTAGCTGGCGACGCCATTACCCGTCACTCCACCTGCCGGAACGACACGCCTGCGACCCCACGTCGAAAATAGGAGCGTCAGCGCGACTGCGCCATAGAGGCCGGTCTGGCGAATGAACAGTGGAATGTATCCGCCGATGTCGACCTCTTCCTGCAACAGCAGGGCGCCGGTCGAGGCCGCCCACAAGACCGCGTTCCCGCGCAGCGCGGCAAACGGCACGATGACGAGAAAGTACCAGGGATACCTGGGCAACATCAGGAGAAGGAAGGTCAGAAGCAGCCTCGAGGTATCGTCCAGAATCGTTTGCGGCGAACGGTCGCCGCGAAATGCCGCGGCGAGTGCGAGTGCGCCCAGAACGACGCCGACCAGGGCCAGATAGACGGCGGCATCCGCCGGGTGAGCGCCCATCACCGACCGCCATATGGTCAGCCACCAGTTGTCGCCGCCGTCGGTGATGCGCTCCTCGCGCAGGTAGCCCGGCAGGAAACCCAGGACCCCGGTGCCGGCCGACAGATATGGCGCGTAACAGGCGACGGCGACGGCGACCGCGACCAGCGGGGCGCGCCAGTCCCACGGCCGCCAGCATGCCGGCAGCGCAAAGAGCGCAAGCGGCTTGGCCAGCGCGCCCAACGCAATCGTTGCGACGCCGCGCAACGCCTTGCCGCCGATCACGAGCCACAGTCCGGTCATCATCAAGGCGACCATCAGCGCATCGATATGTCCGCTGTTGGCGATCTGCCACATCGGCAGCGGATGCCAGAGATAGGCAACCAGCCGCGTGACCGGTTGGCCCAACTGCCGCAACAGCAGCCAAATCATCGTCACTGTCACCGCCTCGCAGGCCAGAAAAGCGAGCCGCATCACGGTGACGCTCTCGCCCAAGCACGTGACGACGAAAAAGAACATCTGCGCGACCGGCGGATAAATCGTGACGGCGTAGTCCGCGCGGTTGATGTGCGGATAGATTGCCGTGTCGCGCAGCGCAGCCAGCGCCGGATCGGCGGGTATATAGCGATAAGGGTTGATTCCGGCCGCTTGCACGCGGCCATCCCAGATATAGCGATAGATGTCGCTCGACAGCAGCGGCTCCAATGCGAGAAGCACGCCCCGCAGCACGATCGCCACGACGAAAATCAGCCACAACGAACGGACTATCGGCCCGCGCTCGGCGGCATATGATGCTGCCAACGCCACCAACGCCGTTGGCACCGTCAACGCCATGTAGCCGTTGTCGCCCCAGATTTTGAATACCAGCGGCGTCGCCAAGGTCAGCGCGACGAGCGCGACCGCGAGCGCACAGAGCTGATAAAATGCAATTTGTTCGCGCCCTGCGACGGTCACGGCACGACTCCGGCCAGCTTCGCAAGCAGCGCACGGGTCGCGGGCGCTTTGCCGCCGTTGCGAAATCTCCCGGGGTTTCCAGCCAGTTCGGCGCGCAGCCAATCCAGGGTTTCGGCATCGTCGATGTCGTACCACTCCGGAAGCTCGGCGACCGCCAGACCGACTTCAGCGGCACGCCGGCGCGTGCTTTGCGCAACCGTGGCCGTACCCCAGGCAATGTCGGCAAACAGATGCGCGTGAGGTTGTTTCAGGCCGATCAGATAGTAGCCGCCATCGGCCGCAGGACCGAGCACCATCCGGTCGCCCGGCTGGCGCAGCATCTCGATCGCGCTCGAGAGAAAAGCCGGAGGCAAGGTCGGGCTGTCGCCATTCACCAGCAGCACGCCGTTGTGTCCCGCCCGCAGCAGGTCCTTGGCCGCCCCGAACAACGCCTGGCCCAAATCGCTGCCAGCCTGAAGCATCAGGCCGAACCCCGGCGGGAACAGATCGCGCAAGTCCGCCTCGGTTCCGGCCGGTGCGTAGACGCCGTAGCCCTTGCGACCGAGCGCGACCGGCACCGCCTCAACGGCGGCGGCCACGTCGCGCAGAAAGCACGCCGACAACTCCGCGGCCGCCGATGCACCGACGTGAGCCGCAAGGCGGGTCTTGGTGCGCCCCGCCCGGGGCGCTTTGCACATGATGCCGATGGCGGTCGTTGCCGGCGTCACAGCAAAAGCCGCGCACATCGCCGCCTCGCCTCGCGCAGCAGATGTTCCGGCGTGAATGCGGATGGCACCGAATAGTGCCTTTGCGCCAGAATTGCCGGACCATCGCCGCTGTCGACGGACATCGATATCACCCGACCTGCCAGTGCGTTGCGCTTTGGTATTGTCCGCGAAAATGCCGGACAAACCCGGGCTCGTCGGACGCGAGAGCCTGGCGGCTAAAGTCTACGCGAGCTATGGCACTCGGAGAACACGTCTTTGTTACTCCGGCCGGGCTGGTTCAATCGACGTCGCTTTGCGGCGCGATCGGACAGGATCCATTTCACAACCAGCCGGCGCTCTGCGCCGCGCTCCACAGAAGCCGCAAGCCGAGTAATGTCAATACGACTTGCAGCATCAGGCGGAAGCTCTTCTCGCTGGTTTTTTCCAGCGCCACCTCGCCGACCCAGTTGCCGACCGCGCCGGCGACGATCATCGCCGCCATCAGCGGCACGTAGCGGCCGATGGCGAAACCGATGAAGCCGAAGGCGGCGATCTTGGCGATATGCGTGATCGCCATCAGCGCGCCCATGGTGGCGACATGAATGCGCCGGTCGGGCGTCGAAGCAGCGACAAACGGCGCGAGCAGCGTGCCGGTGGCGCTGACGAACACGCCGAGGAACGTGGTCATGAAGCCGAGCACCGCGAAGCGGCCGCGCTCGGCGCCGACCCGCCCCATCTTCGGCATCCAGGTCACCAGCAGGATGAACGCGCCGAGAATGAGCTCGAGCCACATGGTGGTCAGCGCGACGAACACCCGCGCGCCGAGCGCCGCCCCGATCACCGAGCCGATGACAAACGGCAGCATCGCCGGCCGCATCACGTTGCGCCACATGATCATGGTGCGGGTGACGCCGGATCCCAGCATCACCACGGTGTGCACCGGAATGAGCGCCAGCGGCGGCATCACCATCGCCATCAGGCCGAGCAGGACGATGCCGCCGGCCGCCCCGGTGAACACGCCGATGAAGGACGTGACGAGCGACGCGGCCATCAGACCGAAGAAGGCGAGAGCCCCGATGTCGGGCGTTCCGAGGAAGTCCATGTGTCCGGGAGCGAGTGGAGGAACAGCGCAGAACAAGCATCCGGGAGCGCGCAGCGCAATGCCGGTCAACGCATAGCTGAGAGATTTGTACGAGGGCGCGTGATCTCTGATGTTGAAGCGAATGTCTGCGGCAGCGGCGGTGTGCCCCCTCCCCTGAAAGGGCAGGGCTATCGCATATGCAGCACTTCGGGTGGTGCGCTCCCTCCCCCTGAAAGGGCTGTTGGATTCACACTTCTCTTCGAGGCCAGAAACCGACTCATCATCAAGGACTTGGTCGGTGTTCGAAGTCCAAATTTCCTGCGCGCGGCCCCGGCAAAGAACCCAGTTCTGTGCACTGTTGCGCGTAACTCGTTGAGAAGATTCTGGAAGATGTGTGAATACGACGGTGCTGTCCGAAAAGTGGTTGGAATTCGGCGTGGCGCGATCTCCGATAACATGAGGGTATCGTTTCAGGCTGCG
>JAIESI010000392.1 GCA_019746135.1 Xanthobacteraceae bacterium
ATGTTCCCGAAAATGCCAGAAAACCGGCGCGCACCGCAGCCCGACCGTGCAAAGACAGTGTGAGATATCCGGGCTAAGCCCGCGGCGGCCGTCGCCGCTCGGTGAACCAGGCGCGGTACTTGGTCATCTTCGCGCGCTGGGCTTGCGAGGCCTGGCGCTTGCAGCTCGCAGCCTCTTCGCTGCCGGCCCGCGCGCCCCAGCGCAGCTCGACGCAGTCGTTCGGGTTGTAGGCCATCTCGAGCTCGGTCGCGCGGTCGAGGACGTCGCGCAGCGCCAGCGTCCACTGCGAGCCGTCGCTGCGCGGATACGAGAACTTGCGTGCGGCAAGCTCGGATGCGAGCACGCGCTGCAGTTCGGCCTTCACGTCGGCGGCGGTCCTGCCCATCGGCATCGCGTAGCGCTCGGGCCTGCGTGCGACGCGATCGGGGAAGCCGCGCACCACGTCGATCGCGATCAGGAGACGCAGGTCGCGCGACGGTGTCGAGAAGTCCTCCCACGGCCCGATGGTCTCGAAGATCGCCGGGCCGTCCGGCATGCTCGCATCGCCCTTGCCGCTGTTCTGGAACTTGCGGCCGTTCTCGACCGAGGTGACGCGCGTCTTCACCTGCTCTTCGAGCGAGGTGATCGCCTCCTTCATCGCGTTCATCGGCTCGAGCGGCTGCGGCGACATCACGTCGTCCATCCGGTCGTAGAAATCCTCGATGCTGAGCTTGCCCTGGTCGAGCGAGAAATCGGCGTATTGCGGATACTTCGCGATCTCGGCGTTGCTGAGCCGGCGCAGGTTGCCGCTCTGGTCGCGCACCACCGGCCGGAAGCGCTTGAAGCCCGGTCCGCCGAGCGCCGGGTCCTGCGCGAACAGGAAGTTGCCGCGCCAGAAGCGCTTGCGCGCCACCGTGCCGTCGGGCTGCCCGTCGACCGCGAGGATCACGCCCGCCGATTGTGCCGTCTGCGGCACGCGCCGCACGATCACCAGGATGTGGCCGTAGGGATCGGCGTACATGGTGCCGGGCCGCAGCGTGTCCTGGCTGAGCGACACCGGATAGTAGTCGGTGTTGTTGTCGGCGAGCGCCGTGCGCCCCGATCCGGAATGCACGCCGCCGCCGATCGCCGACGCATATTGGGCGAAGGACGCCGCAAGCCCGAGCCGCCTCGGCGGCACGGCAGTGGGCGGAGGCGCCGCCGGCGAAGACGGATTGTTCGCGGCCGACCGGCCGAACGCGTTGCCGAAGAATCCGCCGGAGCTGTTGGCGGGTGGCTGGGATGCGGGCGGCGCACCTGCCGCGGCGAACTGGTCGGGTGGGGCAGGGGGCGGCTCGAGGTTCTGGATGTTGAACCACTGCGGGCAGGTCGGCGCGCGTCCGCCGCCGCCGCGCGAGCACTTCGCATAGCCGAACGGCAGCCCCATCTTGAACGCGAAATAGGCGCGCAGGAAATACGGCAGGTCGGCGCAGTCGGGGCGAAGCACGATCTTCATCGAGTCCTCGCCGAGGCCGAGATGGTTGAACAGCATGTTGCGCGAGGCGTCGCGCAGGCCCACGTGCAGCGCCGGCCACGACAGCTCCGCGTCGAGCGGATCGTCGAACAGCTTTTCGATCCAGGCCGAGAACAGGTTTTCGGTGGCCCGGTTCCAGGCGTTGCGGATCGGCCAGACGCTTCCCTCGACCGAGCCCGGCGGCGCCGGCCGGTCGCCGCGCACCGTGATCTCGCGGGTGATGGTGCCGCAGCGGGTCGATGCCAGCGCCACCCGCCACTTGCCCGCGGCCGGCGTTGCCACCTCGGCGAACCACGAATAGGGCGGCCCGGACCGCCCGCGCGCCTGCGCCGCGACCGAGCCGTCCGGCGCGATCAGCGACAGCTCGCCGTCGAGCGGCTTCTCCGACGTGAAGATCACGCGCAGCGGCGCGCCTTTCCACGGCGTGATCGGCGAGGGCAGCACCGCGATGCCGGCGTCCTCGCAGGCGCCGGAACCCTGCGCCCGCGCGTACCCGCCCGAGAAAAGAACCGCGGCGCATGCGCCCGCGATCGGCAACAGGCGCATTGCAGCGGCAAGCCTGCGTCCCGGAGACATGTCGCGCCTCCCTCTCTCCCTCGATCGTCCGGCAACGATCATGGCGAACGCTCCGGCTGAAATCATGGCAAAAATCCGTTACCGCGCCAATTCGGCGATGTATCGCGGCTTATCGCAGCTGCAGCAGCACGAACCATTTCTTGTCGTTGAGCGAGCATTTGGCCGGCCCGTGCGGCGGTTGGGCGGCGGCCTTGGTCAAGGTCCAGCGGTCCGCACCGCCGCAATGGTCCTTTCGCGCAGCCTGGAACTTGAGGCTGCGCTTGCGCAGGGCGAGCTTCCGCGCGGTCACCGCCTGCAGCACGTTGCCGCCGATGGTGATCATGGTCTGCGTCCGCGGGTCGACCGATGCGACCACCTCGCAATGGGTGCGCCGGATCGTGCGTGTGTCGCCGCCCGAGGCAAGCTCGGTGCGGATGCGCTCGCGCACCGCCGCCTCGGTCGCGTCGGCCAGCGAAGATTCGCGCTGGTTGCAGATCAGGTCGCCGATCCGGGGCCGCGTCGCCAGCAGCGGACACGCCCGGTAGATGTGATTGTCGGTCTCCTTGTTCTGCTCGGCCGCGCTCGTGGCAAACGCGTCGTAGATGTAGGCGCGGTGCGCATTGGCGAAGCGGAAGGCACTCTCCGCCGCGCCCGACTGCTTGACCACGTAGCTGACGAAGGCTGCCGACCACGAGGTGTCGATGATCGCCGCGCGCAGCGCCGCCTCGCGCAGGATCTCGCGCGCCGCCGGATCCGATACGCTCTCGGCCTCGCGTAACAGCCGCGCCGCATCGGTCCGCAGCAGCGCCGCCTCCTGCGCCTCCTGCGTCGCTGTCGAGGCGTCGCGATAGCCGCGCGCCTCGAGCTTGCCCGCGGCGTCGTTGCCGTAGAGCGACTGCCAGTATTTCATCACCTGCCACCAGCCGAGATGGCCGATGGTCGCCTGCTGGGCGCCGCCGTCGTCCTCCTCGTGCTCGGCCTCCGTCAGGCCGAAGCGGAACAGCCGGCCGTTGGCGTCGATCTGGTGACCGCCGAAGCGGTTGAACTCGTCGATCGCGGTCTGCGCGATGCGCTGGCCGAGTTCGCCCGCGGGCTTGGCCGCGGTCGCGTCGCAGGTGGCCTGCACCGACTTCCAGAACTTGGCTGCGGCACGGTCGGCCTGCGCCGGCGCCGGGCTGGCGGCGAGTGCGATCGCCGGGGCCAAGGCAAGCGCAAAAGCACAGGCGAAAAGACGCATCGATTGTGCTGGGCGGATGGATGCCATGCCGCAGTATAGCCCGCCGCGCGTGTCGGCTGGCAGGCCCCGTTGCGCGATGCTAAGAGCGGCCCGCCGCCCTCCGTCCTCGCGGTATCATTCTGATGCGAGTCCCTTCATGCCGAACACCGAGCCGCCCGTCGTCGCCGCCTCCGACCCTGCGGCCGCCGGCTGGGAGCCTTACCGCGACGAGGGTTTCATCGGTCTGGTCGGTCCGTTCTGGTCGCGTCCGAAGGGCGACAGCTTCGAATACGCCTTCATGGCCGAGCGCAAGCACCACAACCGCCGCGGCGTGGTTCAGGGCGGTATGCTGATGACCTTCGCCGACCGCTCGATGGGCATGACCTGCTGGTACGCCAACGAGCGGCAGCCGCAGGCGACCGTGCAGCTCGACGTGCATTTCATCGACGCGGTGCAGATCGGCGAGTTCGTCGAGGCGAAATGCGCGGTGGTGCGGCGGACGCGCTCGCTCGTCTTCATGAGCGCCGAGCTCGTGGTCGGTGACCGCATCGTCGCCACCGCCAAGGGCGTCTGGAAGACGCTGGGAAAGCGGTGATTCCGGTCAGGGTCAAGTTTGTAGCCCGGATTGAGCGAAGCGAAATCCGGGTTAACCTCTCCGGATGGTCCGGTATCGCCGGAATTTCGTGGCAGGTGGCAGATATTTCTTTACGGCGGCGTTGGCCGACCGCCGCTCAACCGCGTTGACCGGTCACATTGATCATTTGCGCAATTCGTTTCGCGCCGTGCGCCGGGCGCACCATTTCACCATCGACGCAATCGTTGTCCTGCCCGATCATTTGCATGTCATCATGACTCTGCCGGAGGGCGATGCGGATTTCCCGACACGCTGGCAGTTTTGTAGCCCGGATTGAGCGAAGCGAAATCCGGGTTATCCTCTCCGGATGGTCCGGTATCGCCGGAATTTCGAGGCAGGTGGCACATATTTCTTTACGGCGACGCTGGCCGACCGCCGCTCAACCGCGTTGACCGGTCACATTGATCATTTGCGCAATTCGTTTCGCGCCGTGCGCCGGGCGCACCATTTCACCATCGACGCAATCGTTGTCCTGCCCGATCATTTGCATGTCATCATGACTCTGCCGGAGGGCGATGCGGATTTCCCGACACGCTGGCAGTTGATTAAGCGCCGCTTTACGGCGGCGGTATCGAAAGCTGGAACAGCCGTGCCGCGACACAGCAACGGTGAGCACGCGTTATGGCAACGCCGGTTCTGGGAGCACACTATCCGCGATGATCGCGATTTGGAACGGCATACCGATTACGTTCACTACAATCCGGTTAAGCACGGCCTGGTCTTGCGGGCCAGCGACTGGCCGTTTTCTTCATTTCATCAATACGTTCGAAGCGGACTGCTGGCAGAGGATTGGGGTGGCGAGATTGGGCAGGTTGCTGGTGAATTCGGAGAACGGCGAGATTGACCTTCGTAGCCAGGATTGAGCCAAGCGAAATCCGGGAGGACGTTTCGTTACCGCTGCCGACTATCGTGCAGCTGCTTTCCAAGCGGCCAATGCGTTCGGCCAATCCCCCGGATTTCGCTTCGCTCAATCCGGGCTACGCCCCTGCTGTGGCGGAGGCGGGGGTGAGCAGCAAAGCCACACCTGCGGCCAAAAGCGCCCGGCTCCGCGCGGCGGCAGGGAAACCTTTTCCAGCGTCGGCTATTGTAGGACGTCAATCCGTAACGAGGGAGTTTGGCATGGCAAAAGTGCTCCGTCTTTTGGCAGCGGCGACGATTTTTGCCGTCACATCGACAGCCGCAGAGGCCCGCTTTCAGGTGATCCGGTGGCCCAGCGGGTTCTGCCAGGTCTGGAATCACTCGATTCCCGGCAAGCCGTTCCCATCCGGCTGGACTGCGTCGCGGAGGGTGCATGCGACCTTCCATGGGGCTCTGAACGAGAAGATGGCGCTCGTTTCCCGCCGTCAGTGCTGGTAGCGGCAGCGGAGTTTTTTCAGCACTGACACCTCGGGGCCGCCGCAGCGCGGACGCGTTGCGGCGGTCTCGGCTATCCTGCGGCGGAGGAGGACGACGTGCTCACGCTCTATTCCTACCCCTCGCTGTTCGGCGTCGCCGACAACAACGGCTACGGCCTGCGGGTCTACGCTTTTCTCCGTCTCGCCGGCGTGCCCTTCACCCACGAGCACATCTTCGACGCATCCGCCGCGCCGCGCGGCCAGCTTCCCTACGTCGTCGATGACGGCGAGGCGGTCGGCGACAGCGACACCATCATCGCCCACGTCATCCGCAAATATCGCGTGACCATGGACGACGGCCTCTCCCGCGCGCAGCGCGATGTCAGCCACATGGTCATGCGCCTGCTCGATGATCTCTATTGGGTGATGTCGTATTCGCGCTGGAAGGACGAGCGGTTCTGCCCGGCGTTCATCGCCGCGTTCCGCCGCGAGCATCCGGCCGTCACCGAGGAAGGCCTGCTGAAGGCGAAAGAGTTCAACGCGCAGCGCTACCACTACCAGGGCATCGGGCGCTATTCGCCCGAGGCAGCCTATGCACGCGGGCTCGCCGATCTGCAGGTGCTGGCGAACCTCGTTCCCGCGAGCGGCTGCGTGCACGGGCTCAAACCCACGAGCGTCGACGCCGGCATCTACGGCTTCATCGCCAATATCTATTTCTTCGATATCGATACGCCGCTGAAGCAGTTCGTGACGGCACATCAAAATCTCGTCCGGCATTGCACCGCGATCCACGACGCCATTCGGTGAAACGCGGGATTCATCGACGATGGCAGCGAGGCGCTGCTGGCGGCGGATCGGCCGCCTGTCGGGAGAACCGACATGTTCAGGCTTCGTGTGAGTTGCTTCTCGCTGTCACACGACGGCTTTGGCGCGGGCCGCGATCAGAGCATCGAAAATCCGCTGGGCGTCGGCGAAGAAGCAAAACCAAGGCACCGCCGGCAGCGATGACGTGACCCAAAACCTCGCCGTCGACCCGGAGCGATTGCCTGACCTTTCCGGTGTTGCCGTGGGGTTGACTCCTGCTCCGCTGGCCCTACAACAGTTCCTGTTTTGTTCTTGCGGCGGTCGCCGTCGATCGCGGCCTCCGAAGCGGGAGCAGAATGCGGTGCCCGACAACTGGCATCGCGTTGGAGCGCC
>JAIESI010000374.1 GCA_019746135.1 Xanthobacteraceae bacterium
GAAGGCGCTATAGGCCCGCTCGATGCCGAAGCAGAAGCCGACCTGAGCGGTGCGGACGTCCAATCGACCTGACATGCAACTGCCGTCAGGCCGGCCGCGGCCGAAGCTGCAAGGCCATCGTCGTCGAGCCGAGCCTGACCGCAAGCTTCATCAGGCCATAGGCGGCGGCACCGAAAACGAGACCAAGCACGACACTGCCGGCGATGATGCCGAGCGTGATGCCCGACGAGCCGAGGATTTCCGCGGTCTGCTTTGCCGGCCCGAAGTAGAGCGTGGTCGCGTAGTTGCCGGCGGCATAGAAGCCCGCATAAAGCGCCGAGAGCGTGGGCAGCCAAGTGCCGAGCCGCACGTTTGCCGCATTGCGCAGCATGGCCCAGGCGATGAAGCCGACCAGGATGCCGGCAATGCAGGTGCCGAGGTGCTCGGGATTTTTCGGGAACACAAAAGCGAGCGACAGCGCCCGCAGGACACCGATCACCGGGAACACGAGCGGTTCGCCGGTCTTGACGAAGCACAAGAGCGTCAGGAACGCGATCAGCGGCCCGAACACGATCTGCGGCAGGCCGGGAAAGAAGATGCCGAGGCTCTTGAACACGTCCGCCGGCAGCAAGCCGATCGATTTCAGGGCCGGATTGATGGTCACGCTGATGATGGTGATGCCAACGATCCAGGTCCAGTCGCTCCGCGTCAAAGTCTTCATGGCCATTGCCTCGCGCCGCTTGCTGTTGAGCGGCCAACCTATCGATTTGCCGAGCGGCCGTCGAGCATGGCTGTGCCGCTGCTTGACCCCCCGGCTGGCCCCTTCTAAGACCCGAAATGTGCTAGAGAAACGGCCAAGGAAGCCGCGATGATCGTGCTGGTCGACAACTACGACAGCTTCACCTTCAACCTCGTCCACTACCTGGGCGGGCTTGGGGCGGACGTGGCCGTGCATCGCAACGACAAAATCGGCGTCGCTGACGTGCTGGCGTCGGAACCGGAAGCCATCGTGCTGTCGCCCGGCCCTTGCACGCCCAACGAAGCGGGCATCTGCCTCGAGCTGATCGAGCACGCCGCGCCGACCGTGCCCATTCTCGGCGTGTGCCTCGGTCATCAGTCGATCGGCCAGGCGTTCGGCGGCAAGGTGGCGCGCGCGCCGCAGCCGGTGCACGGCAAGCTGTCCGAGATATGCCACCAGGGCACGAGCGTATTCCGCGGCATCAACGGGCCGTTCAAGGCGACGCGCTATCACTCGCTGGTGGTCGAGCGGCAGAGCATGCCGGAGGCGCTCAGCGTCACCGCGGAAACCGGCGATGGCCTGGTGATGGGCCTCGCCCACAAGTCGCTGCCGGTGCACGGCGTGCAGTTCCATCCGGAAAGCATCGCCTCCGAGCACGGCCACCTGATGCTGAAGAATTTTCTCGACATCGCCGCGCAGTGGAACGCCACGCGCGGCCGCAAACCGCACTGAGGGGTTGAGTTGTGACCGACGAATTCAAGGGGCTGATTGCCAAGGTCGCGTCGGGGGCGCTGCTGTCGCGCGAAGAGTCCGCGCTGGCGTTCGACCGCATGATGTCGGGCGAAGCGACCCCCTCGCAGATGGGCGGCCTGCTGATGGGCATGCGGGTGCGCGGCGAGACGGTGGACGAGATCACCGGGGCGGCGAGCACCATGCGCGCCAAGATGACCAAGGTCGCGGCTCCCCCCGAGGCGATCGACGTGGTCGGCACCGGCGGCGACGGCTCGGGCTCCTACAATGTCTCGACCTGCGCGGCGCTGATCGTCGCGGGCGCCGGCGTCCCGGTCGCCAAGCACGGCAACCGCGCGCTGTCGTCGAAGTCGGGCGCGGCCGACGTGCTCGGCGCGCTCGGCGTGAAGATCGATCTGCGCCCCGACGAGATCACCCGCTGCATCTACGAGGCCGGCATCGGCTTCATGTTCGCGCCGGCGCATCATCCTGCGACCAAGAACGTGGCCGCGACCCGCGTCGAGCTTGCCACCCGCACGATCTTCAATCTGCTCGGACCGCTGTCCAATCCGGCGGGGGTGCGGCGGCAGATGACCGGCGTGTTCTCGCGGCAGTGGATCGAACCGGTGGCGCAGGTGCTGAAGGCGCTGGGCTCGGAAGCGGCCTGGGTGGCGCACGGCTCCGACGGGCTCGACGAGATCACCACCTCCGGCCCCACCCACATCGCGGCGCTGGAAAATGGCTCGGTGCGCACCTTCGAGATCAATCCCGAGGACGTCGGCATCGAAAAGGCCAAACCGGAGCTGCTGCGCGGCGGCGACGCCGAGAGCAACGCGGCGGCGCTGATGGCCGTGCTGAAGGGCAACAAGGGCCCCTACCGCGATATTGCGGTGCTGAACGCCGCGGCCGCGCTTGTCGTCGCCGGCAAGGCAAAAGACATCAAGGACGGCGCGATGATCGCCGCCAAATCGATCGACAGCGGCGAGGCAGAGGGACGGCTGGAACGACTGATCAAGGTGTCGAACGCGCAATGAGCGACATCCTGAAAAAGATCGAGGCCTACAAGCGCGAGGAGATCGCCGCGGCCAAGCGCGCGCGGTCTTACCCCGTGGTCGAGGCTGCGGCGAAAGCGGCCCCTCCCCCGCGCGGTTTCCTCAAAGCGCTCGAACGGCGCGTGGCCGCCGGCGACTATGCGCTGATCGCCGAGATCAAGAAGGCGAGCCCGTCGGCCGGCCTGATCCGGGCCGATTTCGATCCGCCGCAGCTTGCCCGCGCCTACGAGGCGGGCGGCGCGGCCTGTCTCTCCGTTCTGACCGATGCGCCGTCATTCCAGGGCAAGCCGGAATTCCTGACCGCGGCGCGGGCGGCGTGCGCGCTGCCGGCGCTGCGCAAGGATTTCATGTTCGAGCCCTACCAGGTGGCGGAGGCGCGCGCGATGGGCGCCGACTGCATCCTGATCATCATGGCCTCGGTCGACGACGCCTGCGCGGCGGAACTGGAAAGCGCGGCCTTCGCGTTCGGCATGGACGTGCTGGTCGAGGTGCACAACGAGGAGGAACTCGACCGCGCGCTGAAGCTTCGCACGCGGCTTCTCGGCATCAACAACCGCGACCTCAAGGTGTTCAAGACATCGCTTGCGGTGAGCGAGCGGCTCGCGCCGCGCGTGCCGAAGGACAAGCTGATCGTCGGCGAGAGCGGCATCCATACGCCGGACGACCTCGCGCGGCTCGCCGCAGCGGGCATCAGGACGTTCCTGGTCGGCGAAAGCCTGATGCGGCAGAACGACGTGGCCGCCGCAACCCGCACGCTGCTCGCCCGCGAGCGCATCCCCGCACAGGCCGAGAGATAGGCCATGGCCAAAAAGCCGCCCGCCACACCGCCTGCCGCCAAGCTCACGCACCTTGGTGCGGGCGGCGAGGCGCGCATGGTCGACGTGACCGGCAAGCCGGAGACCGAGCGCGTCGCGGTGGCCGAAGGCCACGTCATCATGCGGACCGAGACGCTCGACATCGTGCTCAACGGCAACGCCGTGAAGGGTGACGTTCTCGGCGCGGCGCGCATTGCCGGCATCATGGCCGCCAAGCGCACCCACCAGCTCATTCCGCTGTGCCATCCGCTGACCATCACCAAGGTCTCGATCGACATCGAGCCCGACCACCGCCTGCCTGGCTTCGTGGTGCAGGCCACGGTGAAGGTGACGGGTCAGACCGGCGTCGAGATGGAGGCGCTGACCGCGGCCTCGGTCGCGTGTCTGACGATCTACGACATGGTCAAGGCGGTTCAGAAAGACATGCGGATCGACGGCGTCCGGCTCTTGGAGAAGACCGGCGGCAAATCGGGCAACTATCGCGCCGAGGGGCACGAGCCCAAGGAAAAGCCGCCGAAAGGATAAGCATGGCATCCTTGTTGCTGGTGGCCGACGCGCTGGCGCGCGTGCTCAATGGCGTTGAGCCGTTGCCGAGGGAAGACGCGCCGCTCATCGAGGCCGAAGGCCGGGTGCTTGGCGCCGATGTCGCGGCGCTGCGGACGCAGCCGCCGGCCGACATGTCGGCGATGGACGGCTATGCGGTGCGCGCCGCCGACGTTGCGCAGGTGCCCGCCGCTCTGAAGCTGATCGGCGAGGTCGCAGCCGGGCGGCCGTTCGACGGCGAAGTCCGTGCGGGAGAAGCCGCGCGCATCTTCACCGGCGGCGTGGTGCCGCCCGGTGCTGATACCATCGTCATTCAGGAGAACACCGCGCGCGACGGCGACCGCGTGACAGTCGAGCAGCCCTCGCCCGCCGGACGCCACATCCGCCGCGCCGGCCTCGATTTCAGGGCAGGCCAGGTGCTGCTGCCGCGCGGCCGCAGGCTCACCGACCGCGACGTGATGCTGGCCGCCGCCATGAGCCATCCGACGTTGCCGGTGCACCGCCGGCCCAAGGTCGCGGTGCTCGCGACCGGCGACGAGCTGCGCCCGCCCGGCAGCGCGCTCGGTCCGGGCGAGATCGTCTATTCCAACGGCTATGCGCTGATGGCGCTGGCGCGGAACGAAGGCGCCATCGTCACCGATCTCGGCATCGTGCCGGACAAGGTCGAGGCCACGGTCGCGGCGATCCGCAAGGCGCGCGCGTCGGGCGCCGACGTGCTGGTGACGACCGGCGGCGCCTCGGTCGGCGACTACGATCTGGTGCAGCGCGGACTGAAGGCGGAAGGGCTGGAGCTGTCGTTCTGGCGCGTGGCGCTGCGCCCCGGCCGGCCGATGATGAACGGGCGGCTCGGCCGGATGCACGTGCTCGGCATGCCCGGCAACCCGGTCTCGGCCTATGTTTGCTCCTACCTGTTCCTGGTCCCGCTGATTCGGCGGCTGTCCGGCCGAAGCGACCTTTCGCCCGCCCCCGAATCAGCCGTGCTGGGTGTCGACCTGCCGGAAAACGACGAGCGGGCCGATTACATGCGCGCCACGCTCGCCCCGGGGCCCCATGGAACTCCGGTCGTGACGCCGGTGAAAATCCAGGATTCCTCGATGATGGCGGCCCTCGCAAACGCAGATTGTCTCTTGGTTCGCGAGCCTTTCGCGAAAGCCACTCCCGCCGGCAGCCGTTGTTCGATCCTTAGGCTTACGCGCCCGTCTTAGCGGTCGTTCGACTTGTTCACGCCAAATTAAAGGGTTGCAGAACAAGGATAGAACATATAGTGTCCGTTCATGATTTGTTTTCGACCGATGGTGGGTCGAGAACTCCTTGGAGGAAAACACACGATGCTGACCCGCAAGCAATTCGAGCTCCTGCGCTTCATTCACGAGCGGCTGAAGGAATCCGGCGTTCCGCCGTCGTTTGACGAGATGAAGGACGCCCTCGACCTGCGGTCCAAGTCCGGCATTCACCGGCTGATTACGGCGCTGGAGGAGCGCGGCTTCATCCGCCGCCTGCCCAACCGGGCGCGCGCCATCGAGGTGATCAAGCTGCCCGAGCCGGTGAGCCAGGGCGTCGGCCGGCGCGGATTTACCCCGAGCGTGATCGAGGGAAATCTCGGCAAGGGCCGGGCGACCGCTGGCGCCGCGGCGCAGGACGACGGCGAGCGGCCGGTTGCCATCCCAGTCATGGGCCGGATCGCGGCCGGCACGCCGATCGAGGCGATCCAGACCAAGAGCCACGTCATCAGCATGCCACCCGACATGCTGACCGCGGGCGAGCATTTCGCGCTCGAGGTGCGCGGCGACTCGATGATCGAGGCCGGCATCCTCGAAGGCGACACGGTGCTGATCAAGAAAACCGAAGCTGCCGACACCGGCGACATCGTCGTGGCGCTGATCGACGAGGAGGAAGCAACGCTGAAGCGCTTCCGCCGCCGCGGCGCCTCGATTGCGCTCGAGCCGGCCAACGCGTCGTACGAGGTGCGGATCCTGCCGCCGACCCGGGTGCGCATCCAGGGCAAGATGGTGGGGCTGTTCCGGCGGTACTGAGCCGCGCGTCAGCAGCTCGGATCCTGTGCGAGTGTCGATGATCCGCAAGGCGTTGATCGTGGCCGGGCTGGTTGTGGCGCTGCCTTCGCCGAGCGAAGCGCTTTTTTGCCCGTCAAAGCCCAGGGCGCCGTATTGCGCCGATCAGTTCGGCCAGTTCGACGACCAGCGGGACTTTGGTCGGTGCCGCGACGAGATGGAAAGCTACAAATCTCGGGTCCAGTCGTATGCCGACTGCCAACGGCAGATGATCGACGACGCGACCCGAGAGTTCAATTCCGCGGTGGCAAGCTTCAATCGCAGAGCGCGACGCTATTAGTCGACCTCTGGAGCCGTTTCCGTTCCCTCGGAATCGGAAACGGCTCTGGCTTTGTTGGTTTGGTCGCATTTTCGGCGGCGAACCGCTTCACACCCCGGATCAAGTCCGGGGCAGGCTTTCGCCGGAAAATGCTCTAAAGCGGGATGACTTTTCTTCGAATCGTCATCCCGCTTTAGCTTGTTGTTTGAGCATGATCTTTTCCGAAAACCGCTTCACACTTTTCGGGATCATGCCCTAG
>JAIESI010000064.1 GCA_019746135.1 Xanthobacteraceae bacterium
TCGGGCTTCTGCTCCTTCATCGAGTGGATGCCCCAGAACAGGTCGTAAAGCCTGCGCGTCGGCGTCACCCAGAAGAAGCACTTCACCGTCTGGTCGCTCTTGTTGAAGATGCCGTGCGCCTGGTTCATCGGCAGGCGGATCAGGTCGCCCGTCGTGGCGGTGAACTCCTTGCCGTCGAGGACGAGGTCGAACTTGCCGTCGAGCATGTAGATGAACTCGTCCTGGGTCGGATGAATGTGCGGCGGCACGAAGGTGCCGGGCGGGAAGGTGGCGTGCCAGGAGAACGACTGCTCGTTGAGCGATTTCGGCACGTAAGTCTGGCCGAGGATGTTCCAGCTAATTCCATCGAGGCCGGTGTTGGCCTTGGTAATTCCCGCGGTGAGCTGCTGCATTGAACCCGAACTCCCATGCTCCAGAGGCTTGAGCGCATTCAACCACGCCTGAAGCGGCTTAGAAACGATCCCGAACGGCAATGGCACCCCCCTTTCGGCAAACAGCGTAAACGCCGGCCGCGGCCCCGGCCAACCCTATTTTTCAACGGTTTCGGCGCCTTGCGACGCCTGGCCTTTGCGCCCGGGCTTGCATTCAGCCTTACTGTCGCCATATCGGCAGATGAACCCTGACCGGCGACGGTGCTACGAAGAATCATGATCCGGCGATTGCAGCCTTGGCAGATGCTCGGCGCGTTGGCGTTGTTCGCCGTGCTTTCGCTTGCGCCGCATGCTGCGAGCGCCCGCGCGGAACATTCGCACGCTCATGCTGCTTCGGCGGCCGTGGTCACGCAGCAGGCTGTTCCGGCTGCGCATGAAACCGCGGCTCCGGTCGAGCAAAAGCTCATGACGCAAGAGCTAACCGAGGCCGATCCTGCCGCGCCCTGTGCCGATCATGGCGGCGCTGACCGCGCTTTCTGCTCCAGCGGCTCGTGCACCGGCTGTCACGGCTTCGTGATCGTGCCGGTCCCGGCGGCCGCGCCGCCGGCGCTCGGTTCGATCGTCCGGATCGATGATCCGCTGCCGTATCTCGGCGCAGGCGGCCCAAGGCTAAGACGCCCACCCAAATCCTTCGTTTGAACCTGTTTCTGCTCGGCTGAGACAGCGCTGATGTGCGCGTCCAGCCGGTGCTGGTCCGTTCAACGAAGGATTTTTCCATGCGATCTCTCATCGCCACCGTGCTCGCGGTCGGGGCCTTGCTTGCAAGCCTCGGCGCCGTTGTCGCGCACGAAGGCCACGATCACGACTCAGCCGCGCCCGCCGCGCGGGCGGACGCCGCGCCGCGTGGCGAGGCAGTCTCCGATGCCTTTGAGCTTGTCGCCGTCGCGCAGGGCGAGACGCTCGTTCTCTATCTCGACCGCTCCGCCAGCAACGAGCCGGTGCAGGGCGCGACGCTGACGGTCGAGGCGCCGGGCGGGCCCGTCGACGCCGAAGCCTCGGGCGGCGCGTACCGCATCAGCGCGCCGTGGCTGGCCAAGCCCGGACACACCGATCTCATCGTCACGGTGTCGGCGGGAGACGTGACCGACATCCTCCCGGTCAGCATCGACGTGCCGGATCGTGCAGCGATGCTGGAGGCCAGGGCGCAGTTTTCCGACATGTCCGCGATCTTGCGGCCTTCGACGGCGCTCGCAGTTCTGTTCGGCGTGCTGCTCGGCGCGAGCGTGATGGCTTATCGCGGCCGCAAGCGCGCCGCGGCGCTGCTCCTCGCCGGCGCCCTGCTTGCCGCCCATGATCCCGCGTCCGCGCAGGACACGACCGGCGGCGATGCCGGCACGGATCGCGCGGTGCGCAATGCCGACGGCTCGGTGTTCGTGCCAAAGCCGATCCAGCGCATCTACGCGCTGCGCACGATGCCGGCCGCGTCTGCCTCGCATCCACGCACCGTCGAGCTGCCGGGCCGGATCATCCCGGACCCGAACGCCAGCGGCCATGTGCAGGCCTCGGTCGGCGGCAGGCTTTCGGCCCCGGCCGGCGGATTTCCTCGGCTCGGCACCCCGGTGAAGCGCGGCGACGTGCTGGCCGAGGTGACGCCGCCGATCCAGATCATCGACGTCTCCGACATGCGCCAGCGCCAGGGCGAGCTCGACCAGCAGATCGCGATCCTCCAGCGCCGGGTGACGCGCTACGAGGCGCTGGCACCGAGCGGCGCGGTGTCGCGCGTCCAGTTCGATGAGGCCAAGCTCGAGCTCGAGGGCCTGAAGGACCGCCGCGCGTCGCTCGACAAGGTGCGGCTCGAGCCCGAGACGCTGATCGCGCCGGTGGCGGGCGTCATCGCCGAAGGCACGCCCGTGGCAGGCCAGATGGCGCAGCCCAATGCCGTGATCTTCCAGATCATCGATCCGGCCAAGCTCTGGATCGAGGCCTTGAGCTTCGATCCGGTGGCAGGGTCGATCGCGGCCTCCGCGGTCACCGCCAACGGCCGCACGCTCAGGCTCTCGTTCCGCGGCTCGGGCCTCGCCGACCGCAACCAGTCGATCCCGGTTCACTTCGCCATCGATGGTGACGCATCCGGCCTTCGCGCCGGACAGTTCCTGACCGTGATGGCGACCACCGGCGAGCAGAAGGAGGGGATCGCCATCCCGCGCGGCAGTCTGGTCCGTGGGGCCAATGGCCTCGACCTGGTCTATGTGCACACCCGGGCCGAGCAGTTCGAGCCGCGCCCGGTGCGGGTCGAGCCGCTCGACGGCGAACGGGTGCTGGCGGTCGCGGGGCTCAAGCCCGGGCAGCGCGTGGTCGTGCAGGGCGCCGAACTCCTTCACAACGTGCGGTGACCGGCGATGTTCACATTTCTTGTCACCCGCTCACTCCGCAACCGCCTGCTGGTGCTGGCGCTGGCCCTCGTGCTGGTGGTGTTCGGCACCGTCAGCATCCTGCGCCTGCCGGTCGACGTGCTGCCGGACCTGAACCGGCCGGCGGTCACCATCATGACCGAGGCCGAGGGCTACGCGCCGCCCGAGGTGGAGCTTCTGGTCAGCTTCCCGATCGAGACGCAGATGAACGGCGTGCCGGGCGTGATCCGCGTGCGCTCGGTGTCGGGCGTCGGCCTGTCGATCGTCTATGTCGAGTTCGACTGGGGCACCGACATCTACCGCAACCGCCAGCTTGTCTCCGAGCGGCTGAACATGGTGCGGACGCAGCTCCCGGCGAACGTTACGCCGCACATGGGCCCGATCAGCTCGATCATGGGCCAGGTGGTGATGATTGCGCTCACCAGCGACCGTGCCTCGCCGATGGAGGTCCGCGAGGTGGCCGATTTCACCATCCGGCCGCGGCTGCTCAGCGTGCCGGGCGTGGCGCAGGTGATCCCGATGGGCGGCGAGGTGCGGCAGTACCGCGTCGCGCCGCAGCCGGCCGCGTTGCGCGCGCTCGGCGTCAATTACGAGCAGGTGCAGCGGGCGCTGGCGCAGTTCGGCACCAACAGCGGTGGCGGCTTCACCGATCTGCATTCGCGCGAATACCTGATCCGCAACATCGGCCGCACCACGAGCCTGGAAGACCTGCGCAACATCGTCGTCGCCAAGACTGACGGCCGGCCGGTGTATCTCAAGCAGGTTGCGACCGTGGAGTTCGCGCCCAAGGTCAAGCGCGGCGACAGCGGCTACATGGCCAAGCCCGCCGTCGTGGTCTCGATCGAGAAGCAGCCGAATGTCGACACGATCGCGCTGACCCGCGACCTCGAGGCGGCCATCGCCGACCTCAACGCCAACCTGCCGCTCGGCATCAAGGCCGACCAGATCATCTTCCGGCAGGCGAACTTCATCGAGACGTCCATCGGCAACGTGCAGAAGGTGATGCTCGAGGCCGCGCTCGCGGTCGCGGTCGTGCTGTTCGCCTTCCTGTTGAACTGGCGGACCACGGCGATATCGCTCACCGCCATTCCGGTCTCGATTCTTGCGACCGCCTCGATCTTCTATGCGCTGGGGCTGACCATCAACACCATGACGCTCGGCGGCATCGCCATCGCCATGGGCGAGCTGGTCGATGACGCCGTGGTCGACGTCGAGAACATCTTCCGGCGGCTGCGCGAGAATCGCGCCGCCGGCAATCCGCGCTCGGTGTTCGATGTGGTGGTGTCGGCCTCGCAGGAGGTGCGTTCGGGCATCGTCTATGCCAGCGCCATCATCGTGCTGGTGTTCGTGCCGTTGTTCGCGCTGTCGGGCATCGAGGGGCGTCTCTTCGTCCCGCTGGGGCAGGCTTACATCATCGCCATCCTCGCAAGCCTCGTGGTCTCCATCACCCTGACGCCGGTGATGGCGTACTACATGCTGCCGGGGCTGAAACGGCTCGACGCGCATGAGAGCCCGCTGGTGCGGGCGCTGAAGCGGCGCTATTCGGCAGCCCTCGAGGCCGCGCTGAACCACGGCCGGACCCTGGTCGCGGCCACGCTGGTTGCGGTTGCGATGGCCGTGGCCGGCGCCCTGCTGTTGCCACGCGCGTTCCTGCCGCAGTTCAACGAAGGCACCTTCACGATCAATCTCGCCTTCAACCCGGGCGTTTCGCTCGCGGAGTCGAACCGCGTCGGCCAGATCGCCGAACGGCTCGCGCTGGAGGTGCCCGAGGTCAAATCGGTCGGCCGCCGCACCGGTCGCGCCGAGCTCGACGAGCACGCCGAGGGCGTGCATTCGACCGATCTCGAGATCGACCTCAAGTCCGGCGGGCGGGCGAAGGTCAACGTGGTCGCCGACATCCGGTCGCGGCTGTCGGTGCTGCCGCTGTCGGTCAACGTGGGCCAGCCGATCTCGCATCGGCTCGACCACATGCTGTCGGGGGTGCGCGCCGACATCGCGGTGAAGATCTTCGGCGAGGACCTCGACGCGCTCTACAACGCCGCCGAAGAGCTGCGGCAGCGGCTGACCCGCATTCCCGACCTCGCCGACGTCCAGGTGGAGAAGCAGGTCCGAATCCCGCAGCTCGAAATCCGCGTCGACTACGGCCGCTCCGCGCTCTACGGCGTGCAGCCCGCCGCGGTGGTCGATCAGTTGAGCCGGCTGTCGAACGGCCGGGTCGTGTCGCAGGTGGTCGACGGGCAGCGCCGCTTCGACGTGGTGATGCGGCTGCCCGATCCGATGCGGACGACGCAGCGGCTCGGCGATCTCCTGATCGAGACGCCGAGCGGCTGGATCGCCGCGCGGCAGATCGCCGACATCAAGGAGGTCGACGGGCCGAACCAGATCCTGCGCGAGAACAGCCGCCGCCGCATCGCGGTCTACGGCAACTTCGTCGGCAATGCGGACACGGCCGCCATCGTCGAAAACATCCGTGCCGAGCTTCGCAGCCTGAAGCTCCCGGAAGGCTCGTTCACCAGCGTCGAGGGCACGTTCAAGGCGCAGGAGCAGGCGAGCCGCACCATCGGCGTGCTGGGCATGATCTCGCTCTTGATCATCTTCGCGATCCTCTACAGCCGTTATCGCTCCGCGGTGCTGGCGCTGATCATCATGGGCAGCCTGCCGCTCGCCTTGATCGGCGCGGTCGCGGCGCTGTGGCTTGCCGGGCAGCCGCTGTCGGTCGCGAGCATGATCGGCTTCATCACGCTCACCGGCATCGCCGCGCGCAACGGCATCCTCAAGGTCAGCCACACCATCAACCTCGCGCTGCACGAAGGCATGCCATGGGGCAGGGCGCTGGTGGTGCGGGGCAGCCTCGAACGGCTCACGCCGGTGCTGATGACGGCGCTGTCGGCGGGCGTGGCGCTCCTGCCGCTGGTGATCGATGCGGCGGCGCCGGGCAAGGAAATCCTGCATCCGGTCGCGGTGACGATCTTCGGCGGCCTCGTCAGCGCCACGGCACTGGATGCGTTCCTGACGCCGGTGCTGCTGTTTGGCTTCGGCCGGCCGGCGATCGAGCGTCTTCGCGCCGATGTCGCGGCGGCGCCGGGCGGCACCCCAACCGCCGCCCATTCATATTGATGTCACACATGAGGAGACCATCCATGACGACGTTCCGCTCCCTTGCTCTCGGCGCAATCGTTGGCGCTTCGCTGGCGATCCTGGTCCCGGGGCTGCCGGCATCCGCCCACGATCCCAAGCCGCGCCACGGCGGTGCGATCGCGATGGCGGGCACCTATCACGTCGAGTTGGTGGTCAATGACGGGCAGGTGGACGTCTACCTCGTGGGACACGACGACAAGCCGGTCGTCGTCACCGGCCGCAAGGGCCTCGCGATCCTGATGGCCGACGGCAAAAGCGTCCGTGTTCCGCTCGCGCCGGTCGGCGCCGAGCGGCTGTCCGGCAAGGCCGCCGACGCCAGCCTGACGGCGCCCAAGGGCGTGGTCCAGATCACCGAGCCGGCCGGTGGAACCGTCCAGGCCCGGTTCAACTGATCGCGGCGATCCGGGCGCCCGGCGCCACCGAGGCAACCTTTTGAAAGTGCAGTGGATGAGCGGCTTTTGCCGCTCATCCCGGATGCCACGGCAAGGAATCCAGGTTAACGGGTGATTTGCAGGACCTGGAGGAGGAAATCTGTGTTCCATCCGGCGCGCTTT
>JAIESI010000154.1 GCA_019746135.1 Xanthobacteraceae bacterium
TCCCGCAGGCGTTGCCGGCTCCGGCAAGGACGGCCGTGTCACCAAGGGCGACATGCTGGCGGCGATCGAGCGCGCCGCCGCGGCCCCGACGCCCGTGCCGCAGCCCGCCGCCGCCATCCAGGTCCGCGCGCCGTCGCCGGCCGACGACGCGGCGCGCGAGGAGCGCGTGAAGATGACGCGGCTGCGCCAGACCATCGCCCGCCGGCTGAAGGACGCGCAGAACACCGCCGCCATGCTCACGACCTTCAACGAGGTCGACATGACCGCGGTCATGCACATGCGCAACCAGTACAAGGATCAGTTCGAGAAGCGCCACGGCGCCAAGCTCGGCTTCATGAGCTTTTTCGTGAAGGCCTGCGTGCAGGCGCTGAAGGACATTCCCGCGGTCAACGCCGAGATCGACGGCGCCGACATCATCTACAAGAACTACTACCACATGGGCATCGCCGTCGGCACCGAGAAGGGCCTGGTCGTGCCGGTGGTGCGCGACTGCGATGTGAAATCGCTCGCCGAGGTCGAGAAGACCATCGCCGACTTCGGCCGTCGCGCCCGCGACGGCGCGCTGAAGATCGAGGAGATGCAGGGCGGCACCTTCACCATCACCAACGGCGGCGTCTACGGCTCGCTGATGTCGACGCCGATCCTCAACGCGCCGCAGTCCGGCATCCTCGGCATGCACAAGATCCAGGAGCGGCCGATGGTGGTGGCCGGCAAGATCGAGGTGCGGCCGATGATGTATCTCGCGCTCTCTTACGACCACCGCGTCGTCGACGGCCGCGAGGCGGTGACGTTCCTGGTGCGGGTGAAGGAGTGCCTGGAGGAGCCGGCGCGGTTGGTGCTGGATGTGTGATAGATTGTCGGAATGCCGACTGTCGCCAAAATCGATGGGGTCAAGATACAGTTCTATTGGGACGATCATCCGCCGGCGCATTTCCACACTGAGTACGGAGACTTTCGTGCGCAGGTCAGCATCGACACTCTTCAGGTGATCAACGGCTACATGCCAAGTCCTCAGCTTCGGAAAGTAGTCACATGGGCCAAGTCGCGAAAAAGCCAACTGCTCGCCGCATGGATCAAATGTCAATCCGACCTCCATCCCGGCAAAATCGGGTAAGGAAACTGCCGCGAATTGTGACCGCGCAGCCGGTCATTCATGGCGTGCTGAAGATCGTCTGGACCGACGGTTATGAGGGTGTGGTTGATCTTCGTCCGACAATCGCGCGCGGAAAAATTTTCACTTACCTCCAAAATCCGAAAAATTTCTCGAAGGTTCGAGTAAGCGAATTTGGGCATTCGATCGAGTGGATCAACGAAAAGGGTGAAGAAATTGATTTCGGCGCAGATACATTGCGGTCAAAGGCGGAAAATCAGGCGCGCCTCAATGAGGTTGCCTCGATCCTGCAGTATTGAAGTGGCAAGCTTCTAGGTTGGAGTATTGATGTCCTACGATCTCATCGTCATCGGAACCGGCCCCGGCGGCTATGTCTGTGCGATCCGCGCGGCACAGCTCGGCATGAAGGTCGCGGTGGTCGAGAAGCGCGGCACCCACGGCGGCACCTGCCTCAACGTCGGCTGCATCCCGTCGAAGGCGCTGCTGCACGCCTCCGAGATGTTCGAGGAGGCCGGTAACGGCTTTGCGAAAATGGGCATCGGCGTCGGCGCTCCCAAGCTCGACCTCGCCACCATGCTGAAGTTCAAGGACGAGGCGGTCGACGGCAACGTTAAGGGCGTCGATTACCTCTTGAAGAAGAACAAGATCGACAGCGTGTTCGGCACCGGCCGGATCGTTGCGCCCGGCAAGGTCGAGGTGAAAACCTTGGACGGCAAGACGCAGGTGCTGGAGACGAAGAACATTGTCATCGCCACCGGATCGGACGTGGCGAAGCTCCGCGGCGTTGAGATCGACGGCAAGCGCATCGTCAGCTCGGATGACGCCATCGCGCTGCCCAAGGTGCCGCAGCGGCTGCTGGTGGTCGGCGCGGGCGTGATCGGGCTCGAGCTCGGCTCGGTGTGGCGCCGCCTCGGTTCGCAGGTCACGGTGGTCGAGTTCCTCGACCGCATCCTGCCCGGCATGGACAACGAGGTGTGCCGCCAGTCGCAGCGGCTCCTGGAAAAGCAGGGCATCGTCTTCAAGCTCGGCTCCAAGGTCACCGGCGTCGATTCCTCGGGTGCGGTGCTCAAGGCCGGCATCGAGCCGTCGAAGGGCGGTGCGGCCGAGGTGATCGAAGCCGACGTGGTGCTGGTCGCGATCGGCCGCGTGCCGTTCACCGACGGGCTCGGGCTCGAAGAGGTCGGCGTCGCCAAGGACAACCGCGGCCGCGTCGTCACCGACGCGCATTTTGCCACCAACGTGAAGGGCATCTACGCCATCGGCGACGTGATCACCGGGCCGATGCTAGCGCACAAGGCCGAGGACGAGGGCATGGCGGTGGCGGAGATTCTCGCGGGCCAGGCCGGCCACGTGAACTACGACGTGATCCCGGCCGTGGTCTACACGTTCCCGGAGATCGCTTCGGTCGGCAAGACCGAGGAGGAGCTGAAGGAGCAGGGCACGGCCTACAACGCCGGCAAATTCCCGTTCACCGCGAACGGCCGCGCCAAGGCCAACCAGCAGACCGACGGCTTCGTGAAGATCCTCGCCGACGCCAAGACCGACCGCGTGCTCGGCGTGCACATCGTCGGCTCCGATGCCGGCAACATGATCGCCGAGGCGGCGGTGGCGATGGAGTTTGGCGCCGCGTCCGAGGATATCGCCCGCACCTGCCACGCGCATCCGACCTTGCCTGAGGCGGTGAAGGAAGCCGCGCTCGCGGTCGCGAAGCGGGCGATTCACTTTTAGCGATTTCCCGTATCGCCGCCACATAGGCGTCGTCATCGACGGCGTCGTGCTGCAACGTCGCATGGCGCTATCGCACGTGGCGCGATTCGGGCGGTGCGCTCCCTCCCCCTGAAAGGGGGAGGGTCGGGGTGGGGGTCATGGCGCCGCAGCTGCCGTGCCAACGGTGTTTCTCCGGCGCGGTTGAAACGAGACGTGCGACGAACGCACTCGATTTTCGTGCAACACGCTTCGAAGCGTCCCAGCGCGTTCACGCACGTCTCGGCGTACGATGTCACGATGCGAGGTCGATGCGCATAAGCGGACCCCCTCCCCAACCCTCCCCCTTTCAGGGGGAGGGAGCGCGCCACCCGAGTCGCGCCAGATGCGATTGCCCGGAGGTCAAGCTCCGACGCGGCAGCGTGTTATGCTGCGCCGGCGCGTCACGATTTCAAGCATCAGGGAGGAGCCACCATGGCCAAAGGCCACAAGGACAAGGTCGCCGTCATCACCGGCGGTTCGCTGGGCATCGGCCAGGCGTTCGCCAAGCGGCTGGCCGAGGACGGCGTGCATGTCGCGATCGCGGATATCGCGCCCGGCGCGGACACGGTGAAGATGATCGAGGCTGCCGGGCGCCAGGCGCTGGCGTGCAAATGCGACGTGACCTCGCCGGAATCGATTGCGGCGATGGCGGCTGACGTGCAGAAGACGTTCGGCCGCTGCGACATCCTGATCAACTGCGCCGGCATCTATCCGCAGCGCGCGTTCGACGACATGACCTTCGAGGACTGGCGGCGCGTGCTGTCGCTCAACCTCGACAGCTGCTTCCTCGTCTCCAAGCAGTTCGTGCCCGGCATGAAGCAGCGCGGCTGGGGCCGCATCGTCAACATGGCGTCGAGCACGCTCGGCTCGGTGGTGTCGGGCTTCGTTCACTACATGTCGAGCAAGGCCGGCATCGTCGGCTTCACACGGGCGATGGCGAGCGAGCTTGGCCCCTATGGCATCACCGTGAACGCGATCTCGCCGGGACTGACGCGGTCGCCGGGCACATTGGCGAGAAAGCCGCGGCCGGGCATGGCCGACATGGAGGCCGAGTTCAATTTCGCCGCCGCCATGCAGGCGATCAAGCGCGTCGAGGTGCCGGAGGATCTGGCCGGCACGGTGTCCTATCTCACCAGTGACGATGCCGCCTTCATCACCGGGCAGACGCTCAACGTCGACGGTGGCCGGGTGCGGAGTTGAACCCAAAGCGCTGCAGGCACGACAAAATTACGGTGGTAGAGGAGTGTGTGGGCCTTATTTCGGCCCTGGCTTATCCTAGATTTCCGTCATGCGCCGGCTGACCCGCCCGTTCCTGGTGCTGCTTGCGATCATCTTTTTGATCGAAGCATGGCTTTGGCGCCATCTCGAGCCGGTTGTCGCTGCGATCGTCGCCTGGATCCCGCTCCGCGCGCTGAAAGTGCGGCTTGCCGCCTGGATCGAAACCATGCCTCCGCCCGCGGCGCTGGTCGTGTTCGTGGTGCCCGCCATCCTGCTGTTTCCGCTCAAGCTCCTGACGCTGTGGTTGCTGGCGCAGAAACAACTGATCGCCGCGGGCGCCGTCTTCACCTTCGCCAAGCTCGCGGGCCTCGGCATCACCGCCTTCGTGTTCGAGACGACGCGGCCGAAGCTCATGCAGATGGCCTGGTTCCGCTGGGTCTACGAGCACGTGCTGATGGCGCTCGCCTGGGCGCATCGGCTCGTCGACCCGGTCAAGGCCCGGGTCCGCAAGTTCATGCAGGTGTTCGCGCCCAGGCGCGCCGGGCGCGCGATGCGGCTGTTCTGGCGCATCCGCCGCCGCATGCGCGGCGGAGCGGGTGTCAGAACAGATGCACCGCGTGGGGTGCGAACAGTCCAATCGCCATGAAGCCCAGGCCGACCACGCCGAGACCGGCGGCGAGGAAGCTCAGCGCCACCATTCCGGTGATCACGGTCGCCGACGCCAGCACGATGCCGATCTGGAACGCCGCCGACGCCACCTCGTAGTGGTGATATTTCGCCAGCGCCGTGTCGCGCAGGTGCTGCTCTTCGACCGCGCGGCGTGCCAGCTCGACCGTGCCTTCGCCCTTGCCGCCGGCTGCTTCCGGTTCGGAGCGGTAGCGCGCTGCGGTCCTGATCCAGTCGTCGATCTGCTTGGTGAACGCCGCCCGCTGCTGCTCGTTGGTAACGCCGATCAGATCGATCTTGCTCTGCTCGGTGGCGACGATGGTCGCGGTGCGGCGGATGTTCTTCGCCTGGAAGAAGTTCCAGAGGTTCGAGGCCTCGATCTGGTGGTTGAGCGCCGACGTCTGCGCGCTCTTGCCCAAGGTCTCCGAGAAGGCGAGGAACAGCGCGATGACCGCGATCAGCAGCGCGACGCGCTTGTTGATCGACGACGTATCGATACCGGCGCGGCCGTGATCGCCGCCACCGCCGTGTCCGTGCTCCTCGTCGTGTTTGATCTTGTGCTCGACCTCATGCTGTACCGCATGCACACCGTGGCTCATGTCGCATCCCCATCAGCGGACGTTCTGTCCGATGGGGACATTCTATCATGGCTCTTAGGAGAGCATGATCATTTCCGAAAACCGGTACCCACTTTTCGGGGTCATGCTCTGGGATGGGCGCTGCGATAGACTTCGAGCAGCCGCTCGGTGTCAACAGCCGTATAAATTTGCGTCGTCGACAAGGATGCGTGGCCGAGCAATTCCTGGATGGCGCGCAGGTCGCCGCCGCGGGCGAGCAAATGCGTGGCGAAAGAATGACGGAGCGCGTGCGGCGTCGCCGAGTCCGGCAGGCTCAGCACGCCGCGCAACCGTTCCATGACGAGCTGCACAATGCGCGGCGACAGCGGGCCGCCGCGCACGCCGACGAACAGCGGTCCCTCGGCGGGCAGGTTGTAGGGACATAGCGCGATGTAATCGGCGATCAGCTGCGCGACCTGCGGCAAGAGCGGCACCATCCGCTGCTTGTTGCCCTTGCCGGTCACGGTGATGGCATCGCCCTGTCCGGGCGCCGGAACGCCGCCGCGAGCGAGCCCGAGCGCCTCGGAAATCCGCAAGCCCGAGCCATAGAGCAGTGCGAGCACGGCTGCGTCGCGTGCGAGCACCCAGGGTTCGCGCTCCTCGCCGGCCCGCAGGTCCGCATCCGAGACCTGTTTCGCCGCGGCAATGTGCAGCGGTTTCGGCAAGGTTTTCGCCACCTTCGGCGCCCGCACCGCGCTGAGTGCGCCGACCTGGCCCTTGCCGTTTCGCTCCAGAAACCGGGCAAATGATCGCATGCCGGCCAGCGCCCGCATCAGCGACCGGCTTCCGGTGCCGTCCGCCCGCCGTGCCGCCATGAACGCGCGCACGTCCTGCGGCGCAAGCTTCGCCAGCTGTTTCAGGGACGGCGCCCCGCCGAAGTGCTCGCCCAGGAACATCAGGAATTGCCTGACATCGCGGCCATAGGCTTCGACCGTCTTGGCCGACATCCGCCGCTCGGCGCCGAGGTGGCTGAGCCAGCGCGCCATCTCGGCCGCCACGTCCGGCGCGGCAAACGCCAGTCCGTCCTTGGGTTTGGCGTTCTTGGGATTTGCTTGGGTCATCGCCACATAGGCTGTTCGTCATCCGGGCCGGACCGGCAGGATGCGCGAGCTTTCTTCAGCCTTCCT
>JAIESI010000394.1 GCA_019746135.1 Xanthobacteraceae bacterium
CGAGCCGGCCATGGTCTGCGTCAGCGGCTTGTTCGGATACTCGTTCTGGCGCGGCCCCTCGAACATGTTGCCGCCGGCAATTTTCTGGCCGCGCAGGTTGCCCGCCTTGCCCGAGATACCGCAGATCTTCTCGAAGTGGTCGTAGTGGG
The DNA here is from genome assembly GCA_019746135.1 of Xanthobacteraceae bacterium. Lineage (GTDB taxonomy): Bacteria > Pseudomonadota > Alphaproteobacteria > Rhizobiales > Xanthobacteraceae > Z2-YC6860. Next base: position 150 of record JAIESI010000394.1, read on the forward strand.
GCTCGAGCTCGTCGTAGCTGACCGGGAAGTCCTGGATCGTCATCTCGGCCGGAACGGCATTCTTGCCGTAGCGGAATTCGAGATGGCTGCGCAGGTTGTGGTCGGATGGCAGCAAGCGCCAGGTCGTGCCGTTCCAGTGCGAGCCCGCGCCGCCGAGCCCGGTGCCCGGCAGAAACGAGCCGAGACGGCGCAGCGGCAGCGCCGTCTCCGACGGCGAATGCCGCAGCGTCACGGTTTCAAGCTGGGTGTCCTGAAACAGCTCCTGCCGCACCGCGTATTTGAGATCGTCGCGCACGCTCGGAATGGTGAAGTCGTCGCGCGGCGAGCGCCTGGGGCCGCGCTCGAGGCCGACGACGTTCAGGCCCGCCTTGGCCAATTCGCGCGCCATGATCGAGCCGGTCCAGCCGACCCCGATCACCACCGCGTCGACTTCCTTGAGAATGGTCGCCATGTCCGCCTCCCCTCACGAGAAGTCCGCAATCGACTGCGGCGGCTTGTCGTACTTCTTGCCGAAGTAGGTCTTGATCTCCTCCCGGTAGGTCGCGGGAAGGCCCGGGTAGCCGATCATTTTCCACGCGGCCATGTTGCGGTTGCCGCCGTACATCGGGTCGGCGAAGAAGCCCTCCATCGTCATCTGCAGCAGCGCGTTGAAGAACGTCGCGCTGCTGAAGCCGGGGAAGCCGGCCTTGCCCTCCTCCATCGTCTTCAGCGCCGCCTCGCGGTCTTTCTCGTTCAGGCGATCGAAGTCCTTGCCGTAGGTCTTGCGGCTGAACGCGTTCGCCGCCTCGATGCCGGCGCGGAAGAACTCGCGCGGATTGAGCTCGAGCTGATAGCCGAGCTCGGGCTTGGCTTTCGGAAACGGGCCCTGCCGGTAAAGCCGTGCGCCGCTGCCGTAGGCGCCGGCGAGCTGCCGGTCGATGAAGGCCGCGACGCCGCACTCGCTGCCCGACGGCGAGAGATTGTCGGCGGGGATGATGGTGTCGACCGCGGCGGTGATGAATGCGGCTTCGGTTGGCGTCAACGTCAGCCACGTCTCGGGCGGATGCGAAGCAGATGCGGGCTGCGTTGCCGGTTGCGCCTGGGCGGCCGCGGGCGTTGCAGCGGCCGGCGCAAGCGTTGCTGCCACAGCGGTGCCCGCTGCGCCCGCACCTTTGAGGAACTCGCGGCGCGGAATCGGACTCGAAATGTCGTCGGGTTTTGAAGACATGGCGCTCTCCCCGAAATCCTCGCGCCGTTTTGCTGCGCGATGGATGCGCGCCGGCGCGACGCCGGAGCGCGCGTTTTATGGATTTGAGATTAGACCAGTTCGAAACGCCCGGATACGGGCCGGACGCCGATCTTCGTTGCGTCAGCGGTATGCGGCGGCAATGCCGAGGAAGTCCTCGGCCTTCAGGCTCGCGCCGCCCACCAGCGCGCCGTCGACATTGGCGACAGCCATCAGCTCCGCCGCGTTCGACGGCTTCACCGAGCCGCCGTAGAGGATGCGGATGCTGTCGGCCGTAGCCCCATACCGCGCGGCAAGCCGGTCGCGGATGAACTTGTGCGCCTCGGCGACGTCGGCCGCCGTCGGCGTGAGCCCCGTGCCGATCGCCCAGACCGGCTCGTAGGCCACCACAAGGTTTGCACCTGTCACGCCGTCCGGCAGCGAGCCATCGAGCTGGCGGCCGAGCACGTCGAGCGTCTTGCCGCCTTCCCGCTCGGCACGCGTCTCGCCGATGCAGACGATGGCGCACAGCTTCGCCCGCCACGCCGCCTGCGCCTTGGCGCGCACCTCGCCGTCGGTTTCCTTGTGATACGTGCGCCGCTCCGAATGGCCGACGATTACGGCGGTCGCACCCGCGTCAGCCAGCATCTCGGCTGCAATGTCACCGGTGAACGCGCCGGAAGGCTCCGCGTGGCAGTCCTGAGCGCCGATCGCGACCGGAGAGCTGCGCGCCTGTTCAGCAAAGGCCGGAATGAGTGTTGCCGGCGGGCAGACCATCAGGTCAGCCTTGCCGTCGAGCGGGCGAGACCCGGCCATGACCTTGACCAGTTCGGCAATCGACCGGTTGAGCCCGTTCATTTTCCAGTTGCCCGCGACCAGCGGGCGGCGCTCTGATGCGGCCATCGGTCACCCCTTTTCCCGAGCCGTAACAGAGCCATAAGCCGCGTGCCAGAGGCGGTTTGGCGCTGTCCCTATCAGTTGCGATGCCATTGGCAGACCTCTATATTCCGCCGCAATCGGCCTTGAATCGGCCGCTCATCCAGACAAACGAACGGTTTCATGCTCCGAGGTATTCAAAAAGCCTCTTCGAATTGGATCGGCCGCGCGGTCATGGGCCTGGTGCTCGGCCTCATCGCCATCAGCTTTGCGATCTGGGGCATCGGCGACATCTTCCGCGGCTTCGGCCAGTCGACCCTTGCCAAGGTTGGCGGCACCGAGATCCGGATCGAGACGTTCCGGCAGCTCTATCAGGACCGCCTGCAGCAGCTTGGCCGCCAGCTTGGCCGGCCGATCCTGCCCGACCAGGCGCGGGCGCTCGGGCTTGATCGGCAGATGCTCAATCAGGTGATCGCTGAAACCGTGCTCGACAACCGTATCAAGTCGCTGCAGCTCGGCCTGAGCGACGCCGAGATGGCACGCCGGATCACCGAGAACCCGGAGTTCAAGGGTCTGAACGGCCAGTTCGACCGCATGCGTTTCGAGGCGATCATTCGCAACCGGGGCTTCAACGAACCGCGCTTTCTCGCCGAGCAGCGCCGCGACGCGTTGCGCCAGCAGCTGATCGGCACGGTCGGCGGCGACCCGTTTGTGCCGAAGACCGCGCTCGAGGCGTTCAACCGCTTCCAGAACGAGGAACGCACCGTCGAATACGTCGTGCTCGGCACAGCGCAGGCCGGCGACATCGCCGACCCGACACCGGAGGCGCTCGGCAAGTATTTCGAGGAGCGCAAGGTTGCGTTCCGCTCGCCCGAGTTCCGCAAGGTCACCATCGTGGTGCTCAAGCCGGAGGACATCGCCGCACGGATGGAGATTTCCGCGGACGATCTGAAGAAGGCCTACGAATCCCGCAAGTCGCGCTACGAGACGCCGGAGCGGCGGAAACTCAGCCAGATCGTGTTCCCGAACATGGACGAGGCCAAGGCCGCGGCGGAGAAGCTCGCCTCCGGCACGACGTTCGAGGCGCTTGCCGCTGAACGCGATCTCAAGCCGAGCGACATCGATCTCGGCACCGTCACCAAGACCGCGCTGGTCGACCGCGCGGTGGGCGATGCCGCCTTCGCGTTGAAGTCCGGCGAGGTCAGCGCGCCGATCGAAGGCCGCTTCGGCATTGCCATCGTCAAGGTCGAGGCGATCGAGCCGGCGAAGACGCTGACGTTCGAAGAGGTTTCCGCCGATCTCAAGAAGGATCTCGCGACCGAGAAGGCCAGGAACGAGCTCACCCACGCCCAGGAGAAGATCGAGGATGAGCGGCTTGGCGGCGCCTCCCTCGCCGAAGCCGGCCAGAAGTTCGGGCTCACGCCGCGCGTGATCGAGGCGATCGACCGCACCGGCAAGGATCCGTCCGGCAACGCCGTCGCCGACCTGCCCGAGGGCGTCGATGTGGTTTCGGCGGCCTTCTCCGCCGACGTGCGCGCCGAGAACGAGCCGCTGCGGCTCCCCAGCAACGGCGGTTACGTCTGGTATGACGTCGACAGCATCACGCCGTCACGCGAGCGCACGCTCGACGAGGTCAAGGATCAGGTGCTGGCGCGCTGGCGCGAGGACGAGATCGCCAACCGGCTGCGCACGAAGGCGACCGAGATGCTCGACAAGATCAAGGCCGGCGCCTCGTTTGCGGACGCGGCTGCCGCCAGCCAGCTCAAGGTGGAATGGCGTCCCGGCATCAAGCGCGGCAACCCGCCGCCGGGGTTCTCCGCGGCCGCCGTCGCCGAGATTTTCCGCACGGCGAAGGATGCCGCAGGCAGCGTCGAGGGCGCCTCGCCCGCCGAGCGCATCGTCTTCCACGTCACCGAGATCAAGGTGCCGACGCTCGATCCGGAGGCGGCCGACACCAAGCGGATCGACGAGGCGTTGCGCCAGCGCGCGACCGAAGACCTGATCGCGCAGTACATCGCTCGGCTGCAAAGCGAGGTCGGGGTGACGATCAACCAGAGCGCTCTCAATCAGGTCGCCGGCGGCAGCCAGCAGAACTGATCGGCTCGAAGTCCAAGTTCCAAATTCAACCCGAGCTCTAGCCATGCAGATCGAGCCGCCGGCTGACGCCTTTGCCGCGCGCTATGGCCGCGGCGAGGCGCAGGTGGTCTGGACCACGCTGGTGGCGGACCTCGAGACGCCGGTCTCGGCGTTCCTGAAGATCGCCGGCGGCCGGCCGATGAGCTTTCTCCTCGAGTCGGTCGAGGGTGGCGCGGTGCGTGGCCGCTATTCGGTGATCGGGCTCGATCCCGATGTGGTGTGGCGCACCAAAGGCGAGCGCGCCGAGATCAACCGCGTCGCGCGGAGCAAGCCGGACGGCTTCGCGCCGTGCGAGGCGCCGCCGCTCGAGGCGCTGCGCGCGCTGATCGTCGAAAGCCGCATCGTACTGCCGGACGGCCTGCCGCCGATGGCGGCGGGCGTTTTCGGCTATCTCGGTTACGACATGGTCCGGCTGATGGAGGAGTTGCCGGCCTCGCATCCCGACCCGATCGGCCTGCCCGACGCGGTGCTGATCCGCCCCACTCTCATCGTCGTGTTCGACGCGGTGAAGGACAGCATCGCCGTGGTGACGCCGGTGCGGCCCGAGCCGGGCGTCACGGCCAAGGTCGCGCTCACCCGCGCCGAGGAGCGGCTCTCTGCCGTGGTCGACGCGCTCGACCGTCCGCTCGACAAGGCCGCGGCCGGTCCCGAAGCCGGGCCGCTCGACGTGCCGGCGAAGTCGAACACCACGCCCGACGAGTACCGGGCCATGGTGGCGAAGGCGAAGGAGTACATCCTCGCCGGCGATATCTTCCAGGTGGTGCTGTCGCAGCGCTTCGAGGCGCCGTTTGCGTTGCCGCCGTTCGCGCTCTATCGCGCGCTGCGGCGGGTCAATCCCGCGCCGTTCCTCTACTTCCTCGACTTCGGCGGTTATGCGATTGCCGGATCGAGCCCGGAAATTCTCGTGCGCATGCGCGACAACACCGTAACGATCCGGCCGATCGCCGGCACGCGCCCGCGCGGCGCGACCCCGCACGAGGACAAGGCCCTGGAGGACGAGCTTCTTGCCGATCCGAAGGAGCGCGCCGAGCACCTGATGCTGCTCGACCTCGGCAGAAACGACGTCGGCCGCGTCTCCAAGATCGGCACGGTGACGGTCACCGATCAGTTCTTCATCGAGCGCTACAGCCACGTCATGCACATCGTCTCCAACGTCGAAGGCACGCTCGCCGAGAAGTGCGACGCGCTCGATGCGCTGGCCGCGGGCTTTCCGGCCGGCACCGTGTCGGGTGCACCGAAGGTGCGGGCGATGCAAATCATCGACGAGCTCGAGAAGGAGAAGCGCGGGATCTACGCGGGCTGCGTCGGCTATTTCTCGGCCGCGGGTGAGATGGACTCGTGCATCGTGCTTCGCACCGCGCTGATCAAGGACGGCACCATGTACGTGCAGGCCGGTGCCGGCATCGTCGCCGACAGCGATCCCGCCGGCGAGCAGGCCGAATGCCTCAACAAGGCCAAGGCGCTGTTCCGCGCCGCCGAAGAGGCGCGGCGTTTCGCCAGCGCCGCGGGCCGCGGGCAGTAGCTACGCCGTCAGATCGCGGATGCCCTGGGCGACCTCTTCGATCGTCCACTTTGGAACGAGAATGCCGCCGACCACGCAGGCCGAGCTTGTGCCGTCGAACCATTCGCGCCGCAGGTCGGCTTTGCCGCCCACCTTGTGAATGCGCGGGTTCGCGCGCGAGCAGACCTCATAGACGCTGTCGGAAGCCCCGCCACCATCGTTGACCAGAACCACGACGTCGGAATTCCTGGCGAGCGCGACCGCATCTTCCTGGCGGGTGCGGGAATCTCCGCACATGGTCCGGTAGATCCGCATTGGCAGCTTGTCCCGCTCGACGCGCTCGATCACCGCGTCGAACGTCATGGTGTTTCCGGTCACCTGGCCGACCAGCGCCACCCGGCGGCCGTCCCTGGGGACGGCATCGAGGTCATCGGCACCTTCGATCACGTAGCAGCGCTGGCCGTGCTGCCGGGCCATATCTTCGGCGACGTTGCAATGGTGATTGCCCTTCTTGCCGACAATGGCGATGTCGAAGCCGTCCTTGGCGGCCTGCTCCACCACGCGGTCGAGCTTGGCGATGAACGGGCACAGCATGTCCTCGACGACGGCAACGCCGCGATC
>JAIESI010000299.1 GCA_019746135.1 Xanthobacteraceae bacterium
CGACTCCGTTCACACCATCAGATTGAGGGACGACCACCCTGATGCCAAGCAAGCTGCATTGCGAACGCGCAGCTATTGGGGCGTCAGGGCCGGCGCCCGTTACCCCATCTACGAGATCCAGGAGACCACGAAATTACGAAACCGCCTGCTTGCCCTGCAGCGGCAGCGGCTGATCGCCGAGCATGCCGTTGACGATCACCTTGCGCGCGGTGTCGAGATCGACCTTGTGGGTCTTCAAGAGGTCGGCGGCGTCGCTGATGATCGCGTCGACGTCCTGCTTGATCTTCAGGTTCTTGTAGTGGTCGTCCTGGCGGAAGCCCATGCTTTCGCCGACCACTTCGAGAATGTTCATGATCCGGAACGGCCAGTCGCGCTCGTGGGCGCAGAGCTCGCGATGGTCGGAGTGGTAGACCGCGACCAGCGCGTCGACACGGGCCTGCTTCGCGGCCTCGAGCTCGCGGAGCTGCAGCTCGGCCTTGAACTTCGGCAGCGTCGCGAGGTTGACGCTCTGCAGTCCGACCGCAGGCACGTCGAGCTTGACGATGCGGACGCCGGGCACCGCGCCCAAGAGCTCCTCGGCCGCCTCGATGACGCCGGCGATGCCGGGATGCCGGTGCAGCGCGACCGTCATCTCGACGCGGTTCTTCAGGAACGGCCGGATATCATCGAGCCGGGCATGCAGGAAGCGCATGAACGGTGTCATGTCGAACGGCTTCTGCCCGGTGGCGCGCTCCACGGTCGGCAGCACGGTCTCGCCGAACTGCATCACGCAGCTCGGGCACCAGGCCAGCACCTCGCCCGACTTCGACTGCGACAGCTTGTTGATGGTGTTGTTGGCGAAGCGGCCGAGCGTGTCGATGTCGCCGGCGCGAAGCTGCGCGGTGCCGCAGCAGTGGGTCGGCCCGCCCATCACCTGATAGTCGGTGCCGATCATGTCCATGATGTCGAGGCAGAGCAGCGCAATGTGCGGCGTCTTCAGCACGTTGCAGCCGGTGTAGAACACGACGTCAGGCAACTCGGCGCGCGGCGGCGCCTTCGACGGCTTCTGGCCGAGCCGGATCAGCGCGTCCTCGGACAGTTGCAGCCGCGACAGCACGCCGACGTCCTCGCCGACCTTGCGGAACTGGGTGACGGCGGCCTTGCGCCGGTCGGCGGGCTCCTTGTCGGCCTTCATCATCGACAGCCGCGCCATGGTCAAAAGGAAGCGCGGATTGACGCCGTAGTCGCAGGCCTTGATGCACTCGCCGCTCGCCATGCAGGCCTTGGCCCATTTCTCGGATTCGGCCGGGCCCTTGCCCAGCCGCAGGATGTCGAGGACGCCGGAGACCACGGCAACGGGGTCGGCCTCGCCAAGGCCCGCGGGCGCGGCGATCGGGCAGGCTTTGAAGCAGGCGCCGCACTGGGTGCAGGCGTCGAGCATGTCGCCGATGCGGCCGGTGAGAGCGTCTTCGAATCCGGTGTTCTGCATCGTTCTAGAATAGCTCGAAACTGCGGCCACCGCGAGACGGGCCGGTTCCGGCACGAGCCGATGAACTACTTCTGGATCGCCGCCACCGCCTTCTGCACCACGGCTTTCGGCGTCTGGTAGACGTCCGCGAGGAACGCATCGATCGCGGGGGCCGCAACCGGCGTCACCTCGAGGTCGATCTTCTCGGCCTCGGCCAGGAACAGCGGGTCCTTCACGGTCGCGTCAAACGCCGCACGCAATGCAGCCTTGCGGCCTGCGGGAAGATCCGGCGTCGAGAAAAACGGCCGGCCGAGGAACTGGCCCGCGGTCAGCAGACGCAGAACCTGGCGCTGCTCGTCGCTTCCCGCGCGCTCGATCGCCCACGGCACGTTCGGCAGCTCGGCGTTCTTCTCCATGGCGAACTGGACCAGCGGACTGATATGGCGCAGCCAGTTCTTCTGGCTCTTGAGGCTCGACCACGACCAGCCGCAGCGGCCGTCCACCTCGCCGCGCTCCATCGCCAGATTGATGTCGTTGCCGCCGGGATAGCCGGTGACGAGCCGCACCTTGGCGCCGAACAGGTTGCGCATGATCAGCGCGAAGGTGTCCGGATCGGCGCCGGTTGCGCTGCCGCCCAGCGTGAATTCGCGCTTGAACATGTCATCCCAGGTCTTGATCGGCGAGGTCTGCCAGGTGGCGCAGATGCTGGTCTCGCTGGTGACGCTGCCGATCCAGGTGAGCCTGGTCGCGTCGAATTTGGCATCGTTGAGCAGCGGGTCGGTCGCCATGCCGCGGCTGACAGTGGCGAGCGTCAGGCCGTCCTTGGGCGCGACGCCATAGACATACTGCGTGGCCTTCAGCGAGCCGGCGCCCGGCATGTTCTGCACCACGACGGATGGATTGCCCGGGATATGCCGGCCGATGTGACGGCCCAGGAGCCGCGCATAGACGTCGTAGCCGCCGCCGGCGGTGAAGCCGACCAGGATCGTAACGGTCTTGCCGCGATAGAACTCCTCGACCGGCTGCGCGCGGACCGGACCGGCAAGCGCCAGCAGCATCGCCGGCAAGCAGGCGACGCCGGTCACCACTCTGCTGTGTCTGCGCCAGTGCATGTCACACGCATCCGCACCCGTCGCTGCGTGTCCCCGGAAACTATAACCGATCCAGCCGCGGCCGCCATGAGCCGCCAATCGTGGTGAGGCGGTTTGCCTCAGCGCTCGGGAAGCTTCGCCAGCTCGAACTCGAAGCTGGTCTGCAGATCCTCGACCTGCGCCCGCGACAGCCACATCGCCATCCAGCCGAGGCCCGGATGCTGCGCCGCAAATTGAACGGCCGATTGCTGCGGGACGGCCTTCACGCTCCAGAGCAGATTGTCACCGTGATGCAGCTGTTCCGGATCGCTCGGCGGCTCAGCCGGATGGATCGGCGTCATGTTCGCCCGGGCGGCGGCAAGATCGTGGATCAGCCGGTCGACGTCGGCGGCGGACAGCTCCGCCGACGCGGCGCCAACGGCGAGGTGCAGGGCCGTTCCGTTCGACGACGGCGTGAGCGTGATGGGCTGCATGTTGCTGTCCTCCGGCAATCAGCCGATCGAAACCTGATGCTTCAGCACGATCTCCTCGCCGCGCTGCGAGGATTCGATCGCGGCCAGGCACACTTCGAGGTTGGCGAGGCCCCAGCGTCCATTGTGAACGGGCCTGGCCCGGCCCGTGATCGCCGCGGCAAACTCGTCGAGCACCAGATCGCGCGGGCTCCTGTCGTTTCGCACCGCGATTTCCTCGCGGCCGCGGTCCGAATAGACGTAAAGGCCGTCGGGCGACTGGCGGATGTCGCCGCGCTCGCAGCTCACCACCGTCAGCCCGAAATGCGGCTGGTGCGGCGCGCTCGCCGGGATCGCGGTCTTGGCGCGCTTCCTCTTAGCTTCCAACTCGTCGGCCGTGGAGGCGGCGGCAGATCGCCTGACGGGTGGCCGCTTGCCGACCGGCTCGGTGAAGCCCCATTCGGTCACGTCGGACACGAGCTCCATGGTCGAGAAGTAGCCATAACCGTTGTAGACCGCGGTCGCGACCGCCTCGTCGGCGAACTGCAGATAGACGGTGTGCGCGCCGATCGAGCGGCGGTTCGGGTCCCAGTCGAACGCGGTCGCGCGCAGGCTTTTGACCATGCCGCCGCCGAGGAGCCGGATGATGTCGAACTGGTGCGAGCCCTGGCGGAACGTGACGCCGCCGCCGAGCGCAATCGCGAGCTCATCGGGCCGCCGCGGGCGGTACATCCAGTCGGTGAAGTTCCAGGTGTGGATCATGCGGACGCGGCCGAGGCGGCCGCTGGCGACGATCTCGCGCATCGCCGCAATCGGCCGGTCGTAGCCGTGGGCGTGGCCGACGACGAGAGAGAGACCGGCGCGGTCGGCGGCCGCGATCATCGCCTGCGCGTCCTCGATGCGGATCGCCATCGGCTTTTCGGTCAGCACATGCTTGCCGGCGGCGAAGGCGAGACCCGCGTGCTCGGCGTGCAATTCGGTCGGCGTTGCGATGTAGACCGCGTCGAGGCTCGTGCCCGCCAGCAGCGACGGAATATCCGCGAAGGCCACCGCGCCGGTTTCCGCCGCAACCGACTCACGGATTTCCGCAACAGGATCGGCAAACGCCGCCAGCTCGAACCCGGCATGGCCGCGAATCGCCGGCAGAAACGCGCGTCCGGCGGCGCCCATTCCGGCAATCCCGATGCGAATTCTCCTGCGAATCTCTGCAGCCATGCTGGCGTTGCGGGCCTCTGCTGGTCACGCTCGTGTCGCGAGAGTAAACTATCGGCGCGAAGCAGGAGAAGGGACGACGATGCTGACCGCCTTGCAGAACGAGTTGCTGACGCGGGTCGGACCGGGCACCCCTGGCGGCGAGATGATGCGCCGCTACTGGCAGCCGATCGCGGCGGTCTCGGAGCTCGAAGGCCGGTGGACCAAGCGGGTCCGGCTGCTTGGCGAGGACCTGGTGCTGTTCCGCGACAAGCAGAACCGCATCGGCCTGATCACGGAAGCCTGCCCGCACCGCCGCGCTTCGCTGGCGCTCGGCATCCCCACCAACGACGGCATCCGCTGCCCGTATCACGGCTGGGAGTTCGGCCACGGCGGCCAGTGCCTGGCGCAGCCGAACGAGCCGGAGAAAAGCGCGTTCCGCCACAAGATCAAGACACCGGCCTATTCGGTCGAGGAGATGGGCGGGCTGTACTGGGCCTATCTGGGCCCGGCCGAGACGAAGCCGCTGCTGCCGCGGATCGACGGCTTCGTCACGCCCGGCACCATCCGCATGCTCGGCAAGACGCTTCTCCCGGTGAACTGGCTGCAGATCATGGAGAACTCGCTCGACCCGATCCACACCGAATGGCTGCACGGGCACACCTACGAGTTCATCAAGGAGCAGCAGGGCAACGGCCATAAGGTCGCGATCAGCGCGCGGCACGAGAAGATCGCGTTCCGCGAGTTCGCGCACGGCATCACCAAGCACCGCCTGCTCGCCGGCCACTCCGAGGATTCCGACGACTGGCGGATCGGCCACCCGGTGGTGTTCCCGAACATCCTGTCGGTCGGCAACGGCGACGAGGCCTCGCGCTACTACGCGTTCCAGATCCGCGTGCCGGTCGACGACACGCATACGCTGCATCTCTGGTACACGGCGTTCGTGCCGCCGAAGGGCGAGAACGTCGCGCCCGAGCTGCTCGACAAGGTGCATGTCTACGAGATGCCGCTCCATGACAAGAACGGCGATTTCATCATGGACAACATCGACGGCCAGGACATGGCGGTGTGGGTGACGCAGGGCCCGGTCGTCGACCGCACCCAGGAGAACCTCGGCGCCTCCGACAACGGCATCGCGCTCTATCGCCGGGTGCTGCGCCGCGAGATCAAGAAGGTCGAGGAAGGTCTCGATCCGATGTTCACGTTCCGCGATCCCGCCACGAACCAGCGGATCGACCTGCCGAACGAGCGCAAGAAGCATCACAACAGCGAGGGCATCCGCAGCTGGATCATGCGCACGCACATGGCGTACTCGCCGATCGCCGAGGACGTGATCCGGATCTTCGACAAGCACAAGCCCGCGCCGCAGCCGCTGCGCGCGGTCAGCTAGCTTCGCCGCTATTTTTCCGGGGGTGGTATGAGCGACGCGTCCGATTTTCCCGAAAGCACGCGCCTTCTCGCCGAGCAGGCCGGGCTTGCCAAGGCACTGAAGCTGTTTCCCGACGGCGTGAAGTCCGCGGCCGAACGCGGCCTCCGGCCGCTCGGCGACCCGCCGAAGGGCCATGTGCCCACCGCCTCGCCTGCGCCGGTGTTCAACCCTGCCGCATTCGAGCGCAGCAAATGACGCTCTCGTGTCTGGGACGAGGTGCAGCGCGAAACGCAGTGGAGCGGTGCACCTCAGCTCCGGGACCCCGGTTACTATCGATAGAAACCGGGGTCCCGGGTCTGCACTGCGTCACTGCGTGCCGCAGTGCGCCCGGGACACGCGCGGCAATGTCGGGGATTCAACGATGAACGATCTCGCCTGGCTCACGGTTTCCGAAGGCGCAGCGCTGCTGCGCGCGAAAAAGCTCTCGCCGGTGGAATGGACGCGGGCGCTGCTCGACCGGATCGCCACGGTGGACGGGCACTACAATGCGTTCATCACCGTGACCGCCGACAAGGCGCTGGCGCAGGCGAAGACGGCCGAGGCCGAGATCGCCAAGGGGCAGTGGCGCGGGCCGATGCACGGCGTGCCTTACGCGGCGAAGGACATCTTCGACATCGAAGGCATGGCCACGACCTGCCATTCCAAGATCCGGCAGAACCATCGCGCCGCGTCCGACGCCTTCGTCGTCCGCAAGCTGAACCAGGCGGGCGCGGTGCTGCTCGGCAAGGTCGCGCTGCACGAATTCGCGACCGGCGGACCTGCGTTCGACCTGCCCTGGCCGCCCGCGCGCAACCCGTGGGACCGCAACCGCCATCCCGGCGGCTCGTCGAGCGGCTCGGGCGCAGCGCTCGCCGCCGGCATGGCGCCCGCGGCGCTCGGCACCGACACCGGCGGCTCGGTGCGCAATCCCGCGACCTGCTGCGGCATCATCGGGCTGAAGCCGACCTATGGCGC
>JAIESI010000339.1 GCA_019746135.1 Xanthobacteraceae bacterium
CGCCGAGGTCAAAGCACCGGCGCGTCAGCCGCGCGTGGTCGTCGCCGCGCCAAAGGGCGGCGCGCAGCCCGCCGCCGCGGTGCAGCCGCAGAACAATCTCGAGCAGGAAATGGCAAGCCTTTTGAACAAACCCGGAAAGACTTGAAATCACGCAAGCTCGCCGCCTGCGTCCGTCTCACGACGGGGGTGGTGATAGCGCTTCTGCTCTTCGTACCCGCGCACGCCCAAGATATCAGCATCAACTTCGGCCAGGGCTCCGGCCTGACCGAGCGCGTCATCCAGATGATCGCGCTGTTGACGGTGCTCTCGCTCGCGCCGTCGATCCTGGTGATGATGACGTCGTTCACCCGGATCGTCGTGGTGCTCTCGCTGCTCCGCACCGCGCTCGGCACCGCCACCGCGCCGCCCAACGCGGTGATCGTCTCGCTCGCCCTGTTCCTCACCGCCTTCGTGATGGGCCCGGCGTTCCAGCGCTCCTACGAGATCGGCATCCGGCCGCTGATCGCCAACGAGATCACGGCCGAGCAGGCGTTCGAACGCTCGGCCGGGCCGTTCAAGGAGTTCATGCTCAAGAACGTCCGCGAGAAGGACCTCAAGCTGTTCAACGACCTGTCGAAGGAGACGCTGCCGGCCTCGCCCGAGCAGATGTCGCTTCGCATCCTCATTCCGGCGTTCATGATCTCGGAGCTGAAGCGCGCCTTCGAGATCGGCTTTCTGCTGTTCCTGCCGTTCCTGATCATCGACCTGGTGGTGGCTTCGGTGCTGATGTCGATGGGCATGATGATGCTGCCGCCGGTCGTGGTGTCGCTGCCGTTCAAGCTGATCTTCTTCGTGCTGGTCGACGGCTGGAGCCTGGTCGCGGGCTCGCTGGTGCAGAGCTACGGCAGCGGGTAGCGCGGCGGCGGCGGGCACGCGTTCGTCACGGATTCACCTGTCAAAGAGCAGCCGACACCGGCAATCCCGCCTTCGCTGCGGCGGGCAATGCTCCGCTGCCCGGCCGCTTCACTTTTTCGGGCTGCCGGGCTCGCCCTTTCCCCTTTTTCCGTCCCCCTCGAAACGAGGGGATGGAGCGCCGGGAGGCGCCGGGCCCAGTGACGTAGGGCCCGACGGACCATCGGGTCCGCCGCGCGCCTTTTCGAGGCGCGCGCCCCCCAGTGACGCAGGGGGGCGGCGCCTCCCGGCGCTCCACCAGGGATGCCACCGCGGCAGGGGCACGTTCTCCCCGCCCGACAGCGTCCGTTCTCTTTTGGCTGCCACGCTTCGATATAAAGCGTCGCCACAATTGTTCTCTTTATGTTCTAACGAAAGAGCGCTGTCAACCCGCGGGACCGCGGCTTCTCAAAGAGCCGGCTTCAGCGGTTCTGGCCGGATTCGAGCCCGAAGAAATAGCTGCTCGTGCCCGGAGGCCGTCGATCAGAGACACCCACGACCTGTGCGGCCGGACGGCACGCCAAGTCAGCGCGCCGTCATCCGCCGCGAAGGCTCGGGCCGCAGGATCGAGCCGGTCGGCGCGGCGTCAGGCTTGACCGCAGACGGCGGCGCGGCGGCGGCCGCGGGGAGCGGCGCTGCACCGTCCGACAGCGTGCCCTGCAGCTCCGGATAGCGCGTCTTGAGATCGCGCAGGAAGCCGGACAGCGTGTCGCCGGAGGCGACGATGCGCGCCACCTCGCGGAACTCGGGGCTGGTCGGCCCAAGCCCGCCGGTGATCAGCTCGAACGCACGGCGGTCCGGCCCGTCGGCCATCTTGGCCGCGAACTTGTCGCGCAGGCGCGCGGCGCCCAGCTTGTCTTCGGCCATCGCATAAGCGACGCCGGCGCGCAGGATGTCCGGGCGCTCGGCGTCGGTCAGCGGCTCGAAGCCCTTCCAGCGGTCGCCGTAAAGCAGCTCGATGTGCTCGGCGGCCTGCTGCCAGCGGCGCGCCGCCCATAGGATGTCCGAGCGCAGCCGCAGCGACTCGCGGCCCTCGATGCCCGCGATCACCTCGAGCGCAAAGTCGTGCCGGCCGCTGTCGGACAGCGCCCGCGCCTCGATCAGCAGACGCGGGATGCGGATCTCGTTGGCGAGATCGGCGGTGCGGGTCGCCCGCAGCACGCCCTGGGCACGGTCGGGCTTGTGGTTGAGCAGATAGATCACGGCGAGGCGGGTCGCGACCTGCGCGCGCGCCACGCCCTGCAGGCGGTTGTCGACCTGATACTGCAGCAGCTCGGCGGCCTGATCGAGCAGGTCGACGGCGACGAGCCGCTCGGCGAGCTTGCGGATCATCTCGTCGCCGCGACGGCCGATCGGCGTGAGCTCGCGATAGTCATAGAACAGGCTCAGCGCCTCGATCGCCGGCAGCGCGTCGCCCTTGCCGGCGAGGAACAGGTTGTCGAAGGTCTTGGACGCTTCGTCCTGGATCGTGCGGGTGGTGTCCGAATTGGGATGCGCGCGGATCGACACGCGCATGACATGGAAGGCGTCGCGGTAGCGGCCCTCCTCGGTGTAAAGCCGGGCGAGCTTCGAGAGCGCCTCGACCTCGGTCTCGTCGCCGCGCCAGGACGTCGTCAGCATTTCCAGTTCGTTGATCAGCTCGTTCCTCTTGACGTCGCCCATGGAATAGCGGAGCGACAGCTCGCGCAGCCTCGCCGCGGCCGCCGCCGGCCGCTGTTCGGACGCCGCCGCCACGCGATAGGCCGCGAGCGCGTCGTGCGAGCGGCCGGAAGCCTCGGCGAGCCGGCCGGTCAGCACCGTGACGAAGGGCTCGATCTCGGGCGACACGCCGATCACCTGAAAATCGTTGAGCCGCTTTGCGGCCGTCTCGAAATCACCGACCTCGATCGAAGCGCGCAGCGCATCGCGCAACGCGACCTGCTGAAGCTCGAGCGGCAAAGACCCCAAGGCCGCGTCGACATGGCGGAACGCCTCGCGCGCCTCCGCCCAGCGTCCCTGACGCGAGGCGACCAGCGCGCGCCAGATCTGCGCGTCGTTCTGGTTGCCGACCGCGGGATCGCTCAGGTCCTTGAGCGCCGCGGCGAAGCGGCCGAGCATGATGTTGGCGATGGCGCGCAGCACCAGCGGCGCAGGATTGGCGGCGGTCGGGCGCTCGTCGGCGATCGCCGTGTCGAGCACCGACTTCGCCTCGGCGAACATCTGCCGCGCGAGATAGAACCGGGCGAGGTCGAGCCGGTGCGCGGTGCGCTGCACGAACGGAGATTGCGCCGCCGCGCGGATCAGCTCGAACTGCCGCGGGATGTAATCGGCGGTCCGGTTGGCGCTCCAGAGCGACGTGTCGAACGTGAGCGCACGCGCCACGCTCTGCAATTTCGGCGGATCGGCCTCCGACAGCGTGAGCCCGCCGGGACGCACCAGCAGCACCTTGTCGACCGACACTTCGGCCGCAATGTCGTCGGCATAGGGCTGCACCGCGATGCCGTGCGCACTGGCGATCGCGCGCAGGTCGACGAAATCCTGGGTGCGGAGGAGCCCGCGCGACGGCCCAAGACCGGTGACGACCAGAAGCTTGTCGCCGATGTCCGGATCGGCGAGCCAGTGCGCCTTGTGCGGCTGCTCGAACGGGATGGAGAGGCTGGTGCGGCCCGCGGTCACGATATTGCGCGCAATGGCCAGCGGCTTGACCGCGTTCTGCATGGCGTCGCCGATCGAGACCGACCAGCCGCCCTCCTCGGCGTCGACGCTGGTGAGGCGCGGCCGCTCGAGCCGCAGCCGCACGACCTGCGCATCGTCCTCGCGCGAGATGTCGGCGCTGCGGATGGTCTGGCTCGGATCGTTGTTCAGCGCGTCGATGCCGATCGGCGCCGCGGTGTCGAACACCAGCCAAAGCGTGTCGGCGCGCTGGAACACCGCAGCCGGCGTCTTCTCGGCGAACGGGAAGAACAGGCGCAGGCCGTCGCCGTGCCGGCGCAACTCGACCGCCACCGGGCGGTGGGGCTGGCGCGACGCGCGGCGCCGGGATCTGGGCGAAGCGTCGCGGGCTTCCGCCGCTTTCGGCTGCGGCGCAGGCGCCTCAGTCTCCGGTTTGGCATCGGGCTTCGCCGCCTCGTTCTTCGCCGCCTCATTCTTGGCCGCTTCGTTCCTGGTTCCCTGCCCGGCCGGGTCCTTCGCCGGCACGGTGTCGGGCGGGGTCGCGCCGGCGAGCGGGCCGCTCTGCGGCACCGCAACCGCCGGGAGCGCAAGCGGCGGACCGGAGCGCGCGGTCACCGGCGTCACGTCGACGACGTAGTTCGCATCCTCGCGAAAGGCGCGCACGTCGGCCGGCTGCGCGAACGAGATCGTCACGTTCGACTTGCCGCCGTCGCTCTCGGCGTCGATGGCCTCGACGGTCTTCGGCAGCGACAGCTTGGCGTCGGACAGGTCGAACCGCAGGTGACCGGCAAACGTCAGCGTCAGCTTGTCCTTGGCGCGCTCGGAGCTGACCGGCGTCAGTTCGGGAAGCTCGAAGACATAGCGCGTGAACGTCGACTGGCTCGCGACCCGGACCCGCACCAGCGGGATGCGGCGCTGCGCCTCGAGCGCGAGCCGCGCCTGCGTCTGACGCTCGGCCTCCTTGGCGCGGCGCGCCAGGTCCTCGACGATCTCGCGCGGCAGGCCCGGCGGCTCGCCGGTCCAGCTCTCCGGCAGGAGATCGATGAAGTGCCGCTCGCCCGCGGTCATGGTGCTGACCTTGAGCTTCTGTTGCAGCGCAAAGCGCACCGCCCGGCCGTCCGGATCGCGCCGCGCGGCGCCGAAATACTGGCTCGCGCCGGCGGTGATGCGATCGACCGAGATCTCGACCGGCCGCTTGAACTGCACGATCAGCACGCCGCTGGAAATGCGGACGTCGGCTTCGATCTCGGCGTCAAGGCGCACGACCAGGCGGCCATAGCCGCCCGTGGTGCTCATGGTCATCTCGCCGCGAACCGGGCGGGTCTGTGCCAGCGCCGGAGCCTGGAAAAGAAGCACCGCGGCGAGCGCGAAAAGCGCTGCAACCCGCAAGCGGCCGAAACGGCCGAAGGCCATGCTCTTGTGACTCAACATACGCATACGCACACGCCGGCGCCGCCCGAACCACCGCTGACACGACTCTTTGGGCTCCAGGCTTCGGACCCTAGTCCAGAGCGCTTAAGCCAGCGTTAACCCTGAGCCGCAAACCGCGGGGAAGCCCGGTCCTGCCGGTCAGTTGGTCGGCTTGCCGTCGATCTTGGGCAGGCTCGCGGGATTGACGGTGCGCTCGGACGGGCCCTGAGTCGCAAGCTCGACCGTCAGGCGCTCGGCCGCCTCGGGCGACATCACCGCCATGATCTCCGACATCCGCTGCGGCTTGATCAGGCTCGCCACCTCGATCAGCACCTTGGGATCGAGACGGTCGAAGATTTTGGCCGCGTCCTTGGGCTTCATCGTCTCATACATGGTGACGACGCTTTTGAGGCGCGGGTTGGGGCTGTCGTTGCCGGCCTGCCCGCCCGGGCCCCGCGCGGGCTTCTCGCCGTCCGGCGCAGCGCCCTGCGCTTCGAGCTTCTTCTCCGCGGCCTTGAGCAGGCTTTCGCGCAGCTCGAGCTCACGGGCGCGCGCCTCGAGCTCCTGGCGGCGCTCCTGCAGGCGCTCGAGCAAGGCGCGCTCGCCGGCGGACGCCGGACGCTGCTGGTCCATCGAGACCACCGTGCCCTTGGCGGCAATGCTTTCCGCGGCGGGCGGAACATACTGCTGGGCCCTGGTGTCTTCCTTCTTCTCCGCGGGCTTCTCGGCGGGTTTGGCCTCGACCGATCCGGTGATGTCGGGATTGCCGCCGGTGTTGCTCGCGACAGCGGCTCGATCGCCGCCCGGGTAGCCGTAGATCTCCTGCATCCACGAGAGCTTCGGACCGCTCTGCTGCCGCGGCAGCTCCAGCGGCACCGACGGCGAGCGCATCTGCTGGGTCTGCCCCACCGGGATCGTGGTCACCGTCAGCGTGCTCGCACTGCCGAGCCGCTGACCGAGCGTGTAGCCGCCGTCGAAGAACAGGCCCATCATCTTGAGCACGAACAGGCAGACGACTGCGAGCAGCACAATCGGCATCAGGCGGACATCGCGCGCCCACGACTTCATGCGGTGGCCTCTCGACTCGTCATGCGACTGCCTTCGCGCTCACGCGGTCCCTCGCTCACGCCGCTTTGGCGCGGGCACGGGCGCGTTCGGCGAGCGCCTTCGCCGCGGCGATGATGGCCTTCGGGTCCGGCGCGTTGGGATCGGGCTTGGGCTGCGCCGGAGCGACGCCGAGGAGCCAGGGCCTCGCGCCCGCGATCTGGCTGATGCGGTTGAGCACGTCGGCGCTCGCTTCCGTGCTGGTCTTGATCTCGATGCAGAAGCGCTCGGCCTCCTTCAGATGCTCGCCCAGCGTCTCGTCGGCCTCGCGCACGGTGCCCTTGAGGCCCGCGATCGCGCGCTCGGCCTTCTCGGTCGCCGTCAGCAGCTCGGCGATGATCGCCTTCATCGACGACTCGTCGGCCTTCAGCCGCTTGAGCTGGCCGTTGAGGCGAACGCAGTAGAGGATCGTGAACAGCAGCAGGATCGCCACCATTGCCTCGATCGTCATGGGAAGGATGCTGATCAT
>JAIESI010000289.1 GCA_019746135.1 Xanthobacteraceae bacterium
CGCAGCCTGAAACGATACCCTCGTGTTATCGGAGATCGCGCCGCACCGAATTCCAACCACTTTCCGGACGGCACCTCGGGTCGGCGAAAACATCCATAATTTCAAAATGATTGTAGCCGTTGGCGCAGATCATCTCGGCGGTCTTCGACGCTTTCTTCAGGACCTCGAAAAAATAGACAGCTTGTCTTTGAAATTCGGGAGTTTCCTTGTCCCCGTAAACAAGTGTCACAGGCACGCGGATCTGCTCAACATGCCGTACCGCACTGAGCGCCAACAGTTCGTCCTTGGAAATCTTCACATACGAGCTTCTGACGCTCAGCATCACTGGTTCGAGATCGTAGCTGCCGCTCATCAACAAGCCGCTTTTCAGGATGTCTGCCGGCAGCCCGAAGCGAGCCGACCAGTCTGTCGTCAGCAGTACGCTGGCCATATGCGCACCCGCTGAATGGCCTGATAGATGGATCCGGGATGGATCGCCGCCGAAGCTTCGTGCATTGCTGTGAAGCCAACAGATCGCGCGTTGCGCCTGAGCGACCATCTCGGGCAAACGTACGGTGGGAATCACCGAAAAATTGAGAGCGATGTAGGTGGCACCCGCATCGGTGAAAACGGGAGCTGGGAAAGAAACATCGTCCTTGGTCAGAGCCCGCCAGCCGCCACCATGAATGT
The DNA here is from genome assembly GCA_019746135.1 of Xanthobacteraceae bacterium. Classification (GTDB taxonomy): domain Bacteria; phylum Pseudomonadota; class Alphaproteobacteria; order Rhizobiales; family Xanthobacteraceae; genus Z2-YC6860. The sequence continues at coordinate 670 of JAIESI010000289.1, forward strand.
GGACGTGAATCGGACCTTTGGCGGTCTCGGACATAAATACGTCGAGCGTCTCATCTGGGTGGGGGCCGTAGCTGAAGGTTCGCGGCGCCATTACGGAACGAAGCTTCGCGCTGTCTGCCGACTGCCGCGCAAGCACGTCCTTCATGTTAGGAGCCCAAGCCGCCTGGGTGTAGGCCTTGTCGAGTTCGTCTTGCGTGTAGTCGAGATAGACCTTGGCCTGTTGCATGGAGCGAGCCCTGCTTCGTTTCAACCCGGCACGCGGTTGCCGAATTCTGACCGGGGAGCCGGTCTCCGAAAAGCGATTTGCGCAGTAAATCTCATTGCGTGAGAGAAACCGCACGTGGCGAAGCGCGACAAGCGGCTTCTATGCGTATCTTCATGCTGTCGAAGCAGTATGGACACGGAGCTGCAGCATGACCTGGGACAGCAAACTGCGCGGCTATGTTGCGCTGGCCGATGACTTTCGAAGCGGCAAGACAAGTCCGCGCGCCTTTCTCGACGAGACATTCAGGCTCATGGACCGGCACGAGTCCCGGATCAAGGCCTTTACATCCATAGGCCGGGAACGCGCCATCGACGCGGCTAATGAATCCACCATGCGTTGGCGCAACGGCAAGGCGCTGTCGGCAATCGATGGGATGCCGATTGCCATCAAGGATGTCATTGAAACGATCGACTTGCCGACCGGGCAGGGCTCTCTGTTGTTGGATGGCACGATGTCTGGGCGCGATTCCGCGAGCGTTCACGCTTTGCGTGAAGCGGGGGCCGTGATCGTCGGGAAGACAACGACCACCGAATTCGCCTCCTTCCACGCATTTCATGAGACGCGTAATCCACACGATCCGGAGCGCACGCCCGGAGGCTCATCGAGCGGCTCGGCTGCTGCCGTTGGAATGGGAATGGTGCCGGTGGCGCTCGGAACGCAGGTCGTCGGCTCGATCGTGCGGCCGTCGAGCTACTGTGGGGCGGTCGGGTTCAAGCCGAGCTACGGCGCGATCAACCGAGGCGGCGTACACGATCATTTCAGCCAGGGCTGTCAGGGCGCTATCGGGGCAACGCTCGCCGACAATTGGCTTGTGCTGCGCGCGATCGCGGAACGTGCTGGTGGCGATCCGGGCTATGCAGGACTGGCTGGTGATCCCGATCTGACTGGCAAGGCCGCTCCCAGCCGCATCGCGGTTCTGGAAACTGGAGGCTGGAGCACTGCGACAGAAGGGGCGCGCGCCGCCTTTTCCGACGCCCGGCGCAGACTTGCCGGAGCCGGAATTGAGGTTCGCAGCCGCGTCGATGATCCGGACATCGAGGCCCTGGAGCAGGCGATCGCCGACGCCTTGCCCCTTACGCTGGCCATCAATACGTGGGAAGGCCGCTGGCCGCGCAACACCTACGCAGAGCGTGACGCCACTAAACTCAGCGCGTCAGCGATCGAGCGGATAAAAGCAGCGGAGGCGATGACCCAGCAGGAGTATCGGCAATTGCTCGCGCGCCGCGCCGCCATGCGGACCAGATACGCCGAGCTTGCGGGCCGCTATGACGTGTTCGCTGCCCTCGGAGCCTCCGGCGCCGCACCGATCGGTCTTGGCTCGACAGGCAATGTCGCCATGAATACCGCCGCTTCGTCGCTCGGCGTGCCCGCGCTGACCGTACCGGTGTTGCAGGACGGCGGCGTTCCGCTCGGGCTGCAGCTTCTCTCCGGCACGGACCGTGACGCCGAACTATTCAGTGCGGTCGCCTGGGTCCTTCGCACGGTGTTCGAGCGGTGTGACCTGGTCGGATCGGCGGCCTAGCTAACAGATTATTTCACGGGCTCCATGATCTTGGTCCGTGCGGCGAACAGGGCTCGCAACAATAGCGCCTCTCGCTCGGCATCCAACTTGGGCCGCGGTCCTTCGATAGCGATCGCGCAGATCGCGCGGCCTTTTGGATTGAGCAATGCGCACGAGATGCTACGTACGCCAGGATTGAGCTCTTCGTTGTCGACGGCGTAGCCCTTGGCGAGCACGTCCGCCATTTCACGGAGGAGGCGGTCGCGGTGGGTGAGGGTGTGTGCAGTATGAGCCGGCAACCGCAGGACATTGTAGATACGCAGGAGTTCGGGGCGTGGTGTTAACGCCAGAAGCGCCTTGCCGAGGCTGTGGGCATGGGCATCGAGCCGCGTGCCGAGTTCGTGCGCCCCTTTCGTTGCACGGGCAGGCACGACGCGGTGCTCGATCACCGCGTGCGATCCTTCGAGCGAGCCGAGGTAGACGGCAAGGCCGGTTTGGGAGCCAAGCTCTCGCAGGAATGGCCGAGCCCGCTTGACGATACGTTCGATAATGAGCCGGCGATTTCCGAACAGGGTCAGGGCAAACCCGATGGTATACAGCTTGTGCTCGGGCTCCCACGCCACGTAGCCGAGCTTGCATAGGTTCTGCAGAAATCGGTGTGCTGAACTTGTGGGCAATCCTGTGCGTGCTGCGACCTCGCTGGCCGTCATGCCGCCGCGCGTGAGGTTCAAAACTTCGAGTATTGCGAATGCCTTCGCCAGGGACTGGTTGCTGGAATACGGCAAAGTGTCGCTCCGGTCGCCCGCTCGTTCTCACATATTGAGATCGTTATGACAATTGGCTTTTCACCCGGCCACCCGCACTGCTTGACTATGTGAAGTCTCCAACAGCGAAGGAACGATGTGTTCCTGACTGGTAGCCGACTTTGTTGTTCGCCTCTGCGGCCTGCAATGAAGTGCGATGACAGCCTCAGATGGAGTCAGCCATGCCGATCAGTCCGCCCTTCAACCTGATGCAATGGATCGAGGAACGCCGCGAAACGATGCGTCCCAGCGCGGCGATCTGGCAGGACGGCGATCTCATCCTGCAGGTCATCGGTGGTCCCAGTTCTCGCAGCGACTACCACGTCGACGCCTATGAGGAGGTGTTCTACCAACTCAAGGGCGACGTGGTTATCCGCGTGATTGAGAACGGCAAGCGCCGCGAAATTCCGCTTCGCGAAGGCGAGATATTCTTGCTGCCGCCGCTGGTGCCGCATTCGCCGCAGCGGCCCGCGGGCAGCCTCGGGCTGGTGATTGAGCACCCTCGGGAAGAAGGCGTGATGGATGCCTTCGAGTGGTTTTGCGACGCATGCGACACCAAGATTTTCCGCCGTGAAGTCCCGCTCAAGAACATCGTCGACGATCTGCCGGTGGTGTTTGCGGAATTCAACGGAGATCCAAAGCTGCGTACCTGCCCGTCCTGCGGAAAAGTGGCGCATCAAACCAACTACGGGCGCAAGCTAGAGTCCGTATGAGCGAATTCGATCGACTTACTTGTCGGGGACTAGCGTTCACAGATGACGTTGCCGGTGCGCCGGGACCGGCTCGGAGCTGCCTTGCAATACGAGGAGAGGCGCAATGCCGCTGCTGATTTTTGCCTTCTTGCTCCTGACTTTGCTGCCGGCCGCAGCTCAAGAGTTTCCGACGGGTGTGGTGCGTATCGTCGTGCCGTTTCCGGCGGGCGGCGGCTTGGACAATATGGCGCGTCCTTTGGCGGAACGCCTGTCGAAGCTCTGGAATCAAACGGTCATCGTAGAAAACAAGCCCGGCGCCAACGGCCAGCTCGGCGGCAAATCCGTGGCGACCGCCCCGCCAGATGGGCACACTCTGCTTTTGCCCGACGGTTCGGTGATCACCAGCAATCCGTTTCTTTACAAAACCTCGAGCCTGGACCCGATCAAGGAGCTCGCGCCGGTCACGCAACTGATCGATCTTCATCAGTTCGTGCTTGTGCATCCTTCGGTGAACGCGCGCTCGATGAACGAGCTTGTGGCGCTTGCGAAGAGCATGCCCGAAGGCAGCCTTACGTATGGATCTTACGGACATGGCAGCCCTCCGCATCTGCTCTATGGCATGCTCAACTATCAAGCAGGCACTAAGATTCGTCAGATCCCGTACCGGGGGATCGCAGCGGCCATCACCGCCACTCTGACTGGCGAAGTTCACACGACGCTTGGGAGCCTCTCTGTGGCCGCGGGACATATCGATTCTGAAAAGCTGGCGCCGTTGGCGATCTACAGCAAGAATCGATTGCCGTCGCGACCTAACGTCCCGACGCTGATCGAAGCCGGCTATCCAGACATCGATCCGCGCGCCTGGTATGCATTGTTCGCTCCTGTCGGAACTCCAGCGGCAATCATCAACCGGATTCAGAAGGACGTCCAAACCGTCGTCAACGAGCCGGAGTTCAAAGCGCGCCATGTCGATGGAATGGGATACACCGGCGTCGTCAGCACGCCCTCGCAATTCGCTGCGTTCATTCAGAACGACTACAAGCTTAAGGAAGTGATGATCAAAGCCGCCGGTATCGTGCCTGAATGACGCTGCGCCCGCAAGGATGCCGGCCGGCTTGCCTGCAAACTTCGGCGCTGGCGCGGAGCAGAAGCATAGGCTGCTATGACAGGTCTCGCCGACATTATTCTGAGTAACGCGCGCATCATTACCATGGATGCGCGCAATTCCATCGCGCAGGCGATTGCGATCGGCGACGGCAAGATCCTGGCGATTGGCGCGGACGGCGCCACGGCGCCGCATGTCGGGCCGCAGACGCGCCGCTTCGACATGAAGGGACGGGCCATCGTTCCTGGCTTGATCGACAGCCATGCCCACATGGATCGTCATGGCCTTCGGACGGTCTTTCCGATGCTCGGTCCGGTCCGCTCGATCAAGGACATCCAGGATCGCATTCGGGAGCTCGCTCGCGGCAAGAAGGCAGGCGAGTGGATCGTCACGATGCCGATAGGCGATCCGCCTTTTTACCTGGGCGTACCCGGCAATCTCGTCGAGGGGCGATGGCCGACGCGGCAGGAACTCGACGCGGCGGCGCCGGACAACCCGGTCTACATCCGCTCGATCTGGGGCTACTGGCGCGGGACCTTGCCGATTGCATCCTGCGCCAACACGGCGGCACTGAAGCGGGCGGGGATCACGCGGGACACGGTGTCGCCGCTGCCGTCAGTCCAAATCGAGCAAGACAGCAACGGCGATCCGACCGGCGTATTTGCCGAGTACGATTTCGCCCCGTTTGCGGAGATGATCTGGTTCCGTGAGGCGGCGAGCTTTTCCGACGAGGACCGGCTGAGGACGCTGCCAATATCGGCCCGCGCCTATCACAGCTTCGGCACCACCAGCATCTTCGAGGGACACGGCGTTGCGAGCGAGGTCCTGCGCGCCTATCGGCGCGCGCACCGGGGCGGGGCGCTGACCATGCGAGCGACACTGTGCCTCAGTCCCGACTGGATTGCTCTCGGGGATGCGCCGCTCGGTCCGTTTGTCGACGCCTGGTTGGGGATGCTCGCGGAGACTGGTCTCGGCGACGACATGCTGAAGATGGGCGGTCTTTATGTGCAGGTCGGCCGCACCGAGGAGGACGCGGTGCGCGTCAGGGCAGGCGGCGCCTATACCGGCTGGGCCGGTTTCACCCCGGGTCATTCGCTGCCGCGTGACAAGCTGAAAGATCTGCTTCTTCACTGCGCGAGAAACGACATCCGTTCAACCTGCATCACCGGCCACACCTGGATGGAGATGCTCGACATCTACGAGGAGGTCGATCGGGAGATCCCGCTCAAGGGACGGCGCTGGGTCGTCAGTCATATCAACGTGCTGTCGCAGCGCGATATCGAGCGGATCGTGAAAATGGGACTGGTGCTGACCACGCAGACCAACAGCTATTTGTACAAGCGGTTGGATAAGACGGCCGCCGACCTGCCGCCCGAGCGCCACGTCGATATCGTCCCGCTGAAGTCTCTGCGGGAGGCGGGTGTGACGGTGGCGCTCGCCACTGACAACACGCCGATCTCCCTGTGGCACCCGGTGCCGTCGCGGGGTTGGTTGGAAATGAGGGTGGCGTAGTCTCCGAGGTGATCAACCTCGAATCATCCGGCGT
>JAIESI010000336.1 GCA_019746135.1 Xanthobacteraceae bacterium
CGCAGCCTGAAACGATACCCTCGTGTTATCGGAGATCGCGCCGCACCGAATTCCAACCACTTTCCGGACGGCACCATCTCTCCGGACAAAAACCGTCACATCGCGGATAGGCCCTCCGGGTGTGGAGAGAGAGCGAACTTCTTGCTCAGCCTTCGTGCTCAGTGCCCGGCGAAGTCTTTGATGACAATTCGTGGCGATGCGACGATCGACAATCAGTTCGTACATAAAGTGCCCCCGAAGCCTGATGCCGGAGCGTATCGCATCACTTCACCGCTCTGGAGGGGCTCCGGGCTCGTAGCTATGTCTGCTTAGGGTCAAACGCGACGATCGGCGAAAGTCCGCAAAAACGTCCGGTTTTGGGGCATTTGGCGGGTCTGCGGACGTCGGGTGCGACGATTTTCTGGTGATTTCGTCGCCGACGATGCTCGCGCGGAGCCGGTTCCATCCGCTATTTTCGGTCCGGGCTTTCTTGGGCTGGAAATACATCCGGTGAAATCCGCATCGATTGCAGGCGTGCTGCTGGCGCTCGGAAGCATCTGTGCGGCTGCGCAAAATGTGACGCATTTGGCCGTCTCGCAACCCGAGGCGGCGCCGGGTGCCGCGCTGCAGGGTGCCTCGCCGCCCGCCACCGCGCCGGTCGAAACCGCGCAGGTCGAAACCGCGCAGGTAGACTTGCCGAAGGTCATGAAGCCGCCGGAGCTGTCCTACGCGCAGGTCGACTGGCCTGCGGCGCTGGCCTCGCTCGCCGACGTCGAGGCGCTCGGCCCGACGGTGCTTGCCAACCGCACGCGCCTGCCCGGCACGCGCAACAGCCATCCCGCGCTGGCCCGCCTCAACGCGGTGATGTCGGCGCACTTTGCCGCGCTGACCTCGAGCCCGGTGCCGGTGCTGCTGCCGTTCGACGTTGCCGCGCGGCTGCGCGACCAGGCCGAGGGCCACGTCGCCGAAGACGACCGGCGCTACCTCGCGGGCTTCCATGCAGCGCGGTTCTTCTATCCGGGTCCCGCGGGCTATGACGCAGCGTTCGCGATCCGCCCGAGCGACATCCCGGAGCTCGCCGACGCGAAATTCTCCGAGCCGGTCGTGGTGCTGATCTCCGGCTCCGCGCTGCTCTACGAGATCGACATGCCGCCGTCCGCCGCCGGCCAGCCGGTCGCCACGCTCGAAAGCGAATTCCCCGGCATCCGCAAAACCATCCTCGAGCACCACCTGCGCTACACGTTCGTGCGCTACGGCGTGCCCTATTCCGTATCGGTCGGCTGTTTCGACACCGCGTCGGTGCGCCACAAGGTGCCGTCCTGCCGGACGGCGGATCAGGTGGCGCAGCGCTTTCTCCGCGCGCTGCGCGTGGTCGGCGGCTCGCCCCGGCCGTTGCGTGCGGCAAAGCCCTGGCCGATCGAGCGCCCGCACAAGGCGTCGCCGACGTTCGGCTACTACGCGCCGGGACAGATTCAGTCCGGCACCGGTTTCCGCAACAAAGGCGGCCGGCAGGACTACACGGTCTATTCGCAGATCCGCTTTCCGCTCGCCGAGGCGCCGGCCTATGCCGGCAGCGAGCGCTACCATCGCGGGCCGAAGACGCGCATCGCCGATCCGAACGACATCCAGCCGGCGCAGATTGCGCAAAATCCCTGGCGCGACAACTTCTGCGAACGCCGCGGCTTTTCCGTAAGCCAATGTCCAACAGGCATCGGCCATCAGGGCCAGGACTTGCGGCCGCTGATCTGCCGGCCCGCGCCCAATTCGGACCGCTGCGATCCGCCGGGCGACGTGGTCGCGGCCCGCGGCGGCGTCATCCTGCGCGCCCCGAAGCAGGAGGCGGCGTACCTGTTCGTCAACTCGGCCAACGAGCACATCCGCTTCCGCTACCTGCACATGAGCCCGCGCAAGATGGACGCGGACAATCTGCTGAGCGGCCGCCGCGTCTATGAGGGCGAGGTGATCGGCGAGGTCGGCAACTACAGCATGCGGGAGAACGGCACGAGCTATCACCTGCATTTCGACATCCAGGTGCCGACCCGGCACGGCTGGGTGCTGGTCAACCCGTATATGACGCTGGTCGCCGCCTATGAGCGGCTGATCGGCGAACGCGGCACGGAACTCGTCGACCCGAGCGTCGTCGCCAACGCCGACGGCACCGTGACGGGATCGGCCGGCAACGCGGAAACCGAGCGTGCGGAACCGCCGCGGCGCAAAAAGCCGAACTGGGCCAAGAACAAGCGCAACAAGGCGAAATGGCGCCGCTACGCCGGGCGCTGATCGGTTTGCGTTAACTGCGACGGCGGCGCTCGTTTGCAGCCGCGAGCGGCGCTCCTAAAATGGCGGCATGAATCGAACCCGCCGTCATCTCCTGCAGGGCGTGCTTGCGAGTGCCTCGCTGTTCGCGCTCGGGGCGCCGGCCGATGCGGCGCGGTCCAAGCCGTCGTCCAAGCGCGCGTCCAAGCCCTCTGCCAAGCCCTCCGCCAGACCGTCGTTTCCGGACTGGGTCGAGACGTTCCGCAAGCGTGCCCACGCCCGCGGCATTTCCGACAAGACCTATGACAGCGTGATGGGCGGGCTCAAGCCCGACACCTCGGTCTATGCGCTGCAAGGCGCGCAGCCCGAGTTCAAGGAAGAGACCTGGCAATACGTCAATCGGCGCGCATCCGACTTGCGGGTGACGAACGGCAACGAGATCTACAAGGCGAACGAGGCGCTGCTCGCGAAGATCGAGCGCGAGATCGGCGTCGACCGCTACATCCTGCTGGCGCTGTGGGGTGTCGAGTCCGCCTACGGCGATCCGGGCATCCAGGAACGATACATGCGGCCGATCTTCCCGGCGCTGGCCGCGCTCGCCTGGGGCGAGCCGCGGCGGCGCGTCTACTGGGAAAAGGAATTGCTGAACGCGCTGGTGATCGTCGAGCGCGGCTGGAGCACGCCGGCGCAGATGCGCGGCTCATGGGCGGGCGCCATGGGTCACACCCAATGGATGCCCGAGGTCTGGCTCAATGTCGGGTTCGATTTCGACGGCGACGGCCGCGTCTCGCCGTTCGGCAGCCCGGCGGACGCGCTCGCCTCCACCGCGCGCTACCTCGTCAGGCGCGGACACTACAAGCCAGGCGAGCGCTGGGGCTACGAGGTGAAAGGCGTCTCGGGCGGACGCGCGCGCACATTGGCCGACTGGAAGGCGATGGGCGTGACGCGCGCCAACGGCGAAGCGCTTCCCGCCTCGAATGCGAAGATGCGGCCATGGGTGCCGGTGCGCGGCGGACCGACGTTCCTGATCGGACAGAATTTTACGGCGGTGCGAAGCTACAACCCGTCGAACAATTACACGCTGGCGATTTGCCACCTGAGCGACCGGCTGCGCGGCGAAGGCCATTTCGTCAAACAATTCCCCGGCGGCGAGCGGCCGCCGACCACGGCGGAGCTCAAGGAATTGCAGGAGCGGCTGACCAAGGCCGGCTTCGACACCGGCGGCACCAACGGCCGCGTCGGCGCCGACACCATGAAGGCGGTGCGCGCCTATCAGAAAAAGGTCGGCATCGAGCCCGCCGACGGCTACCCGGGCCTGAAGGTGCTGGCGCGGCTGCGCGCGGGGACGTGACCAACGCCGGAGCCCGCCGCGGCATGTCATCCGTGCCGTTGCCGAGCCGCCGGCCTTCGACGCAAGCTGGTGCCAGACGGCGGCGGTACAGGCTTCGGTCCTCGGTTTCGGAGCGACACATGATCGAACTCAAGGGCGTCGCGCACTTCAGCATCCCGGTCAGCGACGTCGACAAGAGCACCAAATTCTACACCGAGGTCGTCGGCTGCAAATTCCTCGCGCAATCGCCGAACCAGAAAATCACCTTCCTGGACGCAGGCGGGGTTTGCGTGCTGCTGATCAAGCGGCCCGCCCCGATTCACAAGGGCGACGCCGAAATGTCCGACGGCGTCCATCACGCATTCATGGTCGACGCCGGCGCATACCAGGCGGCGATGGACAGCCTGCGCAGCAAGGGCGTGGACATCTTCTTCGAGGAGGACCGCCGGGGCGGCACGATCGACGGCCCGCGTTTTTACTTCCGGGACCCCGACGGAACGCCGCTGGAGATCATCAATCGCACGCACTATGCCGGCCACACCGCGTGAACGTGCTCTTGCGAGCCCTGCATGCGCCTTGCGAGAGTGCCTGAAACACTTGCATAGTCACGCCGATCCGGGCGCCAACGGCGCGTCCCCGTCTTCAAGCGGAAGAGGAGTGCCGGAAATGCTCCAGACTCTGCTGCGAGCGATCGGCCTGTTGCTCGCGCTCGCCACCGCAGCCATGGCACAAGACTACCCGACCAAGCCGGTGCGGCTGATCATTCCGTTCGCGCCCGGCGGCAGCGTCGACATCGTCGCACGCCTGGTCGCCGCAAAGCTCGGCGACCAGCTCGGCCAGCAGGTGACGCCCGACAACCGCGCGGGCGCCGGCGGCATCATCGGCGCCGAGCTTGCCGCGAAGGCTCCGGCCGACGGCTACACGCTGCTGCTCGTGTCACTGGCCCACACCGTCAACCCGCACATCTACAAGGTCGGCTACGACACGCAGCGCGCATTTTCGCTCGTGGCGATGCTCGGCAACGGTCCCAGCGTCCTGACCGTGCATCCGTCGGTGCCGGCCAACTCGGTGAAGGAGCTGATCGCGCTCGCCAAAGCCAAGCCCAAGGAATACGCCTTCGCGCATGCCGGCGTCGGCAGCTTCACGCACACCGCCTCGGTGCTGTTTGCGATGATGGCCGGCATCGAGGTCGAGCAGATCCCGTTCAAGGGCGGCGGGCCGGCGATGATCGACGTCATGGGTGGCCACAGCCACCTGCTGATGAACTCCTATCTCGCCTCGGTGCCGCATATCCGCTCGGGCAAGCTCAAGCCGCTCGGCGTCAGCGACACGCGGCGGACGCACCTCCTGCCGGACGTGCCGACGATCGACGAGGCCGGCGTCCCCGGCTACCACGCGGCCAACTGGTGGGGCATCGGCGTGCCCGCCGGCACGCCGCAGCCGATCGTCGACAAGCTCTACGCGGCGATCGCCAAGGTGCTGGATTCCGACGACGTGAAGAAGCAGTTCGACACCGACGGCGCATCGATCGTGCGCATGAACCCGGCCCAGTTCGCGAAGTTCTTCGCCGACGAATACGAGAAGTGGGGCAAGGTGGTGAAGGAAGCGAAGATCAAGCCGGAATAGCCCGGCTCAATCACCGCCTCGCGCGCCTGCGCACCGCCGTCATACCCCGCGAATGCGGGGTATCCAGTCTGACCGGGATCGAGATTGACGAAGCACTGGATCGCCCGCCTTCGCGGGCGATGACATTCGCGGAGACGGGCGATGACCGAGGCGGCCGAGAAGTCCGACTGACTTAAATCTTGAAGCTTTCCAGCGTTCCCTTGTGAAACAGCTCCTCGACCTTCACCAGCCGCGACGACAGGCCCTGCGCGTGGTGGTGCTTGAGGAACGTTTCCAGCGTGTGGCGGTTGGCCTCGACGCCGTAGGGCCAGTAGTCGTCGCCCATCAGCGCCCGGGCTTCAGCCACGCGCTCCTCGACGAACGGCATGGTCACTTTCGTCGCCGACGTGTCCCAGAGGTGCGCCACCGCCGCGGCCTTCGACTGCTCGAACGCCTTCAGCACCGCGGCCGGCAGCCACGGATGCTTCTCGGCAAGCGTCCGCCGGATGCCGATCAGGTGCATGATCGGGAAAATCCGCGTGCGCTTGAAATAGTCCTTCGCGGCCTCCACCGGATCGCGGAACAGCCAGCCGATGTTCCTCTGTCCGACTGTGGTCGGCGGGCGCGGCGCCATGAAGCCGTCGATCTCACCCTCGGCCAGCAGCGCCGAAATGGTCTTGCCCTCCGGCGCGTTGTCGAGGCGTACCCCCGCGGGCAGCTTGATGGTGATCTTCTCCGGGCGGCCGGCATGCTCGATCCCGCCGCGAATCCAATGGATGTCCTTCGGGGCGACACCGAAGTCGTCTTCGAGAATGGCACGCGCCCAGACGTTGGCGGTGAGCTGATACTCCGGCACGCCGACCTTTTTTCCCTTCAGGTCCTGCGGCTTCTGGATGCGGTCGGTGCGGACAAAGATCGAAGTGTGGCGGAACATGCGCGAGACAAACGCCGGCACGCCGACATACGGGTTGTTGCCGTCTGCGGTCTTCACCGTGAAGCTCGACAGCGAGCATTCGCAGATGTCGAAGTCCTCGCTGCGGAAGGCACGGAAGAAGATTTCCTCCGGATAGAGCTTCATGAACACCGGATCGACGCCGTCGATCTGGACCGCGCCGTCGATCAGCGGCCGGTTGCGGTCGTAGTCGCCGATCGCGACGGAGAGATTGAGTTTGGACATTGCGGGATGTGATCCTTCGAGTATGGGCGGCGGTAGTTAGCCCCGGGACCGTCTGGTTTGCAATGAAATCAGCCTACCCCACGGTCGTCATGCCCCGCGAAGGCGGGGCATCCAGTGCTTCGGCATTCACGGTGAGACTGGATCGCCCGCCTTCGCGGGCGATGACGGCCAGAGCTTTGCAGCTCAAGGTGTCGCGATTGACGGATAAAGATCGTCCCAAGGTGCCGTCGCGGGGTTGGTTGGAAATGAGGGTGGCGTAGTCTCCGAGGTGATCAACCTCGAATCATCCGGCGTT
>JAIESI010000060.1 GCA_019746135.1 Xanthobacteraceae bacterium
CGTCAAGACCCTCGCCCTCGGCACCGTCAAGGCGAAGATCGTCGCCGCCGAGCGCACCTCGGAGAAGGCCCCGGACTTCCGGATCTTCGCGGGCACCATCGAGTTCGGCGCCGCGTGGAAGAAGAAGTCCCAGGAATCCGGCCGCGATTATCTCTCGGTCAAGCTCGACGACCCGAGCTTCGCAGCGCCCATCTACGCCACGCTAGTCGAGGTGGAAGGCGAGGAAGGCCAGTCGCTCATCTGGTCTCGCCCGAACCGCGACTAAGCGGTCACGCAAGAAGGCCCCGCCAAACGGCGGGGCCTTCACCCGTGAGCGAAAACGGAGAAGGATCATGTGCAAGGTCTTGAACGCGCGACAGGTCGGTAAGCATGCGAGCGCGACGCGGGTCTACATCGGGCGCCCGAGCAAATGGGGCAACCCGTTCGTCATCGGGCGCGACGGCTCGCGCGCCGAGGTTATCGCGAAATATCGCGCCTGGATCGTCGCGCAACCCGAGCTGATGAACGCGCTCGACGAGTTGCGCGGCCGCGATCTCGTTTGCTTCTGCGCACCGTGCGCCTGTCACGGCGATGTGCTACTGGCGCTCGCCAACAGGCGCTGATCACGCGCCTGTTCGATCGAGCGGCGCCAAACGCTCGGGCATGTCGAGCAGCTTGCGTGCCGCGGCGGTGAGGGCTTCCGCGATCGTCGGATAGGTTTCCTGCGAACTGATCGAGACGCCGTCGGGGAATGTCACGGTCGCCTGATAGCCGTTGCCTTTGGGCGTGGCAGAAAGCTGAATCGTCGGCATATCGCAGCGTCTCCTTCGCCAGACCACATTGCTGAAAGGACACGGACGCTCACCGCGCGATTGATGTCAATCGCTGGCTGATGGGATTCTTCTGACCGACATCCATGCGGGACATGGAGACATGGCCTCGAAGCGCGAACGGGCCACTCGCGTCACCGATCGACGTAGCCGCGGCGGCGCTTGCGGCTTTCGATCCGATTGAGCGCTGCTTCCGCTTCTTCTCTCCGCCCAAAGAGTTCGATCCGCCGCCGGCCGCGGGCGCCGATCCGGCCCCATTCCCGGACCAGCGCAGCGGCGCCGAACAGCGACGGCTCGATGCTGAGGACATAGAACCGCGCCATGTTGCGCGAAGGATCAATCCGGCGAAGCAGCGTGGGTGTGGAGCGGTCCTCGATCATCTGGCGAGTCTCGCTCCGTCACCATCATGATGTCCAATCAGGAGATCGAATCGATCATTTGCCAGTGATTCAAAATCATGTTGCGTCGGAACCCCGATGCGCTTGGCATGAAGTGTTGGGCGAGCCGCCTTCGGCGGACGGCTCTATTCGCTTCGCGAACGGAGCCCGCTGCGCGGTCTCCGCCCATTCGGGTGACGATCCTCTCGCGACCCCGCGGGCACGATGGAATTCCGACATTCACGTTGCCGCTTGGTTGCTGGGTACAAGCACGCGCTTGGCGGGCACCGTGGCTTTCCTCTCTCTCTGACGTCCCATTTTGCACCCGCCGCTGCGGCGTCAAGGACATCGCGGTCCCCCCCAATTTTCAGGCGCCGCCCAAACGGGCGCCGCCAGAAAATCGGTTCCCCCGCTCGCCGGCTCCGCCGGTCGCTCCGCGATCCCTGACCCCTCGCGGCTACGGTGCGGCCTCCTTTCGTCAGATCGAAAGGAGATACATCATGTCTGATCTCGACCATCTCACGCTGTTCACGCAGTTCTCGGGCTTCAAAGTCGTCGTCCTCGCCAATCGTCTCGGATGCGACAACGGCGTCGCCCGCACCGCCCACGACCGCCTCATCGCGAAGCTTGGCGATCTGAGAGAGCTGATGCGCGATGCCCTGGCCGCGGAGCGGAACCTGCTCCTGGATGAATCCTCGCAGCGCTACCGGGACGCGGTCGAGGACCTCTACTGGATCGCCGAGGAGTTCGCTCACCGCTGGCTGGCGGGCGAGCCCGGGCCGCTTCTCGACGACCTCTGGATCGACTGGGCGACGCGCGAGGTCTTCGATGCACAGGCCAAGCGCTGGCGCTTCTACGACGATGACGGCCCGTGGCTGCGCGATGTGAGCGACGCCAAACTCTGCGGACTGCGCCGCATCATCGACGAGATCGCGGCGGAGACCGGCGTTCGCTTCTCTGCCTCCCGCATCGTCTACGAGGAGCCCGACGTTCCTCTCGAGGACCACGTCGAAGACCCCGAGAGCAATCCGCTCTGGGGTCCGGACACAGATTGATGTCCAGATCAGAGGCGGCTCTCGCCGCCTCTGATCTTTGCCTTGTCCGGGAGCGGCGCCGGCCGGATCGACCGGCCGGCGCCGCTGGCGATGGGCAACTCGCCGCGATCGCGTCAGCGGCGCGCGCTGGATGGCGAGTCTTCTTTTTCCGGATGCCGGGTCTCAACCGTGAGATCAAGCCGATGTTGCGTGAGCGCTTCGTCCTCTTGATCGAGGGCGGTTTGATGTGCTGCGCGATGATGAAAGGGATTTGGGCGAGCCGCCTTCGGCGGACGGCTCTATTCGCTTCGCTCACGGAGCCCGCTGCGCGGTCTTCGCCCTTCGGGTGACGATCCTCTCGCGAACTTGGGACGGCCGGTGCCCCGCTATCGCGGTTACACTTCGGGGAAGTTGGCGCGAAGATAGGCGTTCGCGGCCTCCGCGGAGGGGAACGCCGCGAGCTGCTGCTGCGCTTCGTCCGGCCGCTGGGCCTGCCGCATCACCAGGACCTGACCTTCGTCGAACAGGAGGCACGGACGCTCGCGGAACTTCAGCCATTCCGCTTGCTTGGCTTCGGCCAAGTCGCAAGCCGCGTCATAATCGTCCGCAATGCCGAGATGCGTCGAGCGGTCCCACGCGCCGCCATTCAGGCACCGGACCTCGATGCGGCCACCCGACAGCGTGACGCCATAGGGACGATCCCACCATGCATCGAGCTGCGTCTTGCTTCGTGCGTCGTTGGGGGTCGCGTCGAAGGCCTTCGGCAGCTTGGGGTCGAGCGGAATCCGGTTTGGCATCGTGTCCTCTGATCAGGCCAAAAATGCCACAGGACGGGCAAAATTGGGATAGCTGAATTTCGACCGTCCAGGTTGATCCATGTGGCTGACCCCGCGGGCGATACGAGCAGGGCCGGCGATCTGATCCTTTTAACTTCGGCCATAAAGGCGGCACTCGCGGTCGATCTTCGAGGTGCGGCGTGCTAGAGGAAATCATATGTGAGGTCGATCCCCATCCGAAATCATCCAGCGCGCACGCTTGCGCGCGAACTTTGTCATGGGGATACGCATGTCCAAACCGAACAATTCTGTCAGACCGCATTCCTCCGAATTCTTCGGCAAGGAACGCGACTATTTCTGGAATTCAGATTTTCTCGAATTGGTCGCTCACCGCCTCAATCTCGGAGCCGTCGCCAATGTCGCGGACATAGGCTGCGGTGTGGGCCATTGGAGCGCCCTGCTTTATCCGCATCTTGCGATCGGCGCCGGTCTCGTTGGTGTCGATCGCGAGCAAAGCCATGTCATCGACTATCTCTCTCGATTGCGCACGTTGGCCACCGATCCCACCTCGATTGCCGCGCTGGTGGGGGAGGCGACCAATCTGCCCTTGCCTGATCGCGCGTTCGACATGGCGACCTGTCAAACGCTGCTTCTCCACCTCCAACACCCGGAGCAGGCTCTTGAGGAGTTGGTTCGCATCACCCGGCCAGGTGGCCAGGTGCTCTGCGCCGAGCCGAACAATCTCGTCGCGCGCTTCCCGTTCAGCGGACTCATGGACGAACAACCGCCGGAGCGCCTAATCCGGCTCTCGGAGTTGGCATGGCGCTATGTCCTTGGTCGAGCGCGACTTGGCAAAGGCGCAGAATTCGTAGGCGAAAAGCTACCGGGCATGTTCGCCCGCCTCGGTCTCGAGGACGTCAGGGTGTGGCTCTCCGACAGAGCGAGCGCCAGCCATCCGCCCTATTCTAGCCCCAGTGAAATCGCGGGTTTCGATGCGTTGGCGCGCTGGCGCGCCGACGGCATCGGACCCTACGATCGCGAAGAAATGCGCGTCAATGTCATTGCGGGCGGAGGATCAGAAGCGTTCTTTAACGCAGCTTGGCACGACTATCTTGATCACGATCAAGAGATCGTCGCCTCGGTGCAAGAACGCCGGTGGCACACGGCGGGCGGAGGCCTGTTCTACCTCGTTGCGGGCAGGCGTGCGGCAGACTGATCGGTTGCGAGCGGGGTTTTCGTTCGGCATTACAGCCACAGGCGACACCGAAACTGAAGCATGAGCCGGTGCTTCGGCAATCAACCGCCGCACCAGCTCTGCCTGGGGCCGTTCCACCGCCGTGCCAAGCCTTCGGCGACAAGCACGTCGCCGAGCGGGCGGCCGCCGCGAGAGACCGTGCGTAGCTTTCGCCCATATTGATCCTGGTCGCGCGCGTCGGCGACGAGCGTGAACGGGCCGGCATTCAGCAGCGCCTGCAACCGCCGCTGCGCCGCCTCGCCGAGCTCGGCCTCACGCTGGCAGCGCGGCGGGCTCAACTCGGGCGTATCGATATCGGCGATCCGGATTTTCTCGCCGCGGAACCAGAACGTATCGCCGTCGACGACGCAATCGGTTCGCCGGCCGGCGCCGCAGATCGAGAACGTGACGGCCACCGTCTGTTCGGACGTCACGACGCGCGTCACCGGCGCTTCCGACAGACTGCCATCGCGAGAATGGAACATCCACGCCGTGACACCGGCGACCACCAACGCCGCAATCACAAGCCGCGTGCCGACGTCATACGCTGTCGATCCTCTGCCAGGTCCGCCGATCCTCACCTTCGCCTTTCCTCCCGTCCGATCACGTCCAGAGCCCTCGGCATCCGTTGATTCGCTGGCGCTGCGATTATGCCGATCGCAGCCCGCCCGTGGGCGCGAACCTGTTGTTGGCGACGCAGGCCGTCATGTCCTTGCGCCGGAAATAGATCGCGCGGCCGCACCGCAGCGGCGGATTGCCGGCCGTGAATACGATCTGCTCGTCGCCGCGCATCTGCGTGATCTCGTGCGACAGGATCAGCGGCCGGCGCGACAGCATCCGCGAGCGTGTCCGCGACGATCCGGAGGCCTGCGAACTGCGGCTGATCTGGCTGACCTCGACCGTCGTGTCGCCGCAACGGCGCGAGATGTATTCGGCCGTCTCAGGATCGTTGATGGCGCTGAAACTCATCCAGGACGCCGACTCGAACCATTTCGAGGCGGCGTCGCGGCCGCCATAGGCCTCACGCATCTGGCCGATCGACTGGAACAGCATCAAGAGCGTGATGCCGTATTTGCGCCCTGCGTCGCGCGCCGTCTCGATCACGCGCATGAAGCCGAGCCGGGCGACCTCGTCGAGCAGGAACAGCGTGCGCCCGGAGACCTCGCCCGCGCGATTGTAGATTGCGTTCATCATCGCCCCGATGATGAGCCGCGCCAGACCCGGATGGTTCTCCAGCGTCTTGAGGTCGAGATTGATGAACACGTCCGCCGTTCCAGCGGCCAGCTCGTCGGTCGAAAAGCTGCCGCCGGAGACAAGCGCCGCATAGTTCTCATAGGACAGCCAATGCGTCTCCTTGACCGCATTGGCATAGACGCCGCTGAACGTCTCCGGCGTCATGGCGATGAAAGGGGCGACGTTCTCCTTCACGAACTCCGAACCGGAATTGTCGTAGATAGCCTGCAGGCGCGCGCGCAGCTTCGGCTCCGGCTCGGAGAGATTGGTGCGGACCTGGCGCAGGTGCTGGTCCTTCTTGTCCGTATGACCGGAGAGGCACACATCGGCGATCAGAGCGGTCAGTAATTGCAGCGCCGACGCACGGAAGAAATCGTCGCGCACCGAATTCGTCCGCGGTGTGTCGGTCATGATCCACGAGGCGACCGAAGCGATGTCCTCCTCCTTGGTCGCACCGTGCTCGCCGATCCAGTCGAGCGCGTTGAAGCCGGTCTCCGACGTCTTCGGATCGAGCACGAAGACGGTCCGGCCGGCGCGCTTGCGATGGTCGATCACCATCGGCGCGACCTCGTTGGACGGATCGAGCGCGACCAGGCCGCCGCCCCATTTGAGCGCCGTCGGGATCGTCACCGACGTTGTCTTGTAACCGCCGGAGCCGGCGAACACGATGCCGTGGGTCGAGCCCCAGGACGCATCGAAGCACAGGAGCGGCGCGCGGCCGCCCGCGCCCCAGCTCTCGGGCTCGCTGGCGCAGAACGCGCGATCGGCGACAGAATCCTTGTCGACCCGGTAGCGCTCACCGATGACGATGCCGCCACCTTTCGGAAACAGCCGCGCCGCCTCGCCGACGCTCATCCATTGCGCGTCGCCGTGGATCGCACGCTGGCCGGACACGCGCCGCGGCGCGGCCGCGGCGAACGCTGCATTGCCCGACAGCGCCACGCGCAGGGCAAACAATCCGCAGCCGATCGCGGCGAGCGATCCGGTCAGCGTGGCAGGGTCCGCATAGGCGAGAACCGATCCGTCGCGGAGGCGGCCGGTCAGGGCGAATAGACGGCTTCCTTCCAACCACGCAGCGAAGCCGACGACGGCCGTCGCGCCGGCGAGGACGCCCCAGCCGGCTGATCGCACGGCGAGCGCCCCGGCGCAGGCGAACAGGATGATGATGCCGATCGCGGC
>JAIESI010000013.1 GCA_019746135.1 Xanthobacteraceae bacterium
CGGGGGTGCGGTTCGTCTGCGGCTGCGCTGCGCAGGCGCTGGCCGCCGAAGGCGACGCCGTGCGCGGCGTCCGCCTCGGCAACGGCGAGGCGCTTGCGGCCGACGCGGTGATCCTTGCCTGCGGCGGCTTCCAGGCCAACGCCCCGATGATGCGCGAGCATTTCGGGCCGGGCGGCGAGGCGATCCCGCTGCTTGCGCCGCGCGCCCATTACAACTCCGGCGACGGCATCCGCATGGCGCTGGCGCTCGGCGCGGATTTTTCCGGCGAGCGCTCCGGCATGCACATCGAGCCGGTCGATCCGCGCTCGAAGAACCAGGCCCCGGTGATGCTGCTCTATCCCTACGGCATCGTCGTCGATCGCGAAGGCAAGCGCTTCTTCGACGAGGGCCGCGGCCTCGTCCACGAGACCTGGGAGTGGTTCGCGCGCCATCTGCACTTCAACGTGCCGGACCGCCAGGCCTGGGCGATCCTCGATTCGCGCGTGCGGGAAATTCCCGACTGGCAGCGCGCCACCCGCTCCGAGGTTCCGCCGGTCGAGGGCGGCAACATCTGGGATCTCGCCGGTCTCATCGGCGTCGAGGCGAGCGGGCTTGCCCGCACCATCGCCGCCTACAACGCGGCCTGCGCGGGGGACTCCGCGAAATTCGACGCAACAAAATGTGATGGCCTTGCCGCACAGGCCTCGCTCGTGCCGCCCAAGTCGAACTGGGCGCGGCCGATCGTCGAACCGCCGTTCCTCGCCTGGCCGCTGATCGGCGCGATCGCCTACACCTTCGGCGGGCTCGCGACCGACACCCGCGCGCGCGTGTTGCGCAACGGCGCGCCCATTCCGGGGCTTTATGCCGCGGGCGAGATCACCGGCCATTTCTACGGAACCGCGCCGAATGCGGTGTCGGTGCTGCGCGCCTTCGTGTTCGGCCGCGTCGCTGGCCGCGAGGCGGTTGCGAGCTTGTCACCCATTAAAAATTGATGTTCCGCGCGGAACATTTCGCGCGCCCGCTGCGCGCCGCACTCAGGTCACATTCACCCGGTGTAAGGCGCGGGGCCGGGGGACTGCATGCATGCGTCAGGTTCCGGTTCGTTTCCGACACCAGAACGGGGACCTTACGAGATGCTGAAAAGCCTGCTTGCTGCTTCCTTGCTTGGCGCGATCACCACGGCGGCGGGTGCCGTGGACGTCAAGGATCTCGCACCGTGCAAGCCTGCGGCGCAGCGCTACTGCGACCGGTCCGACACCAGCGCGTCGATTACCAACCTGCTCAAGTGCGGCGCGACGCTCGCCTCGGTGAGCAGCCGCGTCGGCGAATCCTGCCGCGCAGTGCTGCGACGCTACGGCCAGCTCTGAGGCGGAAACGCAACGCGGCCGTGCGCGCCTATCCCGCCTTGGCCATCGGCTGCGGCGGTGGGCCGCCATCGCCGCGACGATCGCCACGCGTCCCGATGCCGCCGCGGGCTGCTTCGCCCCTTCGCTCCCTGAACTCTCCCGCCGCGGCCGCTGCCAGCGCCTGAAGCTCGAGCACGCCGAGACGCGGGACGTCTTCCGCATCCGGCGTTTGCGAGACCGCAAGCGCTTCGATCTCGGCGACGTGCCGCGCAGCGCGCGTGAGGGCGATGTGCGCATGGATGAGCGTTGCCAGCGGAACGCCGCCGAACGCCACGGCAAGGCACACCGACAACAGCAGCGTTTCAGGAGCCATCGCCCACCCCGACTTTCTTGATCCGCTGCAACGCGACGCGGTGGGGATCGTTCCGGCCTGCTCGGCGGAGGCTCCCGCGGTGTGGCCGGTCCGCCACGATTCTCATGGCGCGCGGGCGCAGGAAAAATTGGGGGTGGTTGCGAGCGCCTTTTCGTCAGGTTTGACCCGGCGGATTGACGATGAATCAATCATTGCGTCGGCATCATAGAGCCGCGGTATTGGGGTGCGATTCGCGCAGCGAGACACCATGGTTTTCGGACGCAGACAGGTCGATTCCACCGGCACCGGCCGCTATCCGGGCAACAAGCGGCGGGCCGCGCGCGTCAAGTCGGGCGCGACCGCGTGGCTGCGGCTCGACGGCGGCTTCGCCATGCGGCCGTGCCGGCTTCTGGATGTGTCCGACACCGGCGTCCGCATCGCGGTCGATCCGGGGCAGCGCGTGCCGAACGATTTCGTCATCGTGCTCGCGCAGGGCGGCCAGGGCCGCCGCGCCCACGTCAAATGGCGCAACGCGACGCAGATCGGCGCGCAGTTCGTCTGATCCGCTCTCTCCACGCGGTCATTCCGGGGCGCGCCCATAAGGGCGCGAGCCCGGAATCCAGACGCAGACGCCGAACAGCAAGCTGGATTCCGGGCTCGCTCGCATAGCGCGTCGAAGACGCGCGTAAACGCGCTGGTGCTGCGAGCGCCCCCCGGACTGACGTCGGAGCAAGGGCCGCCCGCCGCTTTCAAACCCATTGCCGCGCGTCTATGGTGCCCCCATGTCGCTCGCCGAATCCCTGTCCCCCCGCGCCCCGCTCGGTCTCGTCCGCAACGACTGGACCCGCGAGGAGATCCGCGCCCTGTTTGCGCTGCCGTTTCCCGACCTGATGTTCGAGGCGCAGCGCATCCACCGCATGCATTTCGATCCGGGCGAGGTGCAGATCTCGACGCTGCTGTCGATCAAGACCGGCGGCTGCCCGGAGGATTGCGCCTATTGCCCGCAGAGCGCGAAATACGACACCGGCGTCAAGGCCGAGAAGCTGATGAGCGTGCCGGCCGTGCTCGCCGAGGCGCGCGCGGCGAAGGCGGGCGGGGCAAGCCGCTTCTGCATGGGCGCGGCCTGGCGCGAACCGAAGGACCGCGACGTCGAGAACGTCTGCGCCATGATCGAGGGCGTCAAGGCGCTCGGTCTCGAGACCTGCGCCACGCTCGGCATGCTGACGCGAAAGCAGGCGCAGCGGCTGAAGCAGAGCGGCCTCGACTACTACAACCACAACCTCGACACCTCGCCCGAGTTCTACGGCGAGATCATCACCACCCGCACCTACCGGGACCGGCTCGACACGCTCGACGCCGTGCGCGAGGCCGGCATCAACGTCTGCTGCGGCGGCATTGTCGGCATGGGCGAGGGCACCGAGGATCGCGTCGGCATGATCGCCACGCTGGCAAGCCTGCCGGTGCATCCGGAGAGCGTGCCGATCAACATGCTGGTGCAGGTCGAAGGCACGCCGCTGATGGGCGGGACGAAGCTCGAGCCGCTCGAGTTCGTGCGCACCATTGCGGTGGCGCGCATCGCCATGCCGAAGTCGGTGGTGCGGCTCTCGGCCGGGCGCGAGGACATGAGCGAGGAGACCCAGGCGCTCTGCTTCCTCGCCGGCGCGAACTCGATCTTCTACGGGCCGAAGCTCCTGACCACGCCGAACCCCGGCCGTGACCGCGACATGGCGCTGCTCGACAAGCTCGGGCTTCGGCCGATGGAGCGGTGAGCCTCAAGGGGGATAGTGATGGACCCGCGCGCGATCACCGCCGGCCGCAATCCGCCGAAGGACATCAACGTCATCATCGAAATTCCGCTCGGCGGCGCACCGGTCAAGTACGAGCTCGACAAGACCTCCGGCGCGCTGTCGGTCGACCGCTTCCTGCACACCGCGATGTTCTATCCGGGCAACTACGGCTTCATCCCGCAGACGCTCTCGCTCGACGGCGACCCGTGCGATGTGCTGGTGATCAGCCAGGTGCCAGTCGTGCCCGGCGCGGTGATCCGCTGCCGACCGGTCGGCGCGCTGCAGATGAGGGACGAGGCCGGCGGCGACGAGAAGATCATCGCCGTGCCGGTCGATGCGCTCGCGCCGTTCTACTCCGACGTCCGCAGCTACCGCGACCTGCCGAAGATCATGTGCGAGCAGATCGCCCACTTCTTCCAGCACTACAAGGACCTGGAAAAGGGCAAATGGGTCACCATCGTGCGCTGGCTCGATGTCGGCGGCGCGGAGCGGCTGGTGCGCGAGGCGATCGCGCGGGCGGCGTTCGGCGCGGTCAAGCCATCTGCCGCACGAGCCAGAGCCCGGCGAAAAGCCCCCCGATCGAAAGCACGACGGAGCCGATGACGTAAAGGGCCGCAAGCCCGGGCTGGCCCCGCTCGTAGAGCAGCGCCGCATCGAGCGAGAAGGCGGAAAACGTCGTGTAGCCGCCGAGGATGCCGGTGGTGAGAAACAGCCGCAGGTGCTGCGAGGCGTCGCCCTTGAAGGCGAACCAGGCGGCCGTGAGGCCCATGATCAGCGAGCCGCTGACGTTGATGAACATCGTTGCATAGGGGAAATCCAGTCCGAGCAGCCGCTGCCCGGCGATGTTCACGCCGTGACGGATCGCAGCGCCGGCACCGCCGCCGAGAAACACGATGGCGAAGCCCGCCACGGCATTCGAAGCCAGAAAATTCATCGGTCGTTGTCCTTTCGTCATCGGACAGGGCAACGAAAAAGCCGCCCTGCGGCGGCCTGCGGACAGAGTCCCACCGCCAAGGTTTCAGCGGTAGGAGTCATCAGCGCCGGCGAACCTGGAGTGTCTGCTCGCCGGGGCGGTTATCGGGAGAACCCCATTCCCTTCATGGCAAAGCTAGTGGCGGCACCGCGCCCGGTCAACGGCAGCTTTTTTGCACGATTGACCGGGCTGCAGCGGCAGGGGGTCGAGGGGCACGGCCGTCCGGCGCATCGAAGCCGAACCCTCGGGGCTGGTCGTCGAGCTCGACCACGCCGCGATGATCAGCCTGAAATTCTGCGGCGAGGACCTGTCGCCCAGCACCGCGGTCGAGGTGCGGCGGTTGTCGCATCCGGATGTCCTGGTCGAGGTCGAGATTCCGGCCGTCGTCAGGGCGTGACGCGTCACTTGCGTTGTGCCCGTGCCGGCATAAAAAAGCCCCGCATTTGCGCGGGGCCTCTACCACCAGGCGGATGGTAGGAAAATTACTTGACCTTCAAGTTCTCGGCCGATTCCTTGCCGCGATTTGCAACCACTTCATATTCGACCTTTGCCCCCTCGTTGAGGGTGCTGAGGCCTGCACGCTCGACTGCCGAGATGTGCACGAACACGTCTTTGCCGCCGCCTTGCGGCTGGATGAACCCATAGCCTTTGGTCGGGTTGAACCACTTCACAGTGCCTGTCGCCACGTAGATCTCCTCAAGAACTCCCAGCTTTTCGGGAGCACATCATAGCACAAATTTTATAGCTGGGTGGCCCCAACCAAAGAAAGTTGCCGCTTCGGGCGGCTCGGCACCGGCTCCTTCCATTGAGCCAGATGCCGTCGCGGCGGTTTCCGATGTCCGCCCTTCTGCCGCTGTCGGGAGCCATGCGGGTACAACGGATTGATGGGCCCGTGCCCCGGGCCTGATCCCGCTTGAGCCTTGCCGGGCCTCGGCGGAAAGCGCCAATGTCTGCCGATGCCGTTCTCCGATCCGACCCCGCTGCTGACGGTCCCGGTCGTTCCGGTGCTGACCATCGAGCGCGTCGGCGACGCCGTGCCGCTGGCGCGTGCGCTCATCGCCGGCGGGCTGCCGGTGATCGAGGTGACGTTGCGGACGGCGGCGGCGCTCGACGCGGTGCGCGCCATCGCGGCCGAAGTGCCGGACGTCATCGTCGGTGCCGGCACCGTGACGAAGCCCGCCGACGTGACCCGGGCGATCGAGGCTGGTGCGGATTTTCTCGTCAGCCCCGGCACCCCTGCCGCCCTGGCTGAGGCGCTGTGCGGGTCGGGCGTGGCCGCGATCCCCGGCTGCGCGACCGCGACCGAGGCGATGACGCTCGCCGCGATGGAGTTTCCGGTGCTGAAGTTCTTTCCTGCGGAACAGGCGGGTGGTGTGCGCTGGCTGAAGGCCGTGGCCGGGCCGCTGCCGCAGATCAGGTTCTGCCCGACCGGCGGCATCGACGGGGAAAACGCTGCGTCTTATCTCGCGTTGCCCAACGTGATTGCGGTCGGCGGCTCATGGGTCGCGCCGCCCCAGGCGATCGCCGCCGGCGATTTCGAAGCGATCACCGCGCGCGCCCGCGCCGCGGCGGCGCTTCGCAAATGACCGGCTTGCAAGCCACCTGAGCAAGTGCTTTGGATGCGGCCCTTGCACCAGCCGCAGGTCCGATTGCCGCCCGAAGCTCCCCTTCAGCGCCGCCCGCGCAAAGCATTCGACTGGTCTTCCGCGACGGTCGCGGTGGCGGTCGCCGTCTCTGCGGCCTGGGTTTACTGGCGTGACGGCCAGGCCCGGTTCTTCGAGATCCTCGTCAGCGATCTTTATCTCTTCGTCGACATCCTGCCCAAGGTGCTGGCGGCCTGCCTGATCGCGTCGTTCGTCGCGGTGCTGATGCCGCGCGCCGCGGTGCAGCGCTGGGTCGGCGGCGAATCCGGCGTGCTCGGCGTGCTGATCGCCACACTCGCCGGCGTGATCTGCCCGGGCGGGCCGATCACGATCTTTCCGGTCGCCGCGGCCTTCGTCGCCATCGGCGCGGACCTCGGCGCGGCGGTCGCGTTCATCACCAGCTGGACGCTGCTCGGCTATTCCCGCATCCTGGTCTGGGAGCTGCCGTTCTTCGGCGGCGAGTTCGTGATCTGGCGCGTGATCATCTCGATTCCGCTGCCGATCGTCGCCGGCCTGCTGACCCGCTCCGTCGTCGTGCGCTTCGTCCGCGGGGAGACCGGCGGATGATCTATCT
>JAIESI010000329.1 GCA_019746135.1 Xanthobacteraceae bacterium
GCGCCCGAAAGCGGCACCCCCTGGTAACAGGGGACCTGCCGTGGCGCGCGGCGGACCCCGGATTTGGGTTCGCCAACCGGCGGCGATCCGCCGGTGGCGCCTCCCGGCGCTCCATCGCCTCTTCCGAGAGGGACGGAAAAAGGGAAACGGGCCGGCCCGGGCGCCCGAATTCAAGGCCCCGGGGCGATGATGGTTGTCCAGGCTTTTGTCAGCCGCGACGCAATATCAGGACGTGTTCCAGTTGATATTCCCCGTCCAGCTGTATTGGAAAAGGGCCGGTTCTGTCGGAAATGAGCCCGCCCAACCGCCCCCCGCGGAACCTTCATGATTTGACAGGGGGCCATGAGTTACCCATGTTCCCGGCGAGTCGGATGGCCGAGTTCGCCGGCATTCGGACGAGAACTCGCATCCAACCCATTGGACTTAAATGAAAATCGTCGTTGTTGAATCGCCCGCCAAGGCCAAGACGATCAACAAATACCTCGGCCCCGGCTACGAGGTTCTGGCCTCGTTTGGCCATGTCCGCGACCTTCCGCCGAAGGATGGATCGGTCGATCCGGAGCACGATTTCCGCATGCTCTGGGAGGTCGACGACAAGTCGGCCAAGCGGCTCAACGACATCTCCCGGGCGGTCAAGAATGCCGACGGCCTGATCCTCGCCACCGACCCGGATCGCGAGGGCGAGGCGATCTCCTGGCATGTCCTGGAGGTGCTGAAGGAGAAGAACGCGCTCAAGAAACAGACCGTCGAGCGCGTCGTGTTCAACGCCATCACCAAGCAGTCGGTGATGGAGGCGATGAAGAACCCGCGCCAGATCGACGGCGCGCTGGTCGATGCCTATTTGGCCCGCCGGGCGCTCGACTATCTCGTGGGCTTCACCCTCTCCCCGGTGCTGTGGCGCAAGCTCCCCGGCGCGCGGTCCGCCGGCCGCGTGCAGTCGGTGGCGCTCCGCCTCGTCTCCGACCGCGAGCTCGAGATCGAGAAATTCGTCGCGCGCGAGTACTGGTCGCTGGTCGCCCAGCTCGCGACGCCGCGCAACGAGACGTTCGAGGCCCGCCTGGTCGGGGCCGACGGCAAAAAAATCCAGCGGCTCGACATCGGCTCGGGCCAGGAGGCCGAAGACTTCAAGAAGGCGCTGGAGACCGCGGCCTTCACCGTCAACTCGGTCGAGGCCAGGCCCGCGCGGCGCAACCCCTACCCGCCGTTCATGACCTCGACGCTGCAGCAGGAGGCGAGCCGCAAGTTCGGCTTTGCGCCGGCGCACACCATGCGGCTGGCGCAGCGGCTCTACGAGGGCACCGACATCGACGGCGAGACCGTCGGCCTCATCACCTATATGCGAACCGACGGCGTCGACATCGCGCCGGAGGCGATCTCGTCGGCGCGCCGGCTGATCGAGAGCGACTACGGCAAGCAGTATGTGCCGTCCTCGCCGCGCCAGTACGTGTCGAAGTCGAAGAACGCGCAGGAGGCCCACGAGGCGATCCGCCCGACCGACCTCAGCCGCCGCCCGGCCGCCGTCCGCAAGGTGCTGGAGCCGGATCAGGCCAAGCTCTACGAGCTGATCTGGCTGCGCACCATCGCCAGCCAGATGGAATCCGCCGAGCTCGAGCGCACCACGGTGGACATCACCGCCAAGGTTGCTTCGCGCGTGCTCGACCTGCGCGCCACCGGCACGGTGATCAAGTTCGACGGCTTCCTCACCCTCTACACCGAGGACCAGGACGACAAGTCGGACGAGGAGGACGCAAACCGCCTCCCCGCGATGAGCGCCGGCGAGGCGCTGTCGAAGCGCGAGATCCAGGCGACCCAGCACTTCACCGAGCCGCCGCCGCGCTACTCGGAGGCGTCGCTGGTCAAACGCATGGAAGAGCTCGGCATCGGCCGGCCCTCGACCTATGCCTCGATCCTGCAGGTGCTGAAGGACCGCGGCTACGTGCGGCTCGACAAGAAGCGCCTGGTCCCCGAGGACAAGGGCCGGGTGCTGACCGCGTTCCTGGAGAACTTCTTCCAGAAGTACGTCGAGTACGATTTCACCGCGAGCCTGGAAGAGCAGCTCGACAAGATCTCCAACAACGAGCTGCCCTACAAGGACGTGCTGCGCGCGTTCTGGGAGGACTTCGCCGGCGCGGTCGGCGGCATCAAGGACCTGCGCGTCGCGCAGGTGATCGACGCGCTCGATGAGGTGCTGGCGCCGCACCTGTTCCCGCCCAAGCCCGACGGCAGCGATCCGCGCAAGTGCCCGAACTGCGAGAACGGCCGGATCGGGCTCAAGCTCGGCCGGTTCGGCGGCTTCATCGGCTGCTCGAACTATCCGGAATGCAAGTTCACGCGGCAGCTCTCGGTCGGCCCCGACGGCAACGGCGGCGGCATGCGCAAGCTCGGCGAGGACCCGGACACCGGCCTCGAGGTCACCGTGCGCTCCGGCCGCTTCGGCAGCTATCTGCAGCTCGGCGAGGCCACCAAGGACGAGGACGGCAAGGCGGTGAAGCCGAAACGCGCGAGCCTGCCCAAGGGCGTCGCGCCGGACGAGATCGATCTCGACCGCGCGGTGAAGCTGCTCGCCCTGCCCCGCGTCATCGGCAAGCATCCGGACGACGGCGAGGACATCATCGGCGGCGTCGGGCGGTTCGGGCCGTACGTGAAGCACGGCAAGATCTACGCCAACATCAGCGCTGATGAGGACATCCTCAACGTCGGCCTCAATCGCGCGGTGGCGCTGATCGAGGAGAAGAAGGCCAATCCCGGCAAGGGCCGCCGCGGCGCGGACCCGGGCAAGCAGCTCGGCGAGCATCCGCAGAAGGGCGGCATGATCGTCGCCAAGAACGGCCGCTACGGGCCTTACGTCAGCCACGACGGTGTCAACGCCAACCTGCCGGGCGACAAGACCCCGGAGACCATCACGCTCGACGAGGCGGCGGCGCTGATCGACGCCCGCGCCGAGCGCTCGGGCGGATCGACCGCGCGGCGGAAGCGTCCGGCGCGCGGCGCAAGCGCGACCAAGAAGGCTGCGCCGCCGAAGGCCAAGGTTGGCGCAGGCAAGACCTCCGCGACAAAGCCCGCCGCCGAAAAAACCGGCGCAGCGAAGCCGAAGAAGCGCGCCGCGGCCAGCACCGCGAAGGCGCCGCGCAAATCGAAGAAGGCCGAGGC
This sequence comes from Xanthobacteraceae bacterium, assembly GCA_019746135.1. Lineage (GTDB taxonomy): Bacteria > Pseudomonadota > Alphaproteobacteria > Rhizobiales > Xanthobacteraceae > Z2-YC6860. The sequence goes on from JAIESI010000329.1 coordinate 3,151, forward strand.
GGCCGAATAGGCCGCTTCCGGGCGCGCTGGCAATGGTGCCGCGCGAAACCTACATTGAGGGGGCTTACTGTCGGTCTGGCCCCCCCTCTCCGCCGTCATGCGCGGGCTTGACCCGCGCATCCCGCTTGGGGAGGCACCGTGCCAACCTAATCGGGATGGCCGGGACAAGCCCGGCCATGACGTTGATAAGCTGGTGCAGACCAACTGACGCCGGAGCGCGCTGATCGCGCCCGGCCAAACGACATTCAGGCTATTCATTGGTACGAAATCCACCCAAGCACATTCCCTTCCCCAGCAAGGGCGAGATCCTTGCTTTCATCAACGAAAACCCCGGCAAGGTCGGCACCCGCGAAATCGCCCGTGCCTTCAACCTCAAGAACGACCGCCGCATCGAGCTGAAGCGCCTGCTGCGCGAGCTTGCCGACGAAGGCCAGGTCGAGGCGCGACGCAAGAAGCTGCACAAGTCCGGCGGACTGCCGGAGGTGACGCTCGCCGACGTCACCGGCCGCGACAGCGACGGCGAACTCATCGCCACGCCCACCGAATGGGACGAGGACGAGCACGGCCCGGTGCCGAAAATCCGCATCGCGACGCCGCGCAAGGCCCGCCCCCACGAGGTGGCCGGCGTCGGCGACCGGGCGCTCCTTCGCATTCAGGAAAATCGTGATGACGACGTCCGCTATTCCGGCCGCGTCATCAAAATCATCGACAAGGCCAAGACCCGCGCGATCGGCATCTTCCGCGCCATGCCGGGCGGCGGCGGGCGTCTCGTCCCGGTCGACAAGAAGCAGCTCGGCAAGGAGCTGACGATCCCGCGCGACGCCACCAAGGACGCCAAGGACGGCGACCTGATCGCGGTTCAGGTGCAGCCGCAGCGCTTCGGCCTGCCGGTCGCCCGCGTCGAGGAGCGGCTCGGTTCGCTCAAGACCGAGCGCGCGGTGAGCCTGATCGCGATCCACGCCCACGGCATCCCGCACGTGTTGCCGGTCGCAGCCGAGGCCGAGGCCCATGCCGCGCGGCCCGCGACGCTCGAAGGCCGCGAGGACTGGCGCAAGCTTGCGCTCGTCACCATCGATCCGGTCGACGCCAAGGACCACGACGACGCGGTGCACGCCGCGCCCGATCCGGACCCGGCCAATCCCGGCGGCCACATCATCACCGTCGCCATCGCCGACGTGGCGCACTATGTGCGGCCGGGCTCGGCGCTCGACCGCGAGGCGGTGAAACGCGGCAACTCGGTCTATTTCCCCGACCGCGTCGTGCCGATGCTGCCGGAGCGCATCTCCAACGATCTCTGCTCGCTGCGCCCGCGCGAGGACCGCGCCGCGCTCGCGGTGCGCATGATCATCGGCAAGGACGGCCGCAAGAAGTCGCACACCTTCCACCGCGTGCTGATGCGGTCGGCGGCGAAGCTCAACTACCAGCAGGCCCAGGCCGCGATCGGCGGCGCGCCCGACGAGGACACGAGCCCCCTGCTCGATTCCGTGCTGCGCCCGCTCTACGACGCCTATGACGCGCTGAAGCGCGCCCGCGAGGCGCGCGGGCCGCTCGACCTCGATCTGCCGGAACGGAAAATCCTGCTCAAGCACGACGGCACCGTCGATCGTGTGATCACGCCGGAACGGCTGGAGTCGCACCGGCTGATCGAGGAGTTCATGATCCTCGCCAACGTGGCGGCCGCCGAGACGCTGGAGCAGGCGCGCGTGCCGCTGATCTATCGCGTGCACGACGAGCCTTCGCTGGAGAAGATCGAGGCTTTGCGCAAGTTCCTCGAGACGCTGCACATCTCGCTGCCCAAGGGCGGCGCGCTGCGCGCCGAGCAGTTCAACCGCATCCTCGACCGCGTCAAAGGCCAGGACGTGGAAAAGCTCGTCAACGAGGTGGTGCTGCGCACGCAGGCGCAGGCCGAATATGCGGCCGACAACTACGGCCACTTCGGCCTGAACCTGCGCCGCTACGCGCACTTCACCTCGCCGATCCGCCGCTACGCCGACCTGATCGTGCATCGCGGCCTGATCCGCGCCCGCAAATTCGGCGACGGCGGCCTGCCGGAGAGCCAGGACCATGCGGCGCTGGCCGAGATCGCAGCCGAGATTTCCGCCTGCGAGCGCCGCGCCATGAAGGCGGAGCGCGAAACCAACGACCGGCTGATCGCGCATTTCCTGTCCGACCGGATCGGCGCAACCTTCGAGGGCCGGATCTCCGGCGTCACGCGCGCCGGCCTGTTCATCAAGCTCGACGACACCGGCGCGGACGGCTTCGTGCCGGCCCGCACCATCGGCTCGGAATACTTCCGCTACGAGGAGGACCTGCACGCCATGGTCGGCAGCCGCAGCGGCGAGACGCACCGGCTCGGCGACCGCGTCACCGTCAAGCTCGTCGAGGCCGCGCCGGTTGCCGGCGCGCTGCGTTTCGAGCTCCTATCCGAAGGTCGCATGGCTGCCCGGCCGCAGCCGCGGCCATCGGGCAAGTCGCGGCCTGAACGCCGCCGCGAAAAGCGCTATGGTCAGCGCCGCAGATGACCGATCTTCTCCAGCGATTTTCATCCGACGCGCAGCCCGGCCATCCCAACCGGCCGCCGAAGGACGCCGCGACCCTGATCCTGCTCGACCGCAGCGGGCCGTCGCCGAAAGTCCTGATGGGCAAGCGGCACCATGGCCACGTGTTCCTGCCGGGCAAGTTCGTGTTCCCCGGCGGCAGCCTCGATCCGGCCGACCGGCAGATGACCGCGGGCACGCCGCTCGATCCCCGCGCCGAGCGCAAGCTGATGCTGGAAACCCGCCGCCCGAACGCCCGCAAGGCGCAGGCGCTGGCGCTGGCCGCCATCCGCGAGACCTTCGAGGAGACCGGGCTGTTTCTCGGCGAGAGGCGCGACGCGGCCCCAAGGGCCCCGGCCGGCCCGTGGCAGGCGTTTGCCGAGGCCAATGTCTTCCCGGACCTCTCGACCGTGCATTTCATCGCCCGCGCGATCACGCCGCCGCGGCGGGCGCGGCGCTACGACACCCGCTTTTTCACGGCGGATGCCAGCGCCATCGCCCACCGGATCGAGGGCAAGGTCGGCCCCGACGCGGAACTGGTGGAACTGGTCTGGGTCCCGCTCGACGGCATCAAGGAGAAGATCGAGCTTCTGGCGATCACCGAAATGGTGCTGGTCGACCTCGACAAGCAGCTCAAGGAGGGCTTCAGCCACGACCTTCCGGTGCCGTTCTACCGGGTCCGGAGCGGGAAAAGAGTCCGTGAGTTCCTATAGCTCGCTCAACGCGGTCATTCCGGGGCGCGGGCGAAAGCCCGCGAACCCGGAATGACCGTGACTGGGCCGGTTTCCTTGACTTTCGCCGCCCGGTGGCTAGTTTCCCCGTCAATCCCATCGCATTTCGAGGACTGTCATGGCCAAGGCCGTCACCACCAAGATCAAGCTCGTCTCGAGCGCCGACACCGGGTTCTATTACGTCACCAAGAAGAACTCGCGCACGATGACCGAGAAGCTGAAGATGAAGAAGTACGACCCGATCGCGAAGAAGCA
>JAIESI010000345.1 GCA_019746135.1 Xanthobacteraceae bacterium
TCAACATAGGACGCAAAGCGGATATCGAGATTCATCTTAGCCTCCAAGCTAAGCTCGAATCTCCCAACTACCTGATTCTTCCAGCCTTCCGCCCGCGATCTTTTGACTCAGTAGGACAAAGGCGCGAAGCGCCGTGCCCACCTAACGTAGCGGCAAGATCATTCGCCGAATGAACCCGCGACGTCGCGCATGTCGCCGCCCCAGTCCGACGGCAGATCGCCGCGCTTGACGTATTGATGGAAGCTCGAGTGCGGCCAATCGCATACCCGGGCGACGAGGCCGTGTTTCACGGGGTTGAAGTGGATGTAGTCGATATGGCGCGTGAGATCATCATCGTCGCGTATAGCGTGCTCCCAATACCGTCGCTGCCAGATGCCCTTTTCGCGTTTGGCGAGTCTGCTCAACGAGCGCGGCGACGCGGGAAGGCCACGAGAGAATCCGCCTTTGATGAGATTCCAACGGCGGGCGTAATCCGTGTCGTCTGAGGGCAACGACCAGATGGCGTGAAGATGATCCGGCAGAATGCAAACGGCGATGGTTTCAAAGCGACGCGCGGTTTGAACGGTTTGATAGATCGAGCGCAGGCGGTCGATGTGACGGACGAGAAGATCGCCGGAGCGATCAGCGAGCGTCACTGTGAAAAGAAGGTGCCGCCTTTGACTTTCAGACGACGGTAGTCGGGCATAGGAACATCGTAGCGTGCAGCGAAGACGTGGGCACGCCGCCATAGCGCGTCGAAGACGCGCGTGACCGCGCTGGTGGCGGCTTTGTCCACCCTACGAAACCAACAGCCGCCAAAAAGCAAAAGGGCCGGCGCGAGGCCGGCCCTTTGCTCTGTCCGATGTCGCCGCGATCAGTACGGCAGGAAGCGGTAGTTGACCGCGCCGCGGATGATGTCGTTGTCGAGGCGGCCGGAGTTGACCAGGCCGACGCCGCCCGGGAACGTCGCCGAGAAGTCCTCGAGCGAGATGTGCAGGTACTCAAGGCGCGCGCTCCACTGGTTGGTGATCGCGTAGTCGACGCCGACGCCGACCGCCCAGCCGAGCGCGGTGTCGTCGGCGCTCACGCCGCCGACCTTGATGGTGCGGCCGCCGTAAGCCAGACCGCCGGTGAAGTAGGGCAGCCAGCGATCAAACACGACAATGCCGATGCGGCCACGGAAGGTGCCGAACCAGTCGAGCTCGTTGCTGACCGAGGTGCCGCGGACCAGGAACGTGTCGTCCTGCCCGGAGAACTGCAGGTCGGTTTCGAGACCGAACACGATCTGGTTGACCTGCCAGTTGTAGCCGATCTGGCCGCCGAAGATGACGCCGGTGACGTCACCGCCGACGCCGCCGCCGAGATTGAGACCGGCGTACCAGCCGCCCCAGTTGAAGGGCAGATAGGCCGGCGCTGCCACCGGAGCCATCCGCCGCGGCGCGATGTCGGCCGCTGTGGCAGGAACGGACGCGGTCACAAGGCCAAGCGACGCAAGACCGATGGCCGCAACCAAAAGACGCTTCATGATCAACCTCACTAGACACCGCCCAAGGCGGGACCCGACAAACATTTACCAATCTTAACGCGCGAAGCCGCCGCAGTGAGTCTCAAAAATGCCACACGCGCCCAAATTAGCCGCACCTGAGGAATTCGATTTAAGTCTCTGAAAAATCGAAAATTTGTCTCAGCGTCGCAGGAGCTGGGAGGGCTTTTTGCGGTGGGCATCCCCAGTTTTTTCGGCAACGCGATCCGCCGGTTCCAGGATGGGAAACCGCGACGTCAATGGTGCATCGTCGCAGGGAGGCGGCCAAAAGTTCACTTGACCGCTGCCGCCGCAAGCCTGGATCCCGCCCTTCGTGGGCGATGACGGCGGTGCTGTCGACGATGGCGTGGGGCAACGGGCGACGAGGGCGATGCGGAGGCGTCGCATCACCGGCATCGGCCCCATCACCGGTGTCATGCCCCGCCATAGCCGTCCAAGGGACGGCGTCGCTTCGCTCGCCATAGCCGTCCAAAGGACGGCGTCGCTTCGCTCGCCATAGCCGTCCAAAGGACGGCGTCGCTTCGCTCGCCATAGCCGTAAAGGACGGCGTCGCTTCGCTCGCCATAGCCGTAAAGGACGGCGTCGCTTCGCTCGCCTATGGCGGCGCTCCACTACGCTTCCGGCCGCGGCGAATGCTTCACCCGCTCGCGGACGCGCGGATCAGAATTTGTAGTTCAGGCCGCCGCGCACGATCTGCGTCGAGAAGGTGATGTCAAACGGATTGGTGGTGCTGCAGCCTGCGCCGCAGGTCGCGGTGCCGAGATCGACATAGAGATATTCGAGCTTCGCCGACCAGTTGTTGAGGAAGGCGTATTCGAGGCCGCCGCCGAGGTTCCAGCCGGCCGCGGTCTTGCTGAAGCTGCCGGCGCTCGCGATCTCGCCCTTGATGTCGCCGAACGAGGCGCCGCCGGTGACGTACGGCAGGAAGCGGTCGAACGCGTAGCCGACGCGGCCGCGCAGCGTGGCGAGCCAGTGGTTCGACGTTTCGCAGGTCGTGATGCAGTTCGACGTCGTCGAGCCTTTGATGAAGCTTCCGCCGATGTCGCCCTCGATGCCGAAGATGAAGCCGCCGAACTGCGTGTTGTAGCCGGCGGTGCCGCCGACCAGCGCGCCGTTGAGGTCGAAGCCGTTGGTTGAAATGCCGGTGACGGTGTCGGTCCACTTCGATGTGCCGAAGCCGTAGCCGGCATTGATGCCGGCATAGAAGCCGCTCCAGGTGAAGAACGGCACCAGCACCGGTGCGCCATAAGCGCGTTCACGCGCGTCTTCGACGCGCCTTGGCAGTGGCAGCTCGCGGGAGCCGATGTCGGCGGCCTCAGCCGTGACCGCCGCGAGCAAGGAGCAAGCCACACCCGCAAGCAACCGACGCGCGATGGTGCATTTCATGACAGCGCCTCCCGTCCGGCCCGGTGCTGCAAAGATGTGGAAAGCGCAGCCGCCGGAACCGGCGCGGGCTGTGGATTACGTGAGTCGCGGCCGGAGCACCGAGCAAATTTGCTGCCCCAGGAAAGGGATAGGGCGGGCGTGCTGAAGCCGCCACAGTGTGGACGAGCTGTGGACCGCCGGCGCAAACCCGGCGATGGCAGACGGCGCTTGCGTTCGGCTGCGGCAGCGTGATAAGAACAAAAAGAGAACAATCGGGAATGAAGCCCGTCCGGTCCCTGGCGCAGCCTTTTGTGGATAACGGCGAACGCGCTTGTGGCGGGGGCCGCGCTGACTAGGTAGCGGGTGCAATCTCGGCAATTGATCCGGAAGCGGCGAAACAGGAGAAGGTCATGGCAGGCTCGGTCAACAAGGTCATTCTGGTCGGCAATCTCGGCAGGGATCCGGAGATCCGCCGCACCAACGACGGGCGCCCGATCGCCAACCTCAGCGTTGCGACCTCGGAGTCCTGGCGCGACAAGAACACCGGCGAGCGCAAGGAAAAGACCGAGTGGCACCGCGTGGTGATCTTCAACGAAGGGCTCTGCAAGATCGCCGAGCAGTACCTGAAGAAGGGCTCGAAGGTTTATCTCGAGGGCCAGCTGCAGACCCGCAAATACAACGACAAGGACGGCGTCGAGAAATACTCGACCGAGGTGGTGCTGCAGGGCTTCAACTCGTCGCTGACCATGCTCGACACCCGCGGCGGCGGAGGCGGCGGCATGGAAGCCTCCGACGACTTCGGCGCGCAGAGCCCGGCGCCGGCGCGGAAGCCGGCGATGGCCGGGGCCGGCGCCGGCGGCGGCCGGCGCGGCGACATGGACGACGAAATCCCGTTCTAGACTGGGTTCGATCACCTCGGACCGAACAAAGGGCTGGGTCCCCGCTTCCGCGGGGACGAACGTGGATAGAGCGCGCAACCCTCTCAACCGTTCGTCCCCGCGGAAGCGGGGACCCAGGGACCCAAGCACCGACGCTTCAGTTGGAGCGGACCAGCCTCTAGTGCCGAAAGGCGGCTGTGGAATAAACACGACGCCCGGCTGTGGCCGGGCGTCGTGTTTATGACGGAATTCGCAAGCCACAAGACTTGCTAGAATGGCGAACGAGCCGCTGGGGGACATGCGTCACAGGACAATCCGATGCGCGTGCTGGTGACCGGAGCCTATGGGCTGATCGGGGCGGCCTGCCTCGCGCGGCTGCATCGCGACGGCCATGAGGTCACGGGCTCAGGCCGCGCGATCGCGCAGGCCGAGCGCCGCGCGCCCTATGCCAAGTGGATCGCCGCCGACTACCGCAAGCTGACGCTGGCCGGCGACTGGCTGCCGCTGCTCGAAGGCTTCGACGCGGTGGTCAATTGCGTCGGCGTGCTGCAGGACGGCATGCGCGACGACGTGCAGCGCATTCATGTCGCGGCCACCAGCGCGCTGTTCGCGGCCTGCGAGCGCGCCGGCGTCAAGCGCGTGGTGCACATCTCGGCGATCGGCGCGTCGCGCTCGGCGCCGACCGCGTTCGCGCGCAGCAAGGCGGAGGCGGAGGACGATCTTTCGCGCCGTCCGATCGACTGGGTGATCCTGCGTCCGGGGCTGGTGCTGGCGCCGGCGGTCTACGGCGGCACGGCGATGCTGCGCGGGCTTGCCGGGCTGCCGTTCGTGACGCCGGTGCTCGAGGCGGACGCGCGGCTGCAGGTGGTGAGCGTCGAGGACGTGGCGGCGGCGGTGTCGCACAGCCTGACGCCCGAGGCCAGGGTGCGGGTCAAGTGGGACGTCGCGCATCCGCAGGTGCTGACGCTCACGACGGTGGTCACCGCGATCCGCGACTGGCTCGGCTTCCGCAAGCGGCCGGTGTGGCGCGTGCCGCGCGGGCTCGGCACGGCGGTCGCGGGGCTCGCCGATCTGTTGGGCTATCTCGGCTGGCGGAGCCCGGCGCGCTCGACCGCGGTGCGGCAGCTTGCGGCGGGCGTGGTGGGGGCGCCGGCGCCATGGATCGCCGCCAGCGGCATCGAGCCGAAAAGCTTCGAGACGATTCTGGCGCAGCAGCCTTCGAGCGTCGCCGACCGCTGGTTCGCGCGGCTGTTCCTGTTCAAGCCGGTGGCGATCGGCGGTCTCGCGCTGTTCTGGATCCTCACCGGCATGATCACGCTCGGGCCGGGCCGCGCGGCGGCGATGGGACATCTCGCGGCGGCAGGCTTTCCGCCGAAGCTTGCCGGGCCGACGCTCGTGCTCGGCGCGCTGTTCGACTATTTCCTCGGCCTGGCGCTGCTGGTGCGGCCTGCGGCGCGCTATGTGCTTTACGCGATGCTCGTCGGGACCGGGTTCTATCTCCTGATCGGCACGATCCTGCTGCCGCAGCTCTGGCTCGATCCGCTCGGACCGTATCTGAAGATCGTGCCGATGCTGATCGCGACGCTGTTCACGCTGGCGATCCTCGACGAGCGGTGACGCGGGTGAGGTGACGTGCGATGAGCCACCTCTATCTCACCCTCAAGCTCATCCACGTGATCGGCGCGGCCGTGTTGTTCGGCACCGGGCTCGGCATCGCCTTCTTCATGTTCATGGCGCACCGCACGCGCGATCCTGCCGCGATCGCCCACACCGCGCGCGTCGTGGTGATTGCCGACGCGATCTTTACCGCCACCGCCGTGGTGCTGCAGCCGCTGACCGGCTGGGGCCTGATGCTGATCACGGGCTTCTCACTGTTTCACTTCTGGATCAAGGCGACGCTGGTGCTCTACGTCTTCATCGGCCTGTGCTGGCTGCCGGTGGTGTGGATCCAGCTGAGGATGCGCGACCTTGCGGTGGCGGCCGCACGCGACGGCACGGCGCTGCCGCCGCGCTATTTCGCCTACTATCGCGTCTGGTTCTGGCTCGGCTGGCCGGCCTTCACCGGCGTCATCGTCATTTTCGTCCTGATGCTCTGGAAGCCGCAGTAGCGGCGCATTTGCGGCGCAGGGAGACGGGCGGGTCGGTCGCCATGAGCCTGCCGCTCAAAGTCATTGCGGTGGTGTCGAGCACCGCGGCGTATCTCGCCTTGGCCATCCTCGGCTTCGGCGGGCCCGCAAGGTTCTTTGCGCATGGCGCGCTGATCGGGCTGACGGTCGCCGTCGGTCTCATGTCCTTCGCATCCTTGTTCGTCGGCGGAAGCGTCAGCGCCGGCATGCGCGAGGATCGCGGCAACCGCTGGGTGATCGCCGCCTTTGCCGTGATCGCCATTCTGAGCGCGTGGCTGCCGGCCTATACCGACCGTCACGAATTCTGGACCATCGACGGCGAGGCCATCCGCTGGACCGGCGTCGTCCTGTTTCTCCTGGGCGGCGCGCTGCGGCTCTGGCCGGTGCATGTGCTGGGCCACCGCTTCAGCGGCCTGGTCGCGATCCAGCCGGGACACACGCTGCAGACCGGCGGCGTCTACGGCATCATCCGCCACCCGAGCTATCTCGGGCTCCTGCTCAACGCCACCGGCTGGGCGCTGGCGTTCCGCTCCGGCGTTGGGCTGCTGCTTGCGGCGCTCAACCTCGTGCCGCTGCTCGCGCGCATCCGCGCCGAGGAAAACCTGCTGCGGTCCGAATTCGGCCAGGCCTATGAGGCGTACCGGGCACGGACCGCGCGGCTGATCCCGGGCATTTATTAGGGGGGCGGGTCGAAGAGAGACGCGCGCATAAAATGCTATATGAAAAATATGCACTTTTAACGCGCAGGAAGAACAAACAAACCCATTTGGGCAGGATGTCTAGTACCCGGAATCAGAGCTGAGTGATACGGCGGCCTTTGAAGGGCTTTTGGCGGACTCGTTTCTTGGTCC
>JAIESI010000171.1 GCA_019746135.1 Xanthobacteraceae bacterium
TCGCCGCCCTGGTCGCAGATCGGGCAGTCGAGCGGATGGTTGATCAGCAGGAACTCCATCACGCCTTCGCGCGCCTTGCGCACCATCGGCGACTTGGTGTTGACGACCGGCGGCTCGCCGTTCGGGCCCGGACGGCAGTCGCGCACGCCCCAGGCGCAGGAGGCGATCGGCTTGGGCGAGCCCTTCAGCTCGACCAGGCACATGCGGCAGTTGCCGGCGATCGACAGCCGCTCGTGGAAGCAGAAGCGCGGAATTTCCGCGCCGGCGGCCTCCGCCGCCTGGAGCAGCGTGAACTCCGGCGGAACGTCGACCTCGGTGCCGTCGATAACGATCTTGGCCATCACACCGTCCTAGTGCGCCACGTCTGTGAGTTCGAGCCGGCGCTCAACCCTCTCGATGCGCCCTTCCAAACGATCGAGCCGTCGGTTCACGCCGGCCAATCCTTCTTCGACCGAAGTCACACGAACCTTCAAATCCTGCAGGTCATCCGCCATCCGTGCCGTGCGCTCGTCGATCTTGCGCAACAGGACAAGGACGACGTTGTCAGGTTCACCTGCCATCGCTACCTCCTACGTCCCCTTCTTGCATTCGTCCGCGGTGGACGATTTCGCGACTTGTTCGATCAGGCCGCGCAAATCCGCCTGGTAGTGGCTGATCTCGTCCTTCACGACGGAGCTGCAGATGTAGGGCGCGTGATAGGCCACCTGCTCCTGGCAGGTGCGCCGCCATGCAGCGTCGCGCGGAAAGTTCAGCAGGATCTGGTCGCAGGTGTAGAGCAGATACGACACGAACCAGCCGTAGCGGGCCTTCTCGTCGCGCGACATGGCGGCAACCGCGGCGGTGTTCTCCGGATAGGCCAGTCGCGGATGCTGCACGGCCATCTGCAGGTAGGCGCGATAGATTTCCCGCGCCGAGTTTTCGCGCGATACGCGGAAGTTGGCCTGGACCTGGAAGTAGATGCCGGCGAGCGCGGCAATGGCGAGCACGGCCGACGCGATCTGCGCGGCATTGCCGTATCTCTGCCAGAACGCGGGCTGCATAGCGTCCGCCATGGTTGCCAGGTCCACCACAATCATTCCGCCGCCACCTGCACCGCGCCGGAGCGGACCGAGTTGCGGGTGTATTCGTCGATGCGCCGCTCGATCTCCGGCCGGAAGTGCCGCAACAGGCCCTGCACCGGCCAGGCCGCGCCGTCGCCGAACGCGCAGATGGTGTGCCCCTCGATCTGCTTGGTCACATCGAACAGCATGTCGATCTCGCGGCGCTGCGCGCGGCCCTCGGCCATGCGGGTCAGGACGCGCCACATCCAGCCCATGCCCTCGCGGCACGGCGTGCACTGGCCGCAGCTCTCGTGCTTGTAGAAGTACGAGATGCGCGCCATGGCGCGGATGATGTCGGTCGACTTGTCCATCACGATCACGGCCGCGGTGCCAAGCGCCGACTTGTGCTTGATGCAGCCGTCGAAATCCATCAGGAGGTCGTCGGCGCCCGTCGGCCCCGCCGGAATGAGCGGCATCGACGAGCCGCCGGGAATGACCGCGAGCAGGTTGTTCCAGCCGCCGCGCACGCCGCCGCAGTGGGTCTCGATCAGCTCACGCAGCGGAACGCCCATCGCCTCTTCGACCGTGCAGGGCCGCTCGACGTGGCCGGAGATGCAGAACAGCTTGGTGCCGGTGTTGTTCGGCCGGCCGATGCCGGCGAACCAGGCCGCGCCGCGGCGCATGATGTCCGGCACGACCGCGATGCTCTCGACGTTGTTCACCGTGGTGGGGCAGCCGTAAAGCCCCATGTTGGCCGGGAACGGCGGCTTCAGCCGCGGCTGGCCCTTCTTGCCTTCGAGGCTTTCGAGCAGCGCCATCTCCTCGCCGCAGATATAGGCGCCGGCGCCGTGATGGACGTAGAGGTCGAAGTCGTAGCCGTGGATGTTGTTTTTGCCGAGCAGTTTCGCCTCATAGGCCTGGTCGATCGCAGCCTGCAGGCGCTCACGCTCGCGGATGAACTCGCCGCGCACATAGATGTAGCCCGAGCGGCAGTCCATGGCGCGGCCGGCGATCAGGCACCCCTCGACGAGAAGGTGCGGATCGTTCCGCATGATCTCGCGGTCCTTGCAGGTGCCGGGCTCGGACTCGTCGGCATTGACCACGAGATAATGCGGCCGGTCGCCGACGGTCTTGGGCATGAACGACCACTTCACGCCGGTCGGGAAGCCGGCGCCGCCGCGGCCGCGCAGCCCCGAGGCCTTGACCTCGTTGACGATCGCGTCGCGGCCCTTCTCCAGGATCGCCTTGGTGCCGTCCCAGGAGCCGCGCTTGCGCGCGCCCTCGAGGCCCCAGTCGTGGAGGCCGTAGAGGTTCTTGAAGATGCGGTCCTTGTCGTCGAGCATCGTTCAGGCCTTCACCGTCCGGAGCGTGGTCGGGCCGCCGATCGGCGCGGACAATTGTCGGTCGATCTGCGGGCCGGGCTTCACCGGCTTGCCGTTGAGGAAGCCGTCGAGCACCTTTTCGAAGCTTTCCGCCGTCAGATCCTCATAGGTGTCGTTCCAGATCAGCACCATCGGCGCGTTCACGCAGGCGCCGAGGCACTCGACCTCTTCCCAGGAGAAATTGCCGTCGGCGGACACGTGATGCGGGTCGTGATGGATGCGCTTCTTGCAGACGTCGAAGATCGCCTGCGCGCCGCGCAGCATGCAGGGCGTGGTGCCACAGACCTGCACGTGAGCCTTCGTCCCGCACGGCTCGAGCAGGAACATGGTGTAGAAGGTCGCGACTTCCAAAGCGCGGATATGCGCCATGCCGAGCATATCGGCGACGTGGCGGATCGCAGCCTCAGGCAGCCAGCCGCCGTTCTGCTCCTGCGCGCGCCAGAGCAGCGGAATGATCGCCGACTGCTGCCGGCCGGCCGGATATTTGGCGATCTGCTTCTTCGCCCATTCGGTATTCTCCGCCGTGAAGGCGAAATCCTTCGGCTGAAGCTCGGGCGGTGCGACGCGGCGGACGGCCATTAGCGATCAACCTCTCCGAACACGATATCGAGCGAACCGAGAATGGCGGACACGTCGGCCAGCATGTGGCCCTTGCAGAGGAAATCCATCGCCTGCAGGTGCGCGAAGCCCGGCGCGCGGATCTTGCACTTGTAGGGCTTGTTGCTGCCGTCGGCGACGAGATAGACGCCGAACTCGCCCTTGGGCGCCTCGACCGCGGCGTAGACCTCGCCCTCGGGCACGTGGAAGCCCTCGGTGTAGAGCTTGAAGTGATGGATCAGCGCCTCCATCGACTTCTTCATCTCGCCGCGGCGCGGCGGCACGATCTTGTTGTCGACGACGGTGACCGGCCCCTGCCCTTCGGGCTCGCGGAGCTTTTGGATGCACTGCTTCATGATGCGGATCGACTGCCGCATCTCCTCCATGCGGATGCAGTAGCGGTCGTAGCAGTCGCCGTTCTTGCCCACGGGAATGTCGAAATCCATCTCGGCATAGCACTCGTAGGGCTGCGCCTTGCGCAGGTCCCAGGCCGCGCCCGAGCCGCGCACCATGACGCCGGAGAAGCCCCAGGCCCAGGCATCCTTCAGGCTGACGACGCCGATATCGACGTTGCGCTGCTTGAAGATGCGGTTGCCGGTGAGCAGGTCTTCCAGGTCGTCGCAGACCTTCAGGAACGGGTCGCAGAACGCCTCGATGTCGTCGATCAGTTGCGGCGGCAGGTCCTGGTGCACGCCGCCGATGCGGAAGAACGCCGCATGCATGCGCGAGCCCGAGGCGCGCTCGTAGAACACCATCAGCTTCTCGCGCTCCTCGAAGCCCCACAGCGGCGGGGTGAGCGCGCCGACGTCCATCGCCTGGGTGGTGACGTTGAGGATGTGCGACAGCAGCCGGCCGATCTCGCAATAAAGCACGCGAATGAGCTGCGCGCGGCGCGGCACGGTCAGATGCAGGAGCTTCTCGGCCGCGAGGCAGAACGCGTGCTCCTGATTCATCGGCGCGACATAGTCGAGCCGGTCGAAATACGGGATCGCCTGCAGGTAGGTTTTCGCCTCGATCAGCTTCTCGGTGCCGCGATGCAGAAGCCCGATGTGAGGATCGACGCGCTCGACGATCTCGCCGTCGAGCTCCAGCACCAGGCGCAGCACGCCGTGCGCGGCCGGATGCTGCGGCCCGAAGTTGATGGTGAAGTTGCGGAGGTTCTCAGCCATCGGTGATTACCCTTTCGCCGCCCCGCCGGGCGGCGCGAAGGCCGCGAACACTTCCGCGCCCGTCATGTTGTGGGTCTTGTTGGCGAACTCGTAGTAGCCGGGCTTCTCGTCGATGAAGATCTGGCTTGCCAAACTGAAGCTGCCACGGTCGTCGAGCGCCTCGGCCGAGATCGCCCAAAAATCCTTTCCGACCAGCCGGTAGAACAGGACGCTGCCGCACTTCTTGCAAAAGCAGCGCTCGGCCCACTCCGAGGAACGGTAAACGCCGAGCTGGGTCTCGTCGGCGACCTTGACCGCGCCCTCGCATTCCATGGCGAAGAACGGACCCGCCGCCCAGCGCCGGCACATGCTGCAATGGCAAACGCCGACGTTGTGATCCTTCGGCGTTGCGGTGAACCGCACCGCGCCGCAGAGACAACCGCCTTGCATCGGACCCGCCATGGCCTAGCCTTTCGCCTTCTCGTCGCCGGGCAGCGGCACGTAGCCCGCGCCCTCCCACGGCGACAGGAAATCGAAATTACGGAACTCCTGCGCGAGCCGGACCTTGTCGTAGACCACGCGCTTCTGCTCGTCGTCCCAGCGCACCTCGACGAAGCCGGTGAGCGGGAAGTCCTTGCGCAGCGGATGGCCCTCGAAGCCGTAGTCGGTGAGCAGCCGCCGCATGTCCGGATGGCCGGTGAACAGCACGCCGTAGAGATCGTAGGTCTCGCGCTCGAACCAGTCGGCGCCGGGAAACACGCCGATGATCGACGGCACGCGCGTCTCCTCGCCGGCCTCGATCTTGACGCGGATGCGGCGGTTCAGCCTCGGCGACATCAGGTGGTAGACCACGTCGAAGCGCCGCTCGCGCTGCGGCCAGTCGACCGCGGTCACGTCGATGAAGCTGATGAACTGGCAGCGCTCGTCGTCGCGCAGGAAGGTCGTCACCTTGACGATGTCGCGCGCGCTCGCCGTGACCGTGAGCTCGCCATGCGCGACCCAATGGCCGACAATCGAGCCCGCCAGCGCGCTCGCGATCGTCTCTCCCAGCCGTTCCAACGCTTCGTCCATCGTTTCAGTCCACGATAAAGAGCCGCGCACCCTTGTCGGTGTGCGAGCGGTGCTCACCGTCGTCGGCGGCCACCTGATAGCTCATGCCGGTCTTGAGCGTGAAAGAACGGCCGTCCTTCAGGTCGGTCGTCATCTCGCCGTCGACGCAGAAGATGATGTGGCCCTTGCTGCACCAGTGATCGGCGACGTAGCCCGGCGAATAGTCGACCAGCCGTACGCGGATGTCGCCGAACTGCTGCGTGCTCCAGGTGGCGACGCCGGCGTCGCCCCTAGCGCGTCGAAGACGCGCGTGAACGCGCTGGTGATGCGTCGTCGGCGCAATCACAGACCAGTCGGTGGTTCCGAACGGAATGTTGTCGATCCGCATGGCCTAGCGCTCGATCGTTCCGGTGCGGCGGATCTTCCGCTGCAACAGCAGCACGCCGTAGAGCAGCGCTTCCGCGGTCGGCGGGCAGCCCGGCACGTAGATGTCGACCGGCACGATGCGATCGCAGCCGCGCACCACCGAGTAGGAATAGTGGTAATAGCCGCCGCCGTTGGCGCACGAGCCCATCGAGATGACGTAGCGCGGCTCCGGCATCTGGTCGTAGACCTTGCGCAGCGCCGGCGCCATCTTGTTGGTCAGGGTGCCGGCGACGATCATCACGTCGGACTGGCGGGGCGAGGCACGCGGCGCAAAGCCGAAGCGCTCCGCGTCGTAGCGCGGCATCGACATCTGCATCATCTCGACCGCGCAACACGCGAGGCCGAAGGTCATCCACATCAGCGAGCCGGTACGCGCCCAGGTGATCAGGTCCTCGGTCGCGGTGACGATGAAGCCCTTGTCGGCGAGCTCGTTGTTGAGACCGACGAAGAACTGGTCGTCGGAACCGACCGGCTTGCCGGTGCGCGGATCGAGAATGCCCTTGGGCGCCGGCGCGACGAGAGTGGAATCGCTCAATCCCATTCGAGCGCTCCCTTCTTCCATTCGTAGATAAACCCGATCGTCAGCACCGCAAGGAAGATCATCATCGACCAGAAACCGTAGACGCCGAGCTGTCCGTAGACGATCGCCCAGGGAAACAGGAACGTCACTTCGAGGTCGAAGATGATGAACAGGATGGCGACGAGATAGAAGCGCACGTCGAACTTCATGCGTGCATCGTCGAAGGCGTTGAAGCCGCACTCATAGGCGGAGAGCTTCTCGGGATCGGGCTGCTTGTAGGCGACGAGAAACGGCGCGACCAGCAGCGCAAGGCCGAGCCCCAGCGCGACACCGATGAAGATCACCAGGGGAAGATAATCCTGCAGCAGCGCGTTCATCGCCGATCCTTCGTCCACCCCCGCAAACGCCCATCGCGGACCGATCCGGCGCCGCACCCGGCGTCGTAAGGCCTGTCAAATCCCCCAAACCCGACTGGATTCGTTCCAAGAAAGGCGGATGGAGGCTTAGCGCAGCGCACAAATGGTGGCAAGGCGCATGGGCATCCGGGACACGGCTGGGAAGTCAGGTTAACGAGGCGATTTTGCTGATTTTGCGTTGACGGCGAGCCGATGATTCCCTCGGTGCT
>JAIESI010000122.1 GCA_019746135.1 Xanthobacteraceae bacterium
GTGGACCAAGAAACGAGTCCGCCAAAAGCCCTTCAAAGGCCGCCGTATCACTCAGCTCTGATTCCGGGTACTAGGTCGGCGGCGGTGGCGGGGCCACCTATCTGTTCGGCGTCGGCTCCGGCAACGGCACGATCCAGGACTGGCGCTTGAACACCGGCGACGACATCTTGCAGCTCGCGCCCAGGTCGGCAGCAACGTGGGGATCACGCTCGATGCGTCGAACACCATGACGCTGCAGAACGCCACCCTGGCGAACCTGAGCCAGAACGACTTCCTGCTCGCCTGAGACTCCGGCCGTCATCGCCCGCCAACGGGTCCGGCCTTTGGCCGGCCCGATGACAGGCTCAGGCGGACGATCCAGTGTTGCGGCGTCGCGGCTCACCCACGCATGGGCATGAGCACCGAGCTGCGCCGGGCTGAATTCCATCGCAGACGCAATTGGATAAGGCAGGGCAGGCCTGCCGCTATTGATGGGTTGACTCCCCGTTTGTTCACTTTATGTTCCAAAAGAGCTGCTCGATCACCGCAGTGAAGCGCCGCAAGGCGTGCCAATGGCGGTTCGGTCGGCCGGAGTGGCGGGCGTCGCGGCCGGATGTGATCGGGTCACGTCACGTGGAAGGCGGTTTCGACATGGCAATTGCACGCAACATGGAAACCAGCCCGCAGCGCCAGCCGCGGTCCGGCAGCCGGCCGCTGCTCGCCGGCGAAGATGCTGCAGCCCGCGACGCCCTGCTTGGCCGGGTGTCGGACGTCGTAACGCCTGCCGACGTTCTCGAAGAGATCTGGCTGCAGGACGTGGTCGATCTGAGCTGGGAAGTGGCCAGGCTTCGGCGCCTGAAGGCCGATTTCCTGAACTCGAGCGCGCATCGCGGCTTGCGCAAGCGGCTGGACGGGTTGCTCGGCCGGAAGGAAGGCCGGGATCTCACGGCGCAGTGGGCTGCCAGGAATCCGGACGCCGTCGAGCTCGTGGCAAGCTCGCTCGCGGCCGCGGGCATGACGATGGATACGGTGGTGGCCCAGACCTTGGTTGCAGCGATCAAGGACGTCGAGCAGATCGATCGTCTGACCGCGGCCGCCGAGCTGCGCCGCAACAGGGTGCTGCGCGAAATCGCCGATTATCGGTCTGCGTTTGCCGCCCATCTGCGGGGCGCAACACCGGGGATCGAAGACGCCGCGTTCAAGGTCATCTCGTCGCGGCCCGGGCTGCCGGCGGAGGGCTCGGCTTGACCAGTCTTTGCGTCGCCGCCGCCAATCGCCGCAATGCGCGGCTGAGCACCGGGCCACGGACAGCGTCGGGAAAGCGGAGCGTGGCCGTCAACGCTTTGCGCCACGGCTTGAGCGTCCCTGTTCTGGCCGACCCGGTCCTGGCAACAGGAGCAGCCGAACTGGCAGAACGCATCGCCGACGGCTCTGCCGACCCGGAGGTGCGAGAGCTCGCGGTCAACGTTGCCTCAGCGCAGATCGATGTCGAGCGCGTGCGCCATGCGCGTCATGCCCTGATCGCTCCGCCGGCGATCGGTGCATCGGGCACGGAGTCTCGCCCCGGCAGGTTGCGCGATCGGATACGCGAGCTGGTCACTCTCGACCGTTACGAGAGACGGGCCATCTCGCGCCGCAGATCGGCGATCCGCGCTTTGCAAGCCGCGCGGTTTCACAGCAATGGGGGTGCGCAATGAGCGGACGAGCGAAGCGGTCTGAAGCGGGCGCGAGAGCATTGCTGGAGCGCTTTTCAGTTCATTTGCACCAAGCCTCTCCACGTCATGGCCGGGCATAGCCGTCCGAAGGACGGCGTCGCTTCGCTCGCCTATGTCCCGGCCATCCACGCCTTGCTTTGTAACCAAGGCGTGGATGCCCGCGGCAGCAAGCGCGGGCATGACGGATGGTTCAGTGCGAGTGGAGAGCGCTTTAGGTCTACAACCGGAAGCAGCAAGTTGGCAGAACAAAGCCGATTTTTGGCACAAGTAACTGACCCAACAAGATTATTCCGGCTGCAGCCCGATCTCCTTCACCAGCGTGCCCCAGGCCTTGTGCTGCGCCTGGATGTAGTCGTTGACCTCGTTGAGCGTGCCGCCGCGGGTGCTGGTGAAGCCCATGCTGTTCATCCGCCCGACCACCTCGCCGTCGTTCAGGATCACGCTCATCTCCTTGTTCACCCGCGCGACGATGTCGCCTGGCACGCCGGTCGGCGCGGCGAGCACCCACCAGCCGGGAAAGTCGAAGCCGGGAAACGTCTCGGCCACCGCCGGCACGTCCGGGAACTCCGGCAGCCGCTCGCGCGAGGTCACCGCCAGCGCCTTGAGCTTGCCGGTCGCGACGTGGGGCTTGGCGGTGGGCATCGCGATGATGACAAGCTGGACCCGGCCGGTGATCGCGTCCTGGATGCCCTGCGTCATCTGCGTGTAGGGCACGTAGGACAGTTGCGTGCCGGCAAGCTTGTTGAGCCACGCCGCGATCATGCCGGAAAAGCGCCGCGCGCCGTCGGTTGCGACCGCGAGCTTGTCGGGATTGGCCTTGGCGTAGGCGATCAGCTCCGGCAGGTTCTTCGCCGGCACGTCGGGATGCGCGAGGATCATGAAGCTGACCTGCGCGATCCGCGAGATCACCACGAAATCCTTCATCGGATCGTAGGGCAGCGACTTGAACGTGTGCGGATCGGTCACCAGCGCCGCGGCGCTGGCGAAGAAGAACGTGTGGCCGTCGGGGGCCGAGCGCGCCGCGGCCTGCGTGCCGATGACATTGCCGCCGCCCGGCCGGTTCTCGAACACCACCGGCTGGCCGACCCGCGCCGCGAGCCGGTCCCCCATCAGGCGGCCGATCACGTCGGTGCCGCCGCCGGCGGCCTGCGAGCTGATGAACTTGATTGGCCGGTCGGGCCAGCCTTGCGCCTGCGCCGCGGCCGTCGCACCGAGCAGCATGAACCCCGCCAGAATCCCGCGGATTGCGCCCTTCATCGCCTGTCCTCCCAAGATATCGCTCAAGATATCGCTCAAGATATTCGCGGTCTTGTTGCAGCCGCAGTGGGGCGGGAGCTTAACGGGCCGGCTGTGTCGCCGATAGCCGCCACCTTGAGGACACGTGCGTGTCGCAGGCGGCAGCCATGTTTTCGGGTATGTTCTTGAACCCACCGATTCGACCGGGACCGCCAAAGCCATGAGTGCCATCAACGTGCCGCGTCCGTCGTGGATGACGGAGGACCTTGTCCTGCTGGAAGAGCAGGCGAACCGCTTTGTGCAGACCGAATACGGACCGCACCTCGAGCAGTGGCACGAAGAGCACATGTATCCGCGCGAGGTCTGGACCAAGGCCGGGCAGGCGGGGCTGCTCTGCGCCATGATCCCCGAGGAATACGGCGGCGGCGGCGGCAGCTTTGCGCACGAGGCGGTGATCAACCGCGCCTACAGCCTCGGCGGCTTCGACTCATTCGGCGCGCCGCTGCATTCCGGCATCGTCGCCCCCTACATCTGGCGCTTCGGCACCGAGGAGCAGAAGCAGCGCTGGCTGCCGAAGCTTGCCAGCGGCGAGCTGGTCGGCGCGATCGCCATGAGCGAGCCCGGCACCGGCTCCGACCTGCAGAACGTGCGCACCACCGCGGTGAAGAAGGGCAACCGCTATGTGCTGAACGGCTCGAAGACCTTCATCACCAACGGCCAGCACGCCAACCTGATCGTCGTCGTCGCCAAGACCGATCCGAAGGAGGGCGCCAAGGGCGTCTCGCTGATGGTGGTCGAGACCGACGACGCGCAAGGCTTCCGCCGCGGGAGAAAGCTCAAGAAGCTCGGGCTCGATTCGGCGGACACGTCCGAGCTGTTCTTCGAGGACGTGTCGCTGCCGACCGAAAACCTGCTCGGCATCGAGGAAGGGCAGGGCTTCGTCCAGCTCATGAAGGAATTGCCGCAGGAGCGCATGATCGTCGCGATCCACGCCTGCGCGATGATGGAACGCGCGCTCGCGCTCACGGTCGATTACGTCAAGCAGCGCACCGCGTTCGGCAAAAAGATCATCGAATTCCAGAACAGCCAGTTCGAGCTCGCCGCCTGCAAGACCGAGGCGACGATTGCGCGGAGCTTCTGCGACCAGTGCGTCGGCGAGCTGCTCGAAGGCAGGCTCGACACGGTGACCGCCTCGATGGCGAAATACTGGACCACCGACACGCTCGGCAAGGTCGTGGACCGTTTGCTGCAACTGTTCGGCGGCTACGGTTTTATGGACGAGTATCCGATCTCGCGGCTCTACCGCGACGCCCGCGTGATGCGTATCTATGCAGGGACGAACGAGATCATGAAGCTGCTGATTGCTAGGAGTTTGTGACGCATCGCTGCAGCCCGTCATGGCCGGGCTTGTCCCGGCCATCCACGCCTCACTTTGTAGCCAAGGCGTGGATGCCCGCGACGAGCGCGGGCATGACGGCGGAGAGGACGGAGAGAGCTGAATGACCGATGCCTTCATCTACGACGCCATCCGCACCCCGCGCGGCCGCGGCAAATCCGACGGCGCGCTGCACGAGGTCACCGCGCTCAACCTTGCGAGCCAGGCGCTCGGCGCGATCAAGGCGCGCAACAAGCTCGATCCGAAGCTGGTCGACGACGTGGTGCTGGGCTGCGTCGATCCGGTCGGCGAGGCCGGCGGCGACATCGCCCGCGTCGCCGCCATCATGGCGGGCTACGGCGACGAGGTGCCCGGCGTGCAGATCAACCGCTTCTGCGCCTCGGGGCTCGACGCGGTGAATTTCGCGGCCGCCGAGGTGATGTCCGGTCAGCATGACATGACGGTCGGCGGCGGCGTCGAGTCGATGAGCCGCGTCGGCATCGGCGCGTCGGGCGGCGCCTGGCCGGTGGACCCGTCGATCGCGTTGAAATCGTATTTCGTCCCGCAGGGCATCTCCGCCGATCTTATTGCGACCAGGTACGGCTTCTCGCGCGACGACGTGGATGCCTACGCGGTCGAGAGCCAGAAGCGCGCGGGGAAGTCCTGGGAGGAAGGCCGCTTCAAGAACTCGGTTGTGCCGGTGAAGGATGTCAACGGCATCACGCTGCTCGACAAGGATGAGCACATGCGGCCGACCACGACCATGCAGACGCTCGGCCAGCTCAATCCGTCGTTCGTGCAGATGGGACAGATGGCGGGCTTCGACGCGGTCGCGGTGCAGCGCTATCCCGAGCTCGAGCAGATCAACCACGTGCACACGCCGGGCAACTCGTCGGGCATCGTCGATGGCGCGGCCGCCTTGCTGATCGGCAACAAGGACGCGGGGAAGGCGGCGGGGCTGAAGCCCCGCGCGCGCATCCGCCAGTTCGCCAATATCGGCTCCGAGCCGGCGATCATGCTCACCGGTCCCATTCCGGTCACCGAGAAGGTGCTGAAGAAGGCCGGCATGTCGAAGCAGGACATCGACCTCTGGGAGCTGAACGAGGCCTTCGCCTCGGTGGTGCTGCGCTACATGCAGGCGCTCGACATCCCGCACGACAAGATCAACGTCAACGGCGGCGCGATCGCCATGGGCCATCCGCTCGGCGCGACCGGCGCGATGATCCTCGGCACCGTGCTCGACGAGCTCGAGCGGCGCGACCTTACCACCGCGCTGGTGACGCTGTGCATCGGCGTCGGCATGGGAACCGCGACGATCATTGAACGGGTGTAGGGCCGCGTGCCCCGGATGCGGTGCAGCGTGAGCGAAAGCGAACGATGCGCCGCTGATCCGGGGCCGTTACAGATGCTGAATTCGGAACGGTCCCGGGTCTGCAGCGCATCACTACGTGCTGCGCTGCGGCCCGGGACACGAAGGCGGGATGAGACGAGGAATGCCCAAGATCGATATCGCCAGGCTGCCGGCCGACACCGTCAACATGTATCCCGATCCATTCTGGAAGCCGATCGTCGGCCGCGAGCGCAAACGCCTCGGCAACGCCGTGGGCCTCAGCCAGTTCGGCGTCAACCTTACCACGCTCAAGCCCGGCACCTGGTCGTCGCAGCGGCATTGGCACGCCAGCGAGGACGAGTTCATCTACATCCTCGAAGGCGAGGTGGTGCTGTGCGAGGATCACGGTGAAATCGTGCTGAAGCCCGGCGACGCCGCTGGCTGGAAGGCCAATGCCGGCAACGGCCACTGCCTGATCAACCGCAGCGACCGCGACGTGCTCTATATCGAGGTCGGCTCGCGGATCACGAACGAGACGGTGGTCTACTCCGACATCGACATGCGGCTTGAGCGCGACAAGAACGGTCCGCGCTATCTGCGCAAGAACGGCGAGCCGCATCCGCCGCGAAAGGAGTGATCCGGGGGACAGTCATGCCGAAGATCGACCGCTCGAAAATCCCCTTCGCCAACAATCCTTCGTACCCGAAGGAGTTCGCCGCCGTCATCGAGGGGCGTGCGAAGCAGAAGCTCGGCGATGCCGTCGGCCTGACGCAGTTCGGCGTCAACATCGCGCGCATCAAGGCGAATTCGAAATCCGCGCTGTGCCACTGGCACGAGACCGAGGACGAGTTCATCTACATGCTCGAAGGCGAGCTGGTGCTGCACGAGGATGACGGCGAGACGGTGCTGCGGCCGGGCGACGCCGCAGGCTGGCGCGCCAACGGCGGCATCGGCCATTGCCTGATCAACCGCACCGACAAGGACGCGCTCTATCTCGAGGTCGGCACCCGGTCGAAAGACGAGCGCGTGCACTATCCCGACGTCGACTTCCGCATGGAGCGCGACGGCACGTCCCGCCGCTGGATGCGGAAGGACGGCACACCGATCAAGGAGTAAGTGCTGAACGTGGCGAGATGCACTGACGGCTCCCTCTCCCCGCTTGCGGGGAGAGGGTGGGGGTGAGGGGGACTCTCAACGAGTCAGTTCGCGGAGAGGGGGGGGGGGGGGGGGGGGGGCGGGGGGGCGCGGGCCCCCCGGGCCGAGGCGGGGC
>JAIESI010000384.1 GCA_019746135.1 Xanthobacteraceae bacterium
CGCAGCCTGAAACGATACCCTCATGTTATCGGAGATCGCGCCACGCCGAATTCCAACCACTTTTCGGACAGCACCCGGCCTGACCCGCTCCGCCATTCAGAGCGCGACCTGGACCCAGCGCGCTGAATTTTTCGGGCTATTTCGCCGGCACGGGATACAAGACCAGCATGCCGGGCATGAGCAACTTGCCGATGCCGCTCGCAATCCGGTGCCGGAGCTTATAAGTCAGAGAGCTCGAAATCACCGCTTGCAATCCAATTCGAATGTCTGCCGAAATCCGCAACAACCAAGAACTGCACCGCTTCGAGCTGGACGCCGGCGGCGACCTCGCGGTCGCCTACTATACGCTGTCCCCCGGCATTGCGACCTTCACCCACACCGAGGTGCCCTACGCGCTGCAGGGCCAGGGCATCGCCTCGCGGCTCATTCGCGGGGCGCTCGAACAGGTGCGCGCGCAGGGGCTCAAGGTCATTCCCCGCTGCTCGTTCGTTTCGGCCTATATTGCGCGACACCCGGAGCTCGGCGATCTGCTCGCCTGACGTCCGGATTGCGACGGAGCAAGCATGGCAAACAATTTTGATGCACGTTTCAAGATTGAGCCCGGCAAGAAGTCCAAGCTCGGCGAGCGCGAGCCCGACGACCTCAGGCTGTTTCCCGACCGCGAGGCCGCCGAGGCGCAAAGCATCAAGGACGGCGTGGAGATCGACCGGCTTCAGGACCAGCTCTACGCCGAAGGCCAGCGCGCCTTGCTGGTGATCCTGCAAGGCACCGACACGGCGGGCAAAGACGGCACCATCCGCCACGTGTTCAAGGAGACGAGTCCGCTCGGCGTGGTGGTCACCCCGTTCCGCGCCCCGACCGAGCTCGAACGCGCCCACGACTTTCTCTGGCGCGCGCATCTTGCGGTCCCGCGCCGCGGCTTCATCGGCGTGTTCAACCGCTCGCACTACGAAGACGTGCTGATCGGCCGCGTCCGCAAGTTCGCGCCGAAGGACGAAATCGAGGCGCGCTACGATCAGATCAACGCGTTCGAAAAAATCCTGGTCGAGAACGGCACCACCATCCTCAAGTTCATGCTCCACATCTCGAAAAAGGAGCAGGGCGAGCGGCTGCAGGCGCGGCTCGACGAAAAGAAAAGCCACTGGAAGTTCAACCCGTCCGACCTCGACGACCGCAAGCTCTGGAAGGACTACGCGCAAGCCTACGAGATCATGCTCGACCGCTGCTCGACCAAATGGGCGCCGTGGCACGTCATTCCCTCCGACCACAAATGGGCGCGCAACGCCGCGATTGCGGCGATCGTGCGGAAGACGCTGGAGGCGATGGACCCGCGCTATCCGAAGGTCGACTGGGACCCGAAGAGCTTCGTTATCGATTGATGCCGGCTTTGGCGATTAGGCCGCGGACACCACATCCACGGTGGCGTCGTGGCCGAAAATCCATTCCCGCGGCAGCGGCGGCGGCGCAGGCGTCTTGCGGTTGTTCTGAAACTGCTCGCGCGCCTGGAGCACCACGCGCGAGGCGCGCGGCCGGCGCTCCGCCTCGTAGGCGGCGAGCCCGGCGAGCGGATCGGCGTGCCGCGCCAGATTGCGCGCCAGCGCAAAGCCGTCCTCGATCGACTGCGCCGCGCCCTGGGCGAGCGTCGGCATCATCGGATGGGCGGCGTCGCCGAGCAGCGTGATCGCGCCCTCGGTCCAGCGCGGCAGCGGATCGCGATCGCGGATGCCCCATTTGTAGCATTCGCGCACGTGGCCGAGCATCTCCAGCAGCGCCGGGTTCCAGCCGCGATAGCCCGCGCGCAATTCGTCGATGCTGCTCGGCACCGCCCAGGATTCGTCGACCCACTCCTCGCTGACGTGGCCGGCGAAGATGTTGTAGAGCGCGCCGCCGCGGATCGGATAGCAGATCACATGCCCGTCAGGCCCGATCCAGCCGACATATTCGTCGCGTCCGACCGCGACCGAGCCGCCGGGCCCGACCCGCGTCGGCACGCATTCGATCGGCACGATGCAGCGCCATGCCATCTGCTGCGTGAAGCGCACCGGCTGGACGCCGAACAGGCATTCGCGCACGGTCGAATTGATGCCGTCCGCGCCGACGACGATATCGGCCTCGACCTCCGATCCGTCGGCGAAGCTTGCGACCGCCGAGCCGTTGCGGGTGGCGACGCCGGTGCAGCGGGCCTCGAGCCGCACCACGTTGCCGGGAAGCCCGTCGCACAGCAGCCGATGCAGGTCGGCGCGGTGCGCCATCAGATAGGGCGCGCCGAACTGCGCCGCATACGGCCCCTTCATCGGCTCGCGAAACCGCAGACGCGCGTCGTCCCAGGCGAGCGACGCGAAGCTCGAAGGCTCGCTGCTCACGGCAAGCAGCTTCTGCTCGAGACCGAGCGCGCGCAGCACCTTGACGGCATTGGGGCCGAGCTGGATGCCGGCCCCGACCTCGCCGAGCTCTCTCGCCCGCTCGTGCAGGGTCACCTCGATGCCGCGCTGGCGCAGCGCGCAGGCGGCGGCAAGCCCGCCGAGCCCCGCTCCAATGATTGCCACGCGAAGGGTGCGCGCCACCGTGTTGTCCCCAGTTACGGCCCATCGCCGCCATTTGCCTCATCGGCTTTATGCGAGCGGACCGCCTATAATGTCCATATGAAAAAGCGCGTCCTCGCCATCCTGGCAACCGCCCTCCTCCCGCTCTGCATTGCTTCGGCCGCGCGCGCCGAATTTCCCGAGCGCACGGTGAAAATCGTCGTGCCGTTCGATGCCGGCGGCACGGTCGATGCCGTGGCGCGGGCGCTGGCGCAGAAGCTCAACGACAAATGGAACGTGCCGGTGATCGTCGAGAACCGGCCGGGCGCGGGCAACACCATCGGGGCCGCCGCCGTGGCCAAGGCCGCGCCGGACGGCTATACGCTGCTGTTCGCCAACACCAGCGTGTCGGTCAATCCGAGCCTGTTCAAGTCGCTGCCCTACGACACGCTGCGCGAGCTTGCCCCGGTGGCCTATCTCTCGCCGTCGCCGAACGTTCTGCTGGCGCAGCGTGCGCTCGGCGTGACGTCGCTCAAGGAGCTTGTCGCGCTCGCCAAGTCGCGCGAGGCGAGCCCGCCGAGCTTCGCCTCGGTCGGCAAGGGCAGCGCGCACCATTTCTGCATGGAGCTGCTCAAGAGCGAGGCCGGCATCAAGCTTCTGCACGTGCCCTATCGCGGGGTTGCGCCCGCGGTTCTCGCCGTCAACCGCGGCGAGGTCGATCTCTATTGCAGCGACATTCCCGGCGCACTCAACCTGATGCAGGGCGACAAGGTGCTGCCGCTCGGCATCACCAGCGCCACCCGCTCGCCGACCCTGCCGAATATCCCGCCATTCGCCGAGGAAGGCCTGCCGAACTATGCCCAGGCCGGCTATGTCGGCATCATGGCCACCGGCGGCACGCCGGCCGCGACGATTACGCGGCTCAACGCTGCGATCAACGCGGTGATCAAGGAGCCGGAATTCGCCAAACGCTTTGCTGCCTTCGGCTACGAAATGAAAGGCGGAACCGTCGAGGAGTTCGCGAAATTCCTGAAGGACGACATCGCCCGCTACCAGCGGCTCACCCAGGCCGCCGGCATCATGCCCGAGTAGCCGGCGCGCCGCCGCGGCGCGGCCCGAAGCGCTGCCGCACCAGGTCGAGCACGACAACGATCAAGCCCGCGCCCAGCACCAGCCAGCCGGGCCGGATCATGCTGAGATCGTCGAAATCGAGCGCGGTGCCCAGCACCCGCAGCGGCGAGACGTTGAACACGAAGCTGATGCCGATGGCTTCGACGATGAAGGTCAACGCCGCGATGGCAACGGTCAGCGCCAAAAGCTTCCAGGCCGGCGGCTCGCCGCGCGTCTTCTTGAACCGGATCAGCAGCCGGTAGCCCAGCATCCAGCCGAACAGCGCGGCGACGAAGGTCGGCAGCGCGACATCCGCCTTGGTCTGCTGGAAGAAATGGATCAGCGCCAGCAGGCCGATGGCATAGGCGATGTTGTGCAGGCGCTGCCAGTTCTGGCCGCCGAGCCGCCGCACCATTCGATCGGTGGAGGTGACCGCGAGCGCCGTCAGGCCCAACAGCGCGACAAAGCCGATGGTCAGGTAGAGCCGCAGCACGATTTCGCTTGCGACCTTCCATAGATCGAACATCTGGTCGGCGACATAGAGCGCAATATGGACGGCGGCGTAGACGAAGGCGCCGACGCCGATCATCCGGCGCACGTCGAGAAGCTTTGCGAAGCGACCGATCCGCCGCAGCGGCGTGATCGCAAGCGACACCATCAGGAAGATCAGCGCCCAGTAGCCGGTGCGGTGGATCACATTGTTGAGCGGCCGGGCACCATAGCCCTCGGTGTAAAAATCATAGATCGCGACGACGACCGGCACGATCAGGAACAACAGCGCCACGATCCGCAGCGCCGACACCCTGCCGCCGGCGTCGCGCCAGACCTGCCACGGCGCCTTGAGGCGGCCCTTGACCCGCGGCGGCGCGGCGTTTTGCGCCGCCGCGCCGATCGATGTGGTCGCGTCGCTCATGGCATGCGGGTAGCACGGGGCTTGAGCCCGCGCCAATAACGCCTTGCTATGATTTGTCTGCGCGGAAATGACGGCCTCGTGATCGGCCGCGGTGCAAACAAGGCTTTCGCTTTCCGGCCCGGCGAACCGGTGCTAGCCTTGCGACCAACAACAGAGTTCCGGGAGGATTCGATGCGTGGCTTTCGGCTGGCCATCCTGCTGGCGACCGTGCTCGCTTGGGTGCTCGCTTGGGTGCTCGCTTGGGCACTCGCTTGGACGCTGCCGGCCAGCGCACAGCCCGTCAAAATCCGGATCGGCTGGATCACCGCGCCGGCCTCGATGGTGCCGCTCCTGATGCTCGCGCCCGGTGCCGCCAAGCACAACGGCAAGTCCTACACCTTCGAGCCCATTCATTTCGGCTCCTCGACCTTGCAGATCACGGCGATCAGCCAGGGCGAAATCGACATTGCAGGCTTCGGCTACACGAGCTTCCCGCTGGCGATCCAGAACGCCGGGCTCAATGACCTGCGCATCATCGCCGACGAGATCGTCGACGGCGCGCCGGGCTACTACTCGACGCCGTATTTCGTCCGCAAGGATTCCGGCATCGACAAGATCGCCGACATGAAGGGCAAGGTGGCGGCGACCAACGGGCTCGGCAGCGGTGTCGACATCGCCATGCGCTCCGCGCTCAACAGGCATGGCCTGCAGGTGACGCGCGACTACACCATGATCGAGGCGCCCTTCCCCGCGCACAAGGCGGTGCTGAAGGAGAAGAAGGCCGACCTCGTCGTCGGCGTGCTGCCGTTCTCCTACGATCCGGAGCTCAACGAGTTCGCCAAGCCGCTGTTCACCACGCAATCGGGCCTCGGCAGCATCGCGCTGTCGTTCTGGGCAGCGCGCAAGGGCTTCATCGACAAGAACCGGGCCGCGCTGGTGGACCTGATGGAGGACTACGGGCGGGCGCTGCGCTGGTACTACGACCCGGCCAACCACAAGGAGGCCGTGGCGGTGACCGCGGGTTTCCTGAAGCGGCCGCCGGCGGCGTTTGAAGGCTGGCTGTTCACCAAGCGCGATTTCTATCGCGATCCCGACGCCAAGCCCGACCTCAAGATGGTGCAGTCGAGCATCGACAAGGTGAAGGAGCTCGGCTTCATCAAGGAAACGGTCGAGGTTGCGAAATTCGCAGACCTGAGCCTGGTGGAAGAAGCGGCCAAGCGGCCGCGCTGATGGAACCGGACCGCGGGTCCGGACGTTGTGATTTTTAATCTGGGTCGCGGCGCCGGGGGCCGGCGGCCGGCTTTTCCTGCCCCCTGCCTGACCGATGTCGCGGCCGGTTCGCTCCAACGCAAGGAGGCACAGTCATGGCATTTTCACACATCCTGGTGGGCGCGAGCGAACACGCGACCGGTCCCGCCGTCCGCAGCATCGCCCCGGCGGATCTCGCCGACGCGCTGAAGAAGGGCTGGGACGACTTCAGCGCCATGCCGAGCCACGCCGTGTTCCTGTGCGTGATCTATCCGGCGATCGGCATCCTGGTGGCGGCCCTGACGCTGGGCTACGCCTTCGTGCCGCTGCTGTTCCCGGCGGCTGCGGGCTTTGCCCTGATCGGACCGTTTGCCGCGCTCGGTCTCTACGAGCTGAGCCGGCGGCGCGAGGCCGGCGTCGAGGTCTCGGCGTCGGATGCGCTCGAGGTGGTGCGATCGCCCTCGATCGGCGCGATCATCGCGCTGGGCCTGGTGCTGACGGCGATCTTCGTGGTCTGGATGGCAACCGCGCACGCCATCTACACGACCTATTTCGGCTATGGCAGCCCGGAGTCCATCAGCCAGTTCCTGCACGACCTGTTCTTCACCCGCGCCGGCTGGGGCTTGATCCTGGTCGGCAACGGCGTCGGGCTCTTGTTTGCGGTTGCGGCCTACCTGGTCGGCGTCGTGTCGTTCCCGCTGCTGCTCGATCGCGAGGTCGGCGCGGTGGTGGCGATGCTCACCTCGGCGCGCGTCGTCGTGCACAATCCGCTGACCATGGCGCTGTGGGGCCTGATCGTTGCGGCGCTGCTCGTCATCGGCACGATCCCGCTGTTCCTCGGCCTGGCTGTGGTGCTGCCGGTGCTCGGCCACGCGACCTGGCACCTCTACCGCAAAGCCGTGGTCGCGGATCAAAGCCCGCGGGCCGAGTTCCGCCCGCAGCCGGCCGGAAGGCACCACGTCGCGGATTTTCCGGTGTCCCTGTTCAAGAGGACAGAGGACTAGGGTTCCGAACCCGAAGTTCGCACGATTGCTCAGCGGGCACTTTTGCGAACTTCGGGTTCAAAGGGACACAAGAGCCATAAGCTTTCTAGTGTCGCTTTGGTTCGGAAGTTCGCTTCGGAGCAAGGTTTCCATCCGGTAGCGGCCGCCTTGCGGATGAGCTGAGGGTGTGAGTCATGTGACTATTCACAGGAATAGTC
>JAIESI010000081.1 GCA_019746135.1 Xanthobacteraceae bacterium
GATCCTCAGGGGTTGGAAGGTCGTGGAAAACCAATCCTAACCTCCCGACCACCCGCCGACCCTGCATAGGATCTACACGCCCAAGCACAGGAGCACACCCATGCAAGTCATCGACCTCAACCGGCAGCCGGCCGAGGAATGGCGGCAGGGCGTGCTGACGCGGATGTGCAGCTCCGCGACCAACGGTGCGGGCCAGCTTTGCATCTTCGAGCAGTGGTGCGATGTCGGCCACGGCGCGCCGACGCATCTGCACGCGGTCGAGGAGGTTCTGCACGTGCTCGACGGGCAGGCGGAAGTCTGGATCGGCGATGCGCGCGCGACACTGACCGCCGGCCAGCTGGTGGTCGTGCCCGCCGGGCGCAAGCATGGCTTCTCGAACACCGGCAGCTCGACCTTGCATATCCGCTCGACGCTGGCCTCGCCGGTGTTCGAGGCGGCCTACGACGACAAGCGCGAAACGCCCCGGCGCTGGCTGCCGGCCTGATCAATTGTTGCGCGGAGCCGCAGGCTTCGCCACAGTGCGCCCGGCCATAGCGCGTCGACCCGGCTTCGCTCGCTGCGCGAGCTACGGCGGGCTGAAGTCCGCCGTAGCGCGTGAGCGCGAAGGCGGAAGACGCGCGTGGACGCGCTTATGCCGCCCTTCCGCGGCTTTCCGGGATTTTTCATGCCGTCCGATTCGCTCGAATTCGACCTTCGCTCCTCGATCCGCAGCATTCCCGATTATCCGAAGCCGGGGATCATGTTCCGCGACATCACCACGCTGCTCGGCAACGCGCGCGCGTTCCGCCGCGCGGTCGACGAGCTGGTGCAGCCCTGGGCCGGCTCCAAGATCGACAAGGTCGCGGGCATGGAGGCGCGCGGCTTCATCCTCGGCGGCGCGGTGGCGCATCAGGTGTCGGCGGGCTTCATCCCGATCCGCAAGAAGGGCAAGCTGCCGCACAAGCGGGTCAGCATCGCCTATTCGCTCGAATACGGCCTCGACGAGATGGAGATGCACGAGGATGCGGTGAGCAAGGGCGAGAAGGTGATCCTGGTGGACGACCTGATCGCGACCGGCGGCACGGCCGAGGGCGCGGTGAAGCTCCTGAAGCAGCAGGGCGCCGACGTGCTCGCCGCCTGCTTCATCATCGACCTGCCGGAGCTCGGCGGCGCGGACAAGATCAGGAAGCTCGGCGTGCCGGTGCGGACGCTGATCGCGTTCGAGGGGCATTGAGCGTTCGCCTCGCACTGAATGCTAGCAACTCGGGCGGTCTCATCCCTCCCCGCGAGGGGAGGTGGACGCGAGCGGTAGCGAGCGGCCGGGTGGGGAGAAGGTGCGTCTTGTCGCTGGCTTCTCCCCACCCCCGCGCCATAGCGCGTCGGAGACGCGCGTAAACGCGCTGATGGCGCGGACCCTCCCCTCGCGGGGAGGGAGGGCACCACCCGTGCGTCAGCGAAAGCAATCAGCGCCGCGCGCGCAGGAAGCCGAGCCGCTCCGGCGGGCCAAATCCGCCAAAGCTGTCGCCCCGCGTGATCGGCGGAAGCGTCGGCGCGCGGGGAAGCCGCGGCAGTTCGCCGAGCAGCAGCCGCACCTCGAGCTCGCGGAAGGTGACGAAGGTGCGGCGGATCCAGCCGTAAAGCTCGGTGGTGCCGTCCATGGTCTTGGCGGCATAGTCGAGAAACGAGAACTCGCGCTTTTCGATGATCGAACGCAACACCGGCGACAACGACGGGATCGCGACCGCCGGGCCGCCGCGCCGGGTTGGCGGGAAGTTGCCGGCGTACCTGTCGATCTGCCCGATCGCCTCGTTGAGCAGCGCCACCAGTGCCATGTCGGGGAAGCGGCCGGCCAGCATCTTGTAGCCCTGGCGGGCGCGGTCGTCGGGATCGGCGACGAACAGCACCATGGGGGCCACGCCGCGGCGCTGCGCCTCGCGGGCGAAGTCGAGCTTCTGGTAGAGCGTGAAGAATTTTTCGAGCAGCGTGTGGTTGAGATCGATCACCTTCGGCGTGCGGTCGGGCAGCACCAACTGGTCGAACAGCGCCATCTCGCCGCGGATGTCGTTGAGGCTCGCCGCAGCCGTATAGGCCGGCAGGTAGTCGATCAGCTTGAACTCGTCGGGATTGACGTCGAAAGCCGTCACCGGCCGCCGCAGCGCGCAGAAATATTCGGTCAGCGCGCGGGCGATCAGCGTCTTGCCGGTGCGCGGGCGCGACGACGTGACGATGAAGACGGGCGTCTGCCGTTGCATGGCATGTGCTAGGGCTGTTTCAACTTCGTTGAATCAGGCCCGTCGCTCATTCTCCTGTTTGGGCACGATCTTGTCCGAAAACCGCTTCACACTTTTCGGGATCATGCCCGGGATCAAGCCTGCTGGCGGGCCGCCCCTTTGCGTGGCTGGTCGATCTCGACCATCTCGGTCAGCTTGACGCGGTCGAACTCGGCCCAGACGTTGCCGAGCCAGTGGCGCACATAGCCGCGCAGCACGAACGAGAACGCCGCGTTCTGTCCGTCGGCCGTCTTGTTGGCGACGAACGAGACGTAAGGCACCGAGGCGAGCTCCACCTGCTCGCAGGCCATCTCGTTGAGCTTCGGGATGGTGATCTCGTGGGCGTCCTTGATCTTCTTGAAGTAGGAATTGTAGGTCGCCGGATCCCACTCGAAGAACGTGGTGTTGTTGATGAAGTTCTTCACCAGGATGTAGTGGGCGTCGTCCATGAAGTCCGCGGTCTCGCGGATTTCCTCCAGCGAGGCGATCGAGGGGCCCAGCACGTGGAACACGGTGAAGGTGATCTGGGTCTTGGCCGCGGCATCGAGGAAGCCGATGTCGCGCAGCGCCTCGAGCGTCCTTGAGAGCTGGCCGGCGCGGATGTCGATCACCGTGATCTTGGCCTCCGAGCTCGCCAGCGTGTCGAAGATCTTCATCTGGTCGGCGGTCGAGGTGATATCGACCACGTCGGTGATCTCGGGATGGAACCGCTTGAGCGAGCCCTTCGGGGCCTCGGTGTCGAAGGCGCGGGTGGGGATGCTGTGCGCGACGAAGTAGTCGAGCAGCGACCGCGCGAGGGTGGTCTTGCCGACGCCGCCTTTGTCCGCCCCCACCAATACGACTGCCGGTTTTGCCATAAGTCCCTCCGCGCCCCGCGAATCAGCGCGATATCAGGGTAACGATGGCGGGCGGGGTGGCAAATCGCGCGGGCGATTCGTTTTGGCGCTGGGGATATCCTGGAGTTCCATCGCCCGTCGCTATTGGCGCGTCGGACCCCAAGGACCGGAAGGCGGACCGGTGACCTCGGGCTGCGCAGCGGGAGCGCTGCCGCCGAGCACGACCGGCGGCTCTGCGGGCAGGAAAGGTTTCGGCGGCGGGGTGCCGGCGTCGCCTTGCTCCCCGGCAGTTTGCGTCTCGTCGCCCGGCTCGGGCAGATCGAGCGGGCCGGGATCGTGGCCGCCGGCAAACTCGATGAGTGCCTTGATGCGGCTTTCAATCGGCGGATGGGTCGCGAACAGATCGGCGAAGCCCTGGCGCGGATTGTCGACGCACATCTCCATGACCGCGGAGGTCGCGCCCTCGAGCTCGCCGCGGCCCTCGATCTTGCGCAGCGCCATGATCATGGCGTCGGGGTTCTTGGTGAGCTCCACTGCGCCTGCGTCGGCGAGATATTCGCGCCGCCGCGACAGCGCGAAGCGGATCGCGGTCGAGAGCAGCCACGCCACCGCAACGATCGCGATGGCGATGAGGACCGCGGCACCGCCGCCGCCCTTGCCGCGGTCGCTGCTGCCGCCGCCGGAGCTCGAACGGCCGCGGCTCCAGCGCACGCCGCTCTGGAAGAACATCCGGAACACCAGCTCGGCGAAGAAGCCGATGACGCCGGCGATGATCACGGCGATCACCAGCATGCGCACATCGCCGTTGCGGATGTGGGTCAATTCGTGGCCCAGCACAGCCTCGACCTCCTGGTCGTTGAGGCGGCCGAGAAGCCCGGTGGTCACCGTGATCGAATACTGCTTCTGGTTGAGGCCGCTGGCGAAGGCGTTGAGCGCCGGATCGTCCATCACCTTGAGCTTCGGCATCGGGATGCCGCGCGAGATGCAGAGGTTCTCCAGGAGATTGTAGAGACGCGGCTGCTCCTTGCGGGTGACGCCGCTGGCGCCGGTGACGGCGTCGATCAGCGACTGGTTGAACAGGTAGGCGATGGCGATCCAGAGCGCGGTGGCAACCGTCGCGAAGGGCGCGGCCCAGATCAGGTCGCGCCAGGCCGCCTGCAGCAGCCAAGCGAGCGAGGCATCGCCCATCATCGCCTCAGCGAGCAGCGCGCCCGCATAGACCATCAGATAGACGAGGAAGAACAGGCCGAGCAGCAGCGCGATCGACCGCCGCCGGTTCGACTGGATGTGCGTGTAAAGTCCGAAGGCGGCAGCCATGCGCCGCTCCCGCCGTTGCCCTTGGGCGCTAGAACTTCACCTGCGGAGCCTTCTCGACCACGGCGCGCTCCTCGCCGACGTCGAAGAAGGTGCGCGGGGTGAAGCCGAGCGACGCCGCAAACAGCGCCGCCGGGAACTGCTGGATGCCGGTGTTGTACTCCTGCACCGCGTTGTTGAAGAAGCGGCGCGCCGCAGAAATCTTGTTCTCCAGGTCGCCAAGCTCGGACTGAAGCTGCTGGAAGTTCTGGTTGGCCTTCAGGTCCGGATAGGCCTCGGCGAGCGCAAACAGCTTGCCGAGCGCGCCGGTCAGCATGTTCTCGGCGGCGGCCTGCTGGGCCGGGCCCTGCGCGGTCATGGCCGAGTTGCGGAGCTTCACCACCTCTTCGAGCGTGCCTCTTTCGTGGGCGGCGTAGCCTTTGACGGTCTCGACCAGGTTCGGGATGAGGTCGTGGCGCTGCTTGAGCTGCACGTCGATGTCGGCAAAGGACTGACTGACCCGCTGCCGCATGGCGACGAGCTGGTTGTAGATCATGATGATCCACAGCACGATGACGACGATCACTCCGAGAACGATCCAGCCGGTCGTGGACATCGGAAGGCTCCTGCAGCGGGGACGGGAAACGGCCGGCCCGCGGCATGCGGGCCGGTTCAAGCGGGGCGCTCCCGCTTGGTCGCCGCCATCATGACTTAGGTTCGAGTTCCGCCAAAGACAGCCCCAAAGAAAGCGTTGGGGACAGCAAAAAACCCGAGCCCTGCAAGAGGACCCGGGTTTTTGCGACCGGTCGGCGGTCGGGGGGAGGGGGGCGCCTCCCGGTCGGTTACGGGCAAATAACCGGGCTCCCCGGCGTCAGTTCCACGGGTCCAGCAAAAAATGTGGCGCGATATTTGGGCGCGGTTCCAATGGCCTCGTCAGAACCGGATACCGCTTGGACGCTGCGCCGCCGCGTTTTATGCGGCCGAGTCCCTGATCTTCACCGCCGCCTCGAGATCGACCGAAACCAGCTGGGAAACGCCGCGTTCGGCCATGGTGACGCCGAACAGGCGGTTCATGCGCGCCATGGTGATCGGGTTGTGGGTGATGATGACGAAGCGGGTGTCGGTGGAACGGCCCATCTCGTCGAGCAGGTCGCAGAACCGCTCCACGTTGTGGTCGTCGAGCGGCGCGTCCACCTCGTCCAGCACGCAGATCGGGGCCGGATTGGTGAGGAACACGGCAAAGATCAGCGCCAGCGCCGTCAGCGCCTGCTCGCCGCCGGAGAGCAGCGACAGCGTCGCGGGCTTCTTGCCCGGCGGCTTGGCCATGATCTCCAGGCCCGCTTCCAGCGGGTCTTCCGCCTCGATCAGCTGAAGTTCCGCGGTGCCGCCGCCGAACAGCTCGGTGAACAGCCGCTGGAACTGAGTGTTAACGCTCGCAAAAGAGGAAAGAAGCCGCTCGCGCGCCTCCTTGTTGAGGCTGATGATGCCCTGGCGCAGCCGCTTGATCGCTTCAACCAGATCGTCGCGCTCGGCGGTCAGCGTGTTGTGCTGGATCTCGATCTCGCCAAGCTCTTCCTCGGCGCGCAGGTTCACCGCCCCGAGCCGCTCGCGCTCGCGGCGGAGCCGCTCCAGGTCCTGCTCGACAGCCGCGACATCCGGCAGTTCGGTGTTCGGCTCGATGCCGGCCAGCCCCGCGACCGCATCGGGCTCGACCTCGAGCATTTCGTGGATCTCGTGGGCCACGTCGGTGAGGCGGCGCTTGGCGCCTTCGACGCGCTCCTCGGCGCGGGCGGCCTCCTCGCGGGCGGCTCCGAGCGCCTCGAGCGCTGTGCGCACCGCGCGGTCGCAGGCGGCCAGCACGTTCTCGGCCTCGGTGAGGCGATCGCCGGCCTCGCGGCGGGCAGCCTCGGCAGCCTCCACCTCGGTGATCAGCGCCATGCGCTTTTCCTCGAAGGCGGCGGGCGCGTCGGCAAGGCCGTCGCGCTCCTGCCTGGCTTCCGCGCTGCGGGTGTCGAGCGTGGCGATCTGCGCGACGGCGCGTTCGCGGCGTTCGTTCCACGCCTGCCGGTCGCCGCCGATGGCGTTGAGGCGGCGGTCGGCGAGCTCGGCCTCGCGGGCGAGCGCCTGGGCCTCGGCGCGGATTTCGGCGAGTTCGGTGCGCTTGCCTTCGATCTCCGAGCGGACCGTGGCGAGACGGCCTTCGAGGTCGGCCGACGGCGGCAGCTCGGCAAGGCCCGCCTCGGCGACATCGGCGGCGGCCTTGGCTTCGTCGCGGTTGGCAACCAGCCGTGACTTGGCCTCGGTCAGCGCCGAGATGCGCGCGGCATTGCGCGCCATCTCGCGCTCGGCCATCGCCTGCAATTCGCGGGCGTTGTCGGCCTCGCGCTGGGCGGCGCGCCAGGCGTCGCGGGCGGCGGCCTCGGCAGCACCGGCCGCGGCGAGGTCCGTCTGCGCGGTTTCTGCGGCGTTACGCTTTTCGTCGACGTTCATGCGCGCCGCGGTCAATTCGCCGTCGATGTCGGCGAGGCGGCTTCGCTGCGCCAGACGCCGCGCCGCGCCGGTCGGCGCATGCGCGTCGGCGGCAAAGCCGTCCCAGCGCCACAGGTCGCCGTCGCGGGAGAC
>JAIESI010000227.1 GCA_019746135.1 Xanthobacteraceae bacterium
GTCGCCGATCCGCAGCGCTTCGACGTGGTCGTCACCACCAACCAGTTCGGCGACATCCTGACCGACATCGGCGCGGGTCTGGTCGGCGGCCTGGGCCTCGCGCCGGGGCTGTGCATCGGCGAGAAGCAGGCGATGGCGCAGGCGACGCACGGCTCGGCGCCCGACATTTCCGGCCAGAACATCGCCAATCCTTATGCGATGATCATGTCCGGGCAGATGCTGATGGGCTGGCTCGGCCGAAAGCACGACGAGCCCAAGGCCATTGCTGCAGCCGACCTGATGCAAAAGGCGGTGACCAGGGTCATCGCCGAAGGCAAGACGCTGACGCGCGACCTCGGCGGCAAGGCCAGCACCACGCAGATGGGTGACGCAATCGCTGGGGCGATCTGAATTCAAAAACAACAAGAAAAAATCACCAACGGGAGGACGACAATGAAGGGCAATCTCATCAAATCCGCGATCGTGCTCGGCCTGCTTGCGGTCGCGCCGCAGGTCGCCACCGCACAACAGTGGCCGACACGGCCGATCAAGGCGATCGTGCCGTTTCCCGCGGGCGGCGGCACCGACCTGATGGGGCGGCTGGTCGCCAAGCACCTCGGCGACCGGCTCGGCCAGCAGGTCTATGTGGAGAACATCGGCGGCGCGAACGGCTCGATCGGCACGCAGGCGGTGATGCGCGCGGAGCCGGACGGCTACACCATCGGCGTCATTTCCGACGGGCCGATGATCGTCAATCCGGCGCTCTATCCGAACAATCCCTACGTCCCGCTGCGCGACTTCGCGCCGGTGGCGATGGTGAACCGCTTCCCGTCGCTGCTGACGGCACATCCGTCCAGCGGCATCAAGACCGTGGCCGATCTCATCCGCATCGCCAAGGAGAAGCCCGGCACGCTCAACTATTCGTCGGGCGGAATCGGCAACTTCAGCCACATGGGGCTCGAGCTTCTCGCCAGCCAGACCGGGATCAAGATCACCCATGTCCCCTATCGCGGCATCGGACCGGCGACCCAGGCGATCCTGACCGGCGAGGTGCAGCTTCTCTACAACAACGTCGCGACCTCGCTCGAGCACGTGAAGGCCGGCAAGTCCAACGGACTCGCGATCGGCGAAGCCAAGCGGCTCGACGGCCTGTCGGACACCCCAACCATCGCCGAAACCGTTCCCGGCTACGAGTTCTCGGCCTGGATCGGCCTTTATGTCCCGGCCAAGACTCCGCCGGACATCATCGCCAAGATCTCGAAGGCCACGGCCGAGTTTCTCGAAGACCCCTCGGTGAAGAAGTACTTCAGCGAGCAGTTCATCACCGCGAGCTACAAGAACCCCGACCAACTGGCGGCCTACGTCAAATCCGAGCTCGTCAAATGGGACGACGTGGTGAAGAAGGCCGGCATCAAGGTGCAGCAGTAACAGGCAACGGAAAGTGCAACAGGTCGAACGATGTACAATCTCCATCTGACCGCGGAGCAGCTCGAGTTCCGCGATACGGTCCGCGGCTTCGTCAACGACGAGGTCAAGCCGGTCACGCTCAAGGCCGACCGGCTTGATCTGGCCGACCGCACGCTGCCGACGGACGTGCTGCGCAAGGCCTCGCAGATGGGGCTTCGCGCGCTGGCGCTGCCCGAGGACCTCGGCGGCGTCGGTGCCGATGCGCTGACCTGCTGCATCGTCATCGAGGAGCTTGCGGTGGGCGACACCGACGTCGCCGCGGTGCTGATGGAAACCTCGGCGCTGACGCGGCGGCTGTTTCCGGCGATGACGCCGGAACAGGGCGATCGCTTCCTCGCCGCGTTTCTGGAAGACGACGACTATCACCTCGCCTGCGCCGAGCACGAGCCCGGCGAGGATTCGGCGCTGGGCGTGAACTACCACCGCCCGGTCACCGGCGAGCGCAAGGTCGCGACCACCGCGACGCGCAGCGGCAACGAGTGGATCATCAGCGGCGTCAAGGACGGCGTCGCCAATGCGCCGGTCGCCAAGCTGATCGCGGTCGAGGCGCAGACCGATCGGGGCCCTGCCCTTTTCCTCGTGCCGCGCGACACCGCGGGCCTTTCGGTCACCGAACAGCCCGGCCCGCGCTGGTATCACGGCGCTTGCGGCCGGATCGAGCTGAAGGACTGCCGGGTGCCCGCGGGCAATCTCCTGAGCATCAGCGGGCCGCAGGACGCGGGCCGCGCCGTGCCCTATGCCGAGGCGCTCGCCATCGGCATCGGCCGCGCCGCCTCGGAGGCCGCGCTGGACTACGCGCAGCTTCGCGTGCAGGGCGGCCGCCCGATCGCCCAGCACCAGGCGATCGGCACGAAACTGGCGGATATCGCAATAAGACTCGACGTGGCGCGCAGCGTGGTGTGGCGCGCGGCCTGGGCCGCCGACCATCCCGAGGCCTTTGCCGACCGGAGCCTGCCCGACCTGCCGCTGTCGACCATCGCCCGCGTCACCACCACGGAGGCGGTCTATCGCGCCACCAAGGACGCCGCCGAATGCTTCGGCGCGATGGGCGTGATGCGCGACATGCCGCTGCAGAAGTACATCCACGACGCGCGCGTCTGCCTCAACAGCGGCGACGGCACGGCGGACGACCGGCTCCGCATCGCCGAGGCCCTCACCCAATACCGGCGCAGCCCGCCGATGCTCGCAGCCGAATAGAAGGAAGCCTCCATGGACTTTTCGCTCAGCAACGAGCAGCGCTCCTGGCAGATGGCGGCGCGCAAGTTCGCTCAGGACGAGATCAAGCCGATCGCGCTCGACCTCGACGAGGCGCCCGACGCGCACGGCACCTTCAACTGGGACATCGTCGAGAAGGGCTCGAAGCTCGGCTTCCGCACGCTCGCGGTGCCGAAGGATTACGGCGGCGAAGGCACCGACTACGTGACCCAGGCGCTGGTGATGGCCGAGCTCGCGCGCGGCGACAGCGCGATCTCGAAGACCTTCAGCCAGAACTGGAAGTGGAGCCACCTGATTGCGCAGGCCTGCACCACCGAGCAGAAGGAGCGCTTCCTGCGGCCGTTCGTGGCCGATCACCGTTACCTCCTCGGCAAGGGCATCACCGAGCCGACCGCCGGCTCCGACAACCGCATGCCGCCGCAGGACGCGCCGAAGGCCGGACTGAAGTTGCGCGCCGAGCGCAACGGCGACCACTGGATCCTCAACGGCGAGAAGTGCTTCATCGCCAACGCGCCGGTCGGCAAGCTGTTCTTCATCGACGCGCGCACCGACCCGAACGCGCCGCTGCGCCAGGGCACCACCATGTTCCTGGTCGAGCGCGACACGCCGGGCTTCCGCATCGGCAAGGTGTTCAACAAGAGCGGCTGGCGGTTCTATAGAAACGGCGAGATGATCTTCGAGAACGCCCGCGTGCCGCACGCCAACGTGGTGGGCCACGTCAACAACTCCGACATGAAGACGCAAGCCGCGGGCGACCGCACCGGCGGCGACATCTTCGGCGATCTGGAGCTTGCCGCAAACGCGCTCGGCGTCTGCGACGACGCCTGCGAGGCGGCGATGAAGCACGCCAAGATGGCGACGCAAGGCGCGAGGCCGCTGTTCGAGCAGCAGCTGGTGCAGCTCAAGATCAACAAGATGAACATGCTGACCGAGGCGCTGCGCTCGCTGGTGATGCGGGTGGCGTGGGAGCACGACCACAAGATCCATTCGGCCAACGCCGGCCTGGCGATGAACTACTCGACCGACGTGATCCAGGAGGTCACCGAGCTCAATCTCGAGCTGCACACGGGCGCGGGCGGCGCGGCGCTGCGGCACGCCGAGAAGCTCGTGCGCGACGGCTTCATCTGGAGCCATCTCGCCGGCGACACGGTGCAACGGCTGAAGGTGGCGTCGCGATTGGCGAAGATGGCGGCGCATTGACATTCGCAGGAAGCGTAGGGTGGGCAAAGCCGCGAAAGCGGCGTGCCCACCTTCGCGCCCCGAGCAAGAATTGGTGGGCCCGGCGCTTGCGCGCCTTGGCCCACCCTACCTTGCTCGCAAGACTGAACTCGCTGCGGCACCTCATGGACCCGCGCGTCAAGCGCGCGGGTGACGCCGCCCGGGTTGCCAGGGTGTGCGTCCATCCCTGATCCATCTGTCAGCCCGCGCAGACAATGCTGTGCCGCCCGGCGACTTCACTTTTTTCGGGCTGCCGGGCCCGCCCTTTTCCCTTTTTCCGTCCCCCTCGAAACGAGGGAATGGAGCGCCGGGAGGCGCCGGGCCCAGTGACGTAGGGCCCGCCGGACCATCGGGTCCGGCGCGCGCCTTTTCGAGGCGCGCGCCCCCCAGTGACGCAGGGGGGCGGCGCCTCCCGGCGCTCCACCATGAACACCGCTTGGCCAGGGGCACGTTCTCCCCGCCGGGCGGTTTCCCTTTGCTGGTCCAGACGATCCGAGAGGATGTCCGAGCCACGATGTTCTCTATATGTTCTTGTCGACATGCTGTCAACACATGCGCGTATTCGCGGCTGCTTCGCTGCCAGAGGCGCAGACGGCATGCCATTGGACCTGATCATGACGGTCCCAGGCCGGATTGCGGCTGTAGCGGTCCTGCATGGGTGCCGTTCAGCATGCTCCGCCGCCGGCTTACCAGATACTCGAGACGGCGGATCGCCAGATTCAGCGCGTCCGCCTGACCCGCCTCGACATCGCCCGAACAGCATTTCTCCAATTGCTCTTTGAGAATGTCATTGACCTTATTTTCGATCACCGCCAGATCAGATTCGCCGCGCGCTTCACCGACATCGGAGATCAGCGCATGAAGCTGCAATAACGGCTGCCTGGTCGCGGCATCCGGATTTGTCGTCATGAACTTCCAGCCGGCAGCCAATAGCGACATCAGCGAGCCGAGCAGCATCGATCCATAGAAAAACTGGTCACCGTATTTATCGAAGATCGTTTTCTGATCGCCATCGAAGTACGCAGCCGCTCCGGAGTGGATTGGAATCAATGCGTCCTTATCGGTGCTTGGTGCGCCAATTTGAGCAAGAAGGGGATATTCCCCCACCAGATCCCGGCGCGCGTCCATGATTGCCTTGGTCACCCCACCAACAACGTCGTCGCTGAGCTTCTTGTTGGCCACAAGATAGAAAGGAACGCGCAGCGTGCTGAGGTCCTCGTCCGGAACCGCCGGTGATCCCCGAAGCGTGCCTTTCGGCAGTTCATAGCTTTCGTAAGCGCGCTCAATGGCCGCAATTGCGCCGGCGGCTTCGATGGCGACGAGCCCGACGCTTTGCTTGGCATTTCGTGGAAAAACACCGCGAAGCATCGCGAGATACTTCTCGGACACGGGCATCACGACGAGAACGGCCTGAACCTGCTTCGCCTGCAATGCCTTTGGCAGGTCTTTCAGAGCAACATCTTGAAACCGCACCTTCGCGCCGTTCAGATCGTATTCCTTCACCAGCGACGCGACCACATGGCCATTCAACTCGGCTCCAATCACCGCAACGGTCTTCCCCTTCAGCCCGTCGATGCTGTCGATCGAGCTGCCTGGGGGCACCGCAAGCATCACCACCGCATGCGTCACGGTCACCACTGTGCGAGCGGAAGACAAGTCACCGCTGTCGGCACGGATGATGGCAAGGTCGGCCTGTCCAGTCGAAAAGGCTTTGGCCGCTTCGAGCGCGGTGCCCTTATCAACGACCGTCAGCCGGATCGGCGACCCGCTGGAGGCCAATCGCGCTGCAATGGCCGACATCAATCGGGGCGCATCGCCGTCAATCGATCCTGCAGCAACCGTCAGCGTCGTCGACTGCGTTGCATAACGATACGCGAATACGCCGGCACCGGCCGCAAGCAAGGCGAGACCCGCAACAAGCACGACGCGCAGCCACTGCGGCATTCGCCCTGAGGCAATGGCCGCGACAATCGCAAGAATTCCGGCACCAATGGCAACCTGTTGATATGGAGTGCGTTCCATCGATGGCCTCACGCATCAATCGATTGGACAGTCACAGCTCCGGCGGCGGCGGCATCCAATCAAGATCGCCTGGCGAGCTGTCGGGGCTTGGTGAGAGGGCATCCGGCGTGGGCATCGGCCGCCGCAATGGATCGATCAAGTCGGGACGCATCTGCGACGTCTGATCGGGAATGCAGTAGCCGCCGACACCATCGACCGACTGACGGCAACCGTCCAGGGACGGTATTCCGCAGCTTTTCGAGCCATTGTCGTACATCGCGCAATAGGTCTGCGCCTGGGCGGCCGTTCGCGCATGGAACGCCGCAAGCAGGATGCTGAGACCAACAAACCAGCCTCGCACAATGCGGGCC
This sequence comes from Xanthobacteraceae bacterium, assembly GCA_019746135.1. Classification (GTDB taxonomy): domain Bacteria; phylum Pseudomonadota; class Alphaproteobacteria; order Rhizobiales; family Xanthobacteraceae; genus Z2-YC6860. The sequence goes on from JAIESI010000227.1 coordinate 6,252, forward strand.
GGCACACCGAATGGCTTTGCCTCGGTCATCATTGTCGGCTGATGCCGTGCTACGGCACCGGCCGCAATTCCAGGTTCGAAAGACCCAAGGATGCATTGACGCCAACCGTGCCTTCGACCGACCACGGTTGGAGAGCCACCGAATTGGCTGAGCCTCCGAGCAGAAAGTTTTCTCCGAGTCCCACCCCCACGCTGACGCTTCCGCTCGCGCCAACATACGCTCCGGCGAGACTCCCGGGCACCATGTTTTGGGTCGATGCATAGACGCCCCAGGTCAAAGCGCCACCGCCGGTAAAACCAATATCAAGGCCCACGGTGCTCATGGTGCCGGCATAATTCTCGGAAGGTCCCGGACCTTCCGAGGTGAACCGGCACGCCATTTGCTGAACGCTGCCCACAATGAACCCGATCGACGGGGCGAGCCGGCAGTCAAGAACTCCGACTTTGGTCCCGGGCCCTCCGCCTATGACAGGCGGGGGCGCATAACGGGACGGGAGGTCGCCGGCGAGCAGGCGATCACCCGCCATCGCCAAAAGACCGATAGCCGCGAGAATGATCTTACGCATCTGAATTGCCCCCTTAGTCCCGGGCAAGAGAGCGGCTACATCCGCCAGTTCACACCAAAGAGGACGCTCTGTGAGTCCTTCTTAAGATTGACGTTCACTCCGGTTGTTGTCGTCCCGGTGCTGGTGCCAAGGTGCTGTCCGAAAAGTGGTTGGAATTCGGCGTGGCGCGATCTCCGATAACATGAGGGTATCGTTTCAGGCT
>JAIESI010000109.1 GCA_019746135.1 Xanthobacteraceae bacterium
GTCAGCCCTCCGAATCAGACTGACCCTCCAGGAATCATCAAGATTCTGATTTGGGAATCCGCTAATTGAGGACACGCTCTAGAGATTTTGCTGGAGCTGCGTCCCCTCTGAACTGGGGCAGAAAAAAGCGGCGCCTCCGTTTCCGAAGGCGCCGCCGTCGATGGCTGCCCTGCGCAGAAGTCAGCGGCTACTTCGCCATGTTGACGTATTTGCCGTTCACGACCTTGAGGATCGCGCTTGAGCCCGCGCCGTCACGGTTCTCGTCCATGGTGATCTCGCCCGCGACGCCGGGGAACTTCTTCAGTCCGGCGAGGCAGTCGCGGATGCGGCCGCGGTCGGCATCGACATCGGCGGGCTTGTTGGTCACGCCCGATTTCTCGATGCAGTGCTTGTACGAGTAGATGATGTCGTAGGCGCGGGGTCCGCTGTAGGGCGGGGCCTTGCCGGCATTCTTGGCGAGGAACGCCTTCATGTAGGCCTGCACCTCGGGCCGCGGATCTTCGAGCCACGCCGCGGTCGACATGTAGGCGCCCTCGGCCGCCTTGCCGGCGATCTCGATGAAGCCCGGCGCGCCGGCGCAGGCACCGCCCACGACCGACACGTTGAGGCCCTGCTTCGCCATTTCCTTGGCGATCGCGCCGGCGTTCTGGTAGCAGGAGCCGAGCCCGATGCCTTCCGCGCCGAGCGACTTCGCCTTGGTCACCTGCGCCGAATAGTCGGTGTCCCTGGTGCGGTAGGTCAGCATGTCCAGCACTTCGATGTTGTGCTGCTTGAACAGCGCCGGCAGCACACCCGCGCCTTCGCCCTTCGACACCGCGTCCTCGGCGTCATAGATGATGACGACCTTCTTCGGCTTGTATTCGGCGACCCAGGCGTCGACCACCGGCTTGAGCTGCTTGTCGCTGGTCAGCGTGTTGCGGAACGCCCAGATGCTCATTGCCGAGAGGCCGGGCTTCGCCGAGCAGTAGGAGTTGATCACGGTCTTGTAGCGGTCGAGCTGCGGGGCGATGGTCTCGAACTCGGACGAGAAGCACGGGCCCGAGATCACCAGCACCTTGTCGCGCTCGACCAGGCGGCTGAACGACTTCAGCGCCTCGGCCTCGAGCGTCTGGGTGTCGTAGCAGACGAGTTCGGCGGGGATGCCGCCGATGCCACCCTTGGCGTTGATCTCCTGGACCGCGATCTCCATCGAGATCTTGGCGGCCTGGCCCCACTCGGCGCCCTTGCCGGTGAGCGAGGCGAGGCAGCCGATCTTGACGCTGCGGCCGGCGAGATTGGCGGCTTCCGCAGCCTGGAATGTCGACGAAGCGAGCAGCACGCCGGCTGCCGCAGCGAACGAAGTTGCGAACTTGGCTGGAGTTCCCATGGTCACGATCCTCCCTGAAGTGAACGGAAATTTCGGTCGCGCCGCGAGCGCTTTCGCCGCGCGTATTGGTTTGTCAGCAGGCTAACACCGGCGTCGGGTCATGGCACCTCCATCGAGTGCTGGCAGCGGCCGTGTATCTATGCCGCCTGCTGTCCCAGATATGTCCGTTGAACCTCGGGGTTGTTGAGCAGATCGCCGCCGTTGCCGCTGAGCACGATGCGGCCGCGCTCCATCACGTAGCCGCGGTCGGCGATCTGCAGCGCCTGCCGCGCGTTCTGCTCGACCAGCAGGATGGTCTTGCCCTCCTGGCGCAGCTCCCGCAGCGTCTGGAAAATCCGGGTGATGAACTTCGGCGCCAGTCCCAGCGAGGGCTCGTCGAGCAGCAGCAGGCTCGGCCGCGCGATCAGCGCGCGGCCGATCGCCAGCATCTGCTGCTCGCCGCCGCTCAGCGTCGCCGCCATCTGCTCGCGCCGCTCCGCGAGCACGGGAAACCGCTCGAACACCTTGCCGATGTCGGCCGCAATTTCGGAATCGTGCCGGGTGAAGGCGCCCATGCGGAGATTGTCCATCACGGTCATCCGTTTGAGGATCGCGCGTCCCTCCGGCACCTGGCTCAAGCCCAGCGCGACGATCTTGTGGGCGGGCAAACGCGCGATGCTTTGACCCTCGAACTCGATGGTGCCGGCCGTCGGCCGGATCAGCCCGGAAATCGTCTTCAGCAGCGTGGTCTTGCCTGCGCCGTTGGCGCCGATCAGCGTCACGATCTGGCCGCGCTCGATCGACAGGCTGACGTCGTGCAGCACGGCGATCTTGCCGTAGCCCGAGCGAAGCCCGTTGAGCGCGAGCATCGTCATAGCTGCACGTCCTCGCCGAGATAGGCTTCGATCACCACGGGATCCGCCTGGATCACATCGGGCGGTCCCTCGGCGATCTTGGTGCCGAAGTTGAGCACGGTGACGCGGTCGGAAATGCCCATCACGAGCCGCATGTCGTGCTCGACCAGGACGATGGTGATGCCGCGGTCGCGGATGCGGGTAATCATCTCGTCGAGCTCTTCGGTCTCGCGCGGGTTCATGCCCGCGGCCGGCTCGTCGAGCAGAAGGAGCGTGGGTGCGGTGGCGAGCGCGCGCGCCATTTCGAGCCGCCGCTGCTCGCCATAGGACAGGTCTGAGGCTTTGTGGTGCTGCCGATCGGCAAGGCCCATGAACTCGAGCAGCTCGAGTGCGCTGGAACGCATCGTGCGCTCCTCCGCCGCCTCGGTAAACGGCCGGTGCAGGATCGCGCTGCCAAGCGCCTGCCACACCGAGCGGTAGGCGCGGCAATGCTCGCCGAGCATCACGGTTTCCAGCACCGTGAGCTGCGGGAACAGCCGGATGTTCTGGAAGGTGCGGGCAATGCCCCTGAGCGTGCGCTTCGACGGGCGGGGCTCGTCGATCAGTTCGCCCCTGAGCGCGATCCGGCCGCGGTCGGCGGCCAGCACGCCGGTGACGAGATTGAAGAAGGTGGTCTTGCCCGCGCCGTTCGGTCCGATCAGCGCATGGATGCTGCCGTCGGTCACCTCCATGTTGAGGTCGTTGAGCGCGTAGAAGCCGCCGAAGCGCTTGGTCAGGCCTTCGATCGCAAGGCAGACGTTGGCGGCGACGGTGTCACGCATGGCTCACCTTTTGGCGCGCCTTTCCGAGCGGCGGGGCGCGGCGCAACTGGTCGCGGGTGAGGAGCCCGTCAGGCCGCCAGATCATCATCAGGATCAGGATCACGCCGTAGGCGATCAGCCGCTTGGCATTCTCGAAGTCGAGGAAGCCGTGCAGCGCATCGTAGACGCGGTTTACCGGATAGAAATTGGTCCAGGCGAGCGGGATCAGTTCCAGCCACTCGCGCAGCGACCGCAGCACCTCGGGGATGGCGTTGAGCACCACCGCGCCCAACAGCGGTCCCCAGAAGGTGCTGCCGCCGCCGATCACGACGAACATCAGGATCTCGACCGCCAGCATGATGTTGAAGGTGGTCGAGTCCATATAGGTCGCCTGGTGCGCGTAGAGCGCGCCGGCAAGGCCGGCGATGAAGGCGCCAAGCCCGAACGCCAGCAGCTTGGTGCGCACGACGTCGATGCCCATGACCTCGGCGGCGGTTTCGTCCTGATGGATCGAGTCCATGCTGCGCCCGAGACTGGAGCTCTCGATCCGCGAGAACACGAACAGCAGCAGGAGGATGATGCCGATCACGTATTCCAGCGTGTACGGATTGTACGAGATGTTGCGGAAGCCCTGCGCGCCGCCGACATAGTCCCAGCTCAGCGCGATGACCGAGATGATCTCGGCAAAGCCCAGCGTGAGCAAAAGGAGGTAGATGCCTTTGATGCGGAGCGCCGGAAAGCCGACGGCGACGCCGATGATGCCCGCGGCGATGCCGCCGACGATCAGCGCCGCGGCGAACGGCACGCCGAATTTCTGCGTCAGGATCGCGGAGGCGTAGGCGCCGATCGCCATGAAGCCCGCCTGGCCGAGCGAGACTTGGCCGGTTTTGAACGGGGCATAGAAGCTGTAGGCCGCGATCACGTGGATGCCGGCGAACACCAGCAGCGATTTCGTGTATCCGTCGAGCAGGCCTTCGAACATCGGCGGCGCTACCTTTCATCCGTGGTGCGCGTGCCGAACAATCCGGTCGGCCGGTAGATCAGGATCAGAATGAGGATCGCGAAGGAGAAGAAATCGCGCTCGGTGGTGCCGATATAGGCCGCCGAGAGGATTTCGATCATGCCGAGCAGCAGGCCCGCGACCATCGCGCCCGGCACGTTGCCGAGCCCGCCGAGCAGCATCACGATCAGCCCCTTCACCGCGGCCCCGAGCCCCATGAACGGCGAGATGCCGCTGTTCTTGATGCCGTCGAGCACGCCCGCCACGCCCGCGATCCCCGAGCCGATCATGAACGTCACCAGCACCACGCGGTTGACGTCGACGCCGAGAAGCGCCGCGGTCTCGTGGTTCTCGGCGGTGGCGCGGATCGCGCGGCCCATCCTGGTGTGCTCGATGAACAGCCACAGCACCACCATCAGCGTCACGGCGACGCCGAGGATGAAGAGCTGCACCGAGCTGATGGTGATCGGGCCGAAGTGAAAAAGCTGCTGCTTGATGGTCTCGGGAAACGCGACCTGCTGGCCGCCGAAGATATAGACCGCGAGATTTTGTAAAACGATCGTGAGCCCGATGGTGCTGATCAGCGGGGCGAGCGGCTTGTCCTTGGCAACCGGCCGCACCGAGACATAGACCGCGATGATGCCGAGCACCGCGCAGGCGATCAGCGCGCCGAGCAGGGCGACATAGATGTTGGCGCCGCCGAGGACCACGAGGTAGAGCCCGACGAAGGCTCCGACCATGAACACCTCGCCGTGGGCGAAATACAGAAGCTTCAGGACGCCGAAGATCAGCGTGTAGCCGATCGCAATCAGCGCATAGGATGCGCCGAGCATCAGCCCGTTGATCAGCTGCTGATAGATCATCCCGCTTCGGTCTCAGTCCGGGATGCGCAGGCGCCTTCGCGCATCCTCAACCCTCGATCGTCGTCCCCAGGCCCATCACGTGCTAGTCACTTGCATTACTAGACAAATATCAATCCCCGGAGTCAAGCGCGCGGGCGCGTCAGTGCCCGGCCGCCGAGAAGTCTCGCGTCACCCGCGACGATGCGACACGGGCCTGGCGCGTCGTCGCCGGCGTGTTGCGGCTGCGTCCCACAAACCGCGGCACACCCGCGGTCATCACCATGCCGATGGCGGCGATGTCGCCGTGCTTGATGGCGTTGAGCGCGGTCGTCTGGGTTCCGCCGTCGGGCGCATCGATCAGCACGACATCCGCGGCCTTGCCGGCGGCGAGGAACCCGCTGTCGAGGCCATACACCCGGGCGTTGCTGCCGGTCGCCGCGCAGACGAAGCGCTCGGCCGGCATGTCGGTCAGGCTCGCGCAATGGGCGATGGTGTAGAGCATGCCCAGCGGCATGATGCCGCTGCCGGTCGGCGTGTCGGTCGCGATGATGAAGCGGTCGAACGCGCCGTGCCGGTCCGCGAGCTTGGCGCAGAGCAGCGTGGTCCTCAGGTTTCCCGCGGTGCAGACCTGCAGCGCCATCTTCGATTCGAGAATGACCCGCTCGAAATCCTTGTCCGGCATCGCCGTCGGGCCGCCGTTGATGTGGAACGACACGTGCGGATGCATCTTCAGCAAATGATCGCCGGTGATCGCGCCGGAGCCTGGAATCGACGAGCCGCCGGTGTGGCAGGTGGTGATCAGGCCCGCGGCCTTGGCGTCGGCGACCAGCGGCACGTAGTCGTAGGCGGTCTTCACCGCGCCGAAGCCCGCCTTGGCGAGCTTGACGCCTTTGCGCGCCAGCTCCTCGAAGTCTGACGCCCTCAACCCCGGTTCCAGGATCACCGAGCCGGCGATCACGCGCATGCCGCCCGGCCGGTACTCGGCAAAGCAGCGCTGCGCCGCGACCGCGAGCGCCTTCACGCCCTCGACGTCGCGCGGCCGACCCGGCACGTGCACCTCGGAGGCCGAGATCGACGTGGTCACGCCGCCGTGCACGTAGCTTTCGAGATAGCCGACGGTGTTCTGGCGCGGCGTGTAGTCGCCGAAGGTGATGTGGACGTGGGAATCGATCAGGCCCGGGATCGCCGTCATGCCGCCGGCGTCGATCACCACGTCGGCCGCTTCGACCGCCTGGGCGGCGGCGGTGCCGACCGCGACGATGCGGTCGCCGTCGGTCAGGATGGTGTCGCCGGCGGTGAGCGGTGCGGTCCAGGCGCCGGTGACGATCTGACCGAGATTGACGATTGCGGTCTTCATGGCGGTTGTCCGTGGTCCGCGTTCAGTGCGAGGTCAGTGCGGCGGAAAGATCGTAACCGGCCATGGCGTTGTCCACCATCTTGGTCGCGCCCGCCCAGTCGAAGGTGCGGTAGCTGTGACCGGTGGTGACGAAGCGCGCGCCCGCGTAGAACATCTCATACTGGGTGTGGCGCGAGCCGAACTCGGAGCCGATCGCGTCCCAGGCGAGCTTGAGGAACTTGACCTTCTCCTCGGGCTTCATCTTCGCCGACTGTTGCGTCAGCTCGATGATCTTCTTGAGCGACGGATCGGCGAAGTCCTGCACCGAGGACGGCAGCATGATCAGCGCGCCGCCGGACAGCTCGCGCAGCGTGTGGATCACGCGCGGATAGAGGTCCTGGGTCAGCACCTGCGCCGAATACATGAAGTGCTTGTTCGGCACCCAGTATTCGCCACGCATGTTCCCCTCGATCTCCATGCCGGCCATCATCGCCTCGACCATGCTGACATTGGCGGCGAGGAAGCCGAGCTGCTCGCGGATCGGCGGCATGGCATTGGTGCCGATCGATTCGGTGAGCTTGTGGGCGAGGCCGATCAGGAACTTGATCTTCACCGACAGCCGGATCTGCGCCTGGTAGTTCTGGTAGGCATGACCCGCGGTGTCGTGGAACTGGGCGCGGCACATGTCGGTGTCCTTGTAGACGAACACGCGCTCCCACGGCACCTTCACGTCGTCGAAATACATCAGCGCGTCGTTCTCGTCGAACCGCGCCGACAGCGGATTGTCGAACACCGACACCGCGTGCGCTTCGTAGGACTTGCGTGAGAGCACGCGCAGCCCCTTGGTGTTCATCGGCAGCGCGCAGGAGAAGGCGAGCCGCTCCTCGCCGGGCTTCAGCGGCTG
>JAIESI010000083.1 GCA_019746135.1 Xanthobacteraceae bacterium
GTCGGGAGCGGTGTCGACCAGTGTGCCGTCGAGGTCGAATACGACGGTCAAGGCCATGTTCGAGCTATCCTGCGGTCGTAAACGCGGCTAGAAGTTCGGCCGGTTTTCCATTTGAAGCGCCTGCCCGTTCATGGACATCGAAGCGCAGAAACGTCAAGCCGCCGCGGTCGCCGTGGAATGGGTGCGCCCCGGCATGCGGCTTGGCCTCGGGACCGGCTCGACCGCAAAGCACTTCGTCGAGCTTCTCGCTGAACGCGTCCGCTCCGGTTTGCAGGTGGTCGGCGTCCCAACGTCGGAAGCGACCCGCCAACAGGCCGAACAGCTCGGCGTGCCGCTGACCACGCTCGATGACACGCCCGAGCTCGACATGACCGTGGACGGTGCCGACGAGATCGGCCCCGACCTGACCCTGATCAAGGGCGGGGGCGGGGCGCTGTTGCGCGAGAAGATTGTGGCAGCCGCCTCCGGCCGGATGGTCGTGATCGCCGACGAAAGCAAATGGGTGCCGGTACTGGGCCGTTTCCCCCTGCCGATCGAGGTGATGCCGTTTGGCTTCAGGGCCACCAAGCGCGCCGTCGAGGCGGTGTGCGGGGCACCGGCTGCGCTCCGGCAGGGCAAAAACGGCCACGCTTTCGTCACGGACGGCGGCCACTGGATCCTGGACGCCAGGCTTCAGCGTATTGCCGACCCGAAATCGCTGTCAGAACGGCTGTTCAGCATACCTGGCGTGGTCGAACACGGGCTGTTCATCGGGATGGCGCAAGCCGCTATTCTGGCCGGGCCAGCCGGCGCCCGCGTGGTCGAACGGTCATAACGAAAGCCTTGAAGGGAGTTGCAGCATGTCACTTCGCCATTCCGCCACCGTGCTTGGTGCCGCCGCGCTGCTCGGAGCCACGCTGTCGGTCACGTCGATCGCTCAGCAGCAGCCGAGACAGGCGCCCGCCGCGCCGCAGAGGCCGGCGGCCGCACCCGTCACCCCGGCTCAGCTCCTGCTGGCGAAAGAGCTGATTGACCTCAAAGGCGCGGCCGCGGCTTACGACCCGCTGGTCAACGGCGTGATCCAGTATCACCGCAATTTCTTCATGCAGACCAACCCCAATCTCGCCAAGGAGCTGGACGCGGTGGCGCAGAAGCTCGCCGCCGACTTCGCGCCGCGCAAGGCGGAGATGCAGCAGGAGCTCACGCGCATCTACGCCGCGCATTTCACCGAGCAGGAGCTGAAGGACGCGCTTGCGTTCTTCAGAACGCCGCTGGGCCGGAAGCTCATTTCCGAAGAGCCCAAGGCATTGGAAGAATCCATGAAGGCCGCCGACGACTGGTCGCGCCGCCTTGCGGCCGAAGTCGACGCCAAGTTCCGCGCCGAGATGCAAAAGCGCGGGCACAACCTTATCTGACGGTCTCAGCGCAGGTCCCGGAAAAGGGGCACCGGTTTTCCGAAAAGGACATGCGCCAACGCTGAAGTCGGACGTCGCGGGGCAGGTGAGGCCAAGTCGGAAGAAACCATGCCGGAAGAGGTCGATCTGTTCGTCATCGGCGCAGGTTCGGGCGGCGTGCGCGCCGCCCGCATCGCGTCCGGCTATGGCGCCAAGGTCACGATCGCCGAGGAGTATCGCTTCGGCGGCACCTGCGTGATCCGCGGCTGTGTGCCGAAGAAGCTTTTGGTTTACGCCTCGCGCTTCCACGACGAGTTCGAGGATGCGAAGGGGTTCGGCTGGACGCTGCCCGAGCCCAAGTTCGACTGGGCCACGCTCATCGCCAACAAGGACAAGGAAATCGACCGGCTGGAAGCCGCCTATGGCGGCATCCTCGAGCGCGCCAAGGTCAAGGCGGTGCGAAGCCGTGCGGAGATCACCGGTCCGCACACCGTGAAGCTGCTGGCGACCGGCGAGACCGTGCGCGCCAGAAATATCCTGATCGCCACCGGCGGCTCGCCGTCGCTCGGCAAGGACATCGAGGGCCGCGAGCACGTCATCTCGTCGAACGAGGCGTTTCACCTCAAGGAATTGCCGAAGCGCATCCTGATCCAGGGCGGCGGCTACATTGCGCTCGAGTTCGCCACCATCTTCAACGGGCTCGGCGCGGACGTGACCGTGGTCTACCGCGGCGAGAACATCCTGCGCGGCTTCGATGACGAGGTCCGCAGCCATCTGCGCGGCGAGCTGGAAAAGCGCCGCATCAAGATCATCACCGGCCGGATCGTCGAGGCGATCGAGAAGGTGGATCACGGGCTTTGCGTGCAGCTCTCGGGTCACCAGGACGTCATGGTCGACAAGGTGATGTTCGCAACCGGCCGCCGGCCCAACGTCAAGGGCCTCGGCCTCGAAACCGCGGGCGTGAAGCTCACGGAAGCGGGGGCGATCGCGGTCAATGAGTTCTCGCAGACCAACGTGCCGCACATCTATGCGGTCGGCGACGTCACCGACCGCATCGCGCTGACCCCGGTCGCGATCCGCGAGGGCCATGCGTTCGCCGACACCGTGTTCGGAGGGAAGCCGGCCAAGGTCGATCACACCGAGGTGCCGACCGCGGTGTTCACCGAGCCCGAGGTCGGCGTCGTCGGCCTGAGCGAAGCCGAGGCGTGCTGCACGCTGCCCAAGGTCGACGTCTACAAGACCTCGTTCAAGCCGATGAAGGCGACGCTGTCGGGCCGCGACACCCGCACCTTCATGAAGCTCGTGGTCGACGGCATGACCGACCGGGTGGTCGGCTGCCACATCGTCGGACCGGACGCCGGCGAGATGATCCAGCTGATCGGCATCGCGGTGAAGATGAAGGCCACCAAGGCCGACTTCGACGCCACCATGGCGTTGCATCCGACCGCCGCCGAGGAGTTGGTGACGATGCGGACGAAGTTTGCGACCCATGTCCGCGAGGCGGCGGAATAGGTTTGTTGTCAGAGGCTTGGCGGGATTTGTGACGGCGGGTTGGGTTCGCGCTGGCGCGCCGAAGGCGAGCGGCCGGCGCGAACTCCATAGCGCAGGCCGCGCCGGCCCCTCGCTTCGCTCGGCGGCGCGGCCGCGCTGGCAATTCCGTTGACGTGCCGTTATAAACCCCGGTCCCGACAGGGGAAAATCAATCAAGCGGAGTGTTGCGTCGTGGCCGAACGTTGGACGCGCGATAGCTGGCGAGGCAAGCCGATTGTCCAGGTCCCGGAGTACCCGGACCAGGCGGTGTTGCAGGCCGTCGAGAAGCAGCTTGCCAGCTACCCGCCGCTGGTTTTTGCAGGCGAGGCGCGCAACCTGAAGGAGGCGCTCGGCCGCGTCGCCCAGGGCGAAGGTTTCCTGCTGCAGGGCGGCGACTGCGCCGAAAGCTTCACCGACCCGAGCGCCAACAACATCAGCGCCAACAACATCCGCGACTTCCTTCGCGTGTTCCTGCAGATGGCGGTGGTGCTGACCTATGCCGCCTCGGTGCCGGTGGTGAAGGTCGGCCGCATCGCCGGCCAGTTTGCCAAGCCGCGCTCCTCGCCGGTCGAGAAGAAGAACGGCCAGGAGTTGCCGAGCTACCGCGGCGACATCATCAACGGGCCGGAGTTCTCGGCGGCCGCGCGCATGCCCGATCCGCAGCGGCTGATCGAGGCCTACCGGCACTCGGCCTCGACGCTGAACCTGATCCGCGCGCTGACCCATGGCGGCTACGCGAGCCTCGGCCGCGTGCACCAGTGGATGCTCGATCTCGATCCGAAGTCGAGCCAGCGTTACCTGGAATTGGCGGACCGGATTTCCGAGGCGCTGGCCTTCATGCAGGCCTGCGGGTTGGACCTGGAAAAACATCCGGAGCTCAAGACCACCGACTTCTACACCAGCCACGAGGCGCTGCTGCTCGGCTATGAGCAGGCGCTGACGCGCGAGGACTCGACGCGGCCCGGCACCTGGTGCGCGACCTCGGCGCACATGGTCTGGATCGGCGATCGCACCCGCCAGCTCGACCACGCCCATGTCGAGTTCTGCCGTGGCATCGTCAATCCGCTTGGGTTGAAGTGCGGCCCGTCGTCGAAGGTCGACGACATGCTGCGCCTGATCGATGCGCTCAATCCGGAGAACGAGCCGGGCCGGCTGACGCTCATTGTCCGCCTGGGCGCCGAAAAGGTCGCCGAGATGCTGCCGGGAATGATCCGCGCGGTGAAGCGCGAAGGCAAATCGGTGGTGTGGTCGTGCGACCCGATGCACGGCAACACGATCACGGCGACAACCGGCTACAAGACCCGGCCGTTCGACCTGATCCTGAAAGAGGTGAAGTCGTTCTTCTCGATCCACACCGCCGAAGGCACCCATGCCGGCGGCGTTCACCTGGAGATGACCGGGCAGAACGTCACCGAATGCACCGGCGGCGCGCATGCGATCACCGACGAGGGCCTCAACGACCGCTACCATACGCTGTGCGATCCCCGGCTGAACGCCGAGCAGGCGATCGAGCTCGCTTTCCTGATGGCCGATCTGCTCAAGCAGGAACGCGCCGCCCGCACCAGACCCTTGCCGGCGGCTGCCGGGCTCTGACGGAGCCGCCGTGCTGCGACTTCTCAAGGCCAGCCGCAACTCCTGGAACGGGCTCATCGCCTGCGCCCGCAGCGAGGAGGCGTTCCGCCAGGAGCTGATTGCGCTGGCGATCGCCATTCCGCTCGCCTTCATCGTCGCCACCGATGCGTGGCGGCGCGTGGCGCTGATCGGCGTCGTCGTGCTGCTGATGGTCGTCGAACTGCTCAACACCGCGATCGAGAAGCTCTCCGATCACGTCACGCCGCATCACCACGACGCCATCGGCCGCATCAAGGACATGGCCTCGGCTGCGGTCGGCCTGTCGCTGCTGCTCGCCGGGCTGGTCTGGCTGGTTGCGCTCGTGGAGCGGTTCGGCCTGCTATGACGGCCCGGCGATTGCTGCCGCCGGCCCGAACGGGCTAGATCAGTGTCATGAACGCCCGTCCCGCCGACAGCCTGAAAATCGCGCTCGCACAGCTCAATCCGACGGTCGGCGACGTCACCGGCAACGCCGACAAGGTGCGCCGCGCCCGCGATGAGGCGCAAAAGCTTGGCGCCGACCTCGTGGCGTTTCCTGAGCTGTTCATCGCCGGCTATCCGCCGGAAGACCTGGTGCTCAAGCCCGCGTTTCAGGCCGCCTGCCGCTCAGCCGTCGAGGCGCTGGCGCGGGAGAGCAAAGGCGGCCCGGCGCTGCTGGTCGGCACGCCCTGGGTCGAGGACGGCAAGCTCTACAACGCTTATACGCTGCTTTCAGGCGGCGTGATCGAGGCAATCCGCTACAAGGTCGATCTTCCCAACTACGGCGTGTTCGACGAGAAGCGCGTGTTCGCGCAGGGGCCGATGCCGGGGCCGGTCCTGTTCAAGGGGGTCCGCATCGGCATTCCGATCTGCGAGGACATCTGGGGCGCGGAGGTCGTCGAATGTCTGAGCGAGACCGGCGGCGAGATCCTGCTGGTGCCGAACGGCTCGCCCTATTGGCGCGGCAAGACCGAGCACCGCCTCAACATCGCGGTGGCCCGCGTCGTCGAATCCGGCCTGCCGCTCGTTTACCTGAACATGGTCGGCGGACAGGACGAGCTGGTGTTCGACGGCGCGTCGTTCGTCATCAACGCCGATCGCAGCGTCGGCGCGCAGCTTCCGACGTTCCGCGAGAGCGTCGCGCTGACCGAATGGAAGCGCGAGGCGGGCGCCTGGAAATGCGTCGGCGGGCCGGTCACCCGGCAGGACGAGAACGAGAAGACCGACTACGGCGCCTGCGTGCTCGGCCTGAAGGACTATGTCGAGAAGAACGGCTTCAAGGGCGTGGTGCTCGGCCTGTCGGGCGGCATCGACTCGGCGCTCTGCGCAGCGATCGCGGTGGATGCGCTCGGCAAGGATCGCGTGCGCTGCGTGATGCTGCCGTACAAATTCACCTCGCAGGACTCGCTCGACGACGCGGCCAGGATCGCCAAGGCGCTGGGCATTCAATACGACATCCTGCCGATCGAAAGCGCCGTGCTGGGGCTCGAGAAGGCGGTGGCTCCGGCCTTCGCGGGCCGCGCCCGCGACGTGACCGAGGAGAACATCCAGGCCCGCGCGCGCGGCGTGATCCTGATGGCGATCTCCAACAAGTTCGGCCTGATGGTGGTGACGACCGGCAACAAGTCGGAGATGTCGGTCGGCTATGCCACGCTCTATGGCGACATGAACGGCGGCTTCAACCCGATCAAGGACCTCTACAAGACCGAGGTGTTCCGTCTGTCGCGGCTGCGCAACGCCTGGAAGCCGGAAAGCGCGCTTGGGCCTTCCGGCGAAGTCATCCCCGAGAACGTGATCGTCAAGCCGCCGACCGCCGAGCTTCGCGAGAACCAGAAGGACCAGGATTCGCTGCCGCCCTACGACATGCTCGACCAGATTCTCGAGCGTCTCGTCGAGCGCGAGGAGCCGGTCGCGGCCATCATCGCCGCAGGCTTCGACCGCGACATCGTGCTCAAGGTCGAGCGGCTTCTGAACATCGCCGAATACAAGCGCCGGCAGGCGGCTCCGGGCGTGAAGGTGACGCTGAAAAATTTCGGCCGCGACCGCCGCTATCCGATCGTCAACCGCTTCCGCGATCAAGGCGAGCCGTTGCCCGAGCCGGACCGCGCGCTGTTCAAAGCCGGCGCCTCGGCGAAAAACGAGGCATTCGATTTCTGATTGTTGGGGCAGGGCGGATGCTGGCGGTCTCCTGAGACGGGCAATGCCGCTGCACAGCGCAAGATAAGCCGCGTGCGCCGTGCAGCGGGCGGATGATCAATCGCTTTGCTTCACGACCGGATATTCCAGATCGCAAGGCTTGCATTTGAAGACGTAGTGGTCGAACGACTGCTGCCGCAGCACTTGTTTGAGCAGCATCTCGCGTGCGCAAACCGGGCAGCGTGGCTTGTTGGCCTCAGCCATGAGTTTGCTCCTTCCGCGAATGCAGAATTGCTGGCTTCCTGCTGTGGTTGGGGGTGGCCGGTTAACGCGCGAGCCGGAGTCCGGTGCCGCGAAAACTGGAACTATATTTTTTGCGTATCACGGAACCGGGAAAAACGCCTGCAAAACAAGCACGTTTGCCGCGCGTTCCGGAGCGGGGCGGTCGTGCTCAGACGACTGTCGAAATTTCGAGCGGCGGCTTTCAGCGCGCAGGCAGGAAGGTCGGGCCGACCGCGCGAACCGTCCGGTTGGGA
>JAIESI010000062.1 GCA_019746135.1 Xanthobacteraceae bacterium
GCCCTCCTCAGGTCGACCGCCCATGAATCACTCAATTGCTGATTTGGGAATCCCCTAACTGAAGACAGGCCCTAGTCCGCCTCCCGCCAATATGAGGCCGCGGCGAAACGCGTGTGTCATCGGTTGCATATCGATTCCGACTCCCCTGTGCCAGCGCCCTGGATCAAAGGTTTTCCATGATCTTAGAGCCGCTTCACCGCCAGGGAAGGCAGCCGGCGCAAAAATAAATTTGCATGCGCTGTAACGTTGATATCTTCGCGTACGAACTGTCGACGCGAAAAGAAGTCTTACGAACGGTCACCGAGTACAACAACGACCCCATTGCGCGCCGAATCCCGAGAGGACAACCTTGCTTCGGTTTTCGTCAATCCATACGGAATCCAGCTCGCGGTGCGCGATGCGCGCGCTGCAAAGACGTCTCGCGCAGGACCGGCCACAAGATCCTCAATCGCTACAGCTGTGGCGTGCAGGGGCTCACCGACCGCTCGCGCCGGCCTTATCGGCAGGCCATCCGCACCGACAACGGCGTTCCCTTCGCGAGTCCCAGTGCGTTGTTCAATTTTGGGCAGGCTCTCGGGCTGGTGGCGACGGATCGGCATCGAGCGTATCAAGCCGGGCCATCCGCAGCAGAACGGACGCCACGAGCGCATGCATCAGACCCTGAAGCTTGAGACCACCAAGCCCGCCGCGGAGAACGTCCTGCAGCAACAGGACAAGTTCGATGCCTTCATCGATTGCTGCAACAACGAGCGACCGCATCAAGCGCTTGGCATGCAATGCTCCGCCGAGCGCTACCTCGCTTCAACGCGGCCCTATCAAGGCCTGCCCGAGTTCGACTATCCGCTGCACGACACGACCATCACCGTGACAACCTGCGGCCGCATCTGCTTCAAGCGACAGAAGATCAACCTCAGCCAAGTGTTCGCGGGTCAAAACGTCGGCATCAAGCAGGTGAGCGAACGCGTTTGGCTCGTCACCTTCATGGACTATGATCTGGGCTACTTCGACGACGCGACATGCAGGCTCGAACCGGTCGACAACCCGTTCGGACCAAACGTATTACCCATGTGTCCGGAATGAAACGCGACCCATGTGATCAGAATGCACCCCCAAGCGGTGGTAGCGGGGAGAGGACTTGAACCTCCGACCTACGGATTATGATTCCGCCGCTCTAACCAGCTGAGCTACCCCGCCATTCCAACGCGATTGTGCCGGAATGCCGCGATATAGGAAGCGCTGGGAAAGTCTGTCAAGCACGCCGCAGGTCCGGCCTATTTCGGCCGCACGCCGGGGTCGCCGCCGGGGCTCCCTGGCGGCGGAATCACCGGCGTTTTGCCACCGTTGCGCGGCTGTATGTGCATATCCCGATCGACCTCGGGCGGGCACAGTACGCCTTCGCCGCGGGTGAGCTTGTCGCTGAGGTTCTCGCCGCTGCCGGTGGTCGTGCCCGGGTCCGCCGTGCCCGGTGGCCCGGTCGGCGGCTGCGGCGACATGGCGCCGGGCTCGCAGGATTTCGGATCGCGCGGCGGCCCGGCCGCGGTTTGCGCCATCCCATACGCTGAGAAGCCCAGCAGCAGGCAGCCGAGGGCCACGATCTTCGCGCAACGCATCATGCCGTACGTCCCTGGTCTTTCGGCATGATAACGGCCGCGCAGCCGGACCAGTTCCGGGCGCGTCAATTCGCGCGAGTTCGTTTCGCAACTAATGCTTGCCGAAGCGGATCAGCGAGAAGTGCCCCATCGGCGGCATCGGCCGCCGCTCAATCACGCGGAAGCCCGCGCGCGCCGCCCAGCCGGTCAGCCGCGCCCAGGGAAACTCCGGGCTCCAGCCGAGCCGGCGTGCGATCGGCGAAAAGCCCTGCTCGAACACCTTGCGGAACCCGTCTTCGGCGCCGAGATGGTTGACCAGGATGATCTCGCCGCTGGGCTTGAGCACGCGCGCGAAATCGTCGAGCGTCGCCTCCGGGTCCGGCACCGCGGTGATGACGTACTGCGCCACCACCACGTCGAACGAGCCGTCGGGCACCGCGAGGTGCTTGGCGTCCATCACCGCGATCGCTTCGACATTGGTGAGGTTGTGCTCGATCACCCGCTCGCGCGCCTTGCGCAGCATCGGCGCGGAGATGTCGATGCCGACGATCCGGTTGACGCGGCTGTAGTCCGGCAGCGAGATGCCGGTGCCGACGCCGACCTCGAGGATGCGGCCGCCGCCGGGCCCGCAATGGTTCTCCGCGGCATCGATTGAGGCGCGCCGCCCCTGCTCGAACACCCGTCCGAACACCACGTCGTAGACCGGTGCCCAGCGCGCATAAGCCTTCTCGATCTGCCCGCGGTCGAGCGCTGCCCCCATCTCCCCCTCGTCTTTTCTGATTATGCGGCCCGTGCGGTCGCTGCCGCTGCGCGAATGAAACCACCGCCCAGCACCCGGGCCTGGCCCTGCGCGCTGTCGTAGAACACGCAAGCCTGGCCGGGCGACACGCCATCCTCGCCGTCGGCAAGCTCGATCTCGGTGCCGTTCGCGCCCTGCGACAGCCAGGCCGCCTGCGGCGGCCGCGTCGAGCGCACCTTCACGAACACTTCGAGGCGGCCCTGTTCGAGCACGTCGCCGAGCGCGCGGTCGCCGATCCAGTTGACGTCGCGCAGCGCGATCCTCCGCATGGTCAGCGCCTCGCGCGGGCCGACGATGACGCGCTGGGTCGCGGCGTCCAGCCCCACCACGTAGAGCGGCGCGGGACCGGGAATCTTCAGGCCCTTCCGCTGGCCGACGGTGAAATGGATGATGCCGTCGTGGCGGCCGAGCACCTTGCCGTCGAGATCGACGATGTCGCCCACCGCCGCCGCGCCAGGCTTCAGCCGCTCGATCACGTCGGTGTAGCGGCCGGTCGGCACGAAGCAGATGTCCTGGCTGTCGTGCTTGTCGGCGACCGCGAGCCCGAAGCGCCGCGCATGCTCGCGCGTCTCCGCCTTGGTCATGTCGCCAAGCGGGAAGCGCAGATGCTCGAGCTGCTCGTACGTGGTGCCGAACAGGAAGTAGCTCTGGTCGCGCTCCTCCTCGCGGGCGCGATAGAGCGCGCGACCGGAAGCCGTCGCCCGCGACGCCACGTAGTGGCCGGTCGCCAGAACCTCCGCGCCAAGCTCGCGGGCGGTGCCGAGCAGGTCCTTGAACTTGATCGCCATGTTGCAGTCGACGCAGGGCACCGGCGTCTCGCCTGCGACGTAGCTCTCGGCGAAGCGGTCGATCACCGCCTCCTTGAAGCGGCTCTCGTAGTCGAGCACGTAGTGCGGAATGCCGATCCGGTCGGCGACGTTGCGGGCGTCGTGGATGTCCTGCCCGGCGCAGCAGGCGCCCTTCCGATGCGTTGCCGCCCCATGGTCGTAAAGCTGCAGCGTCACGCCGACGACGTCATAGCCCTGCTCCTTCAAGAGCGCGGCCGTCACCGACGAGTCGACGCCGCCGGACATGGCGACGACGACGCGGGTGTCCTGCGGGCGCCCTTCGAGGTCGAGATTGTTACGCATTGCGGCAGCGGCCCGGGGCCGCGCTCCTTGTCTTTATTCCGGGGTCGGCGACAGGCCCTTACTATAGGGACCGACTTTGGCCAAGCAATGTGGCGGGCGCGGCGGCCGCATCCCGGCAGTTCTTGCCGCATGGGCGCAGGCCATGCCGATCGAAGCGCTGCGCTGAATTTCCTAAACCACTGAAATCAAACAATAAACAGTCCGAGTTCCGGTGGCCCGGCGATTGCAAAAGCCGTTTGGCAAACCATTACGCCAACTTTGTCGAGCGAGGTCCAACGTGCCGAGCGTCGCGTCCGAAAACAGCATCGTCCAGCACATGCGTCAGCAGTCCGCCAACCGCTCCCGGGCCGACAACGCCGACCGGGAACCGTCCTCGCCGTTTGCCGAGCTGCTCGACAGCGCCACGCCCGCAAAAGAGCCTCGGCCCGCGGCGCGCAACGCCCGGGCCGAGCGAAGCGACACCGCACGGCCCGCGGAAAACCGCCGCAAGACCGACAATGTCAGCAAACGCGACGACGCTGAGCCGGCCAAAGCGGCGCGCGACACCAGGGACACCGCCAGCACGAACGACGCGAAGGCCGGCGACGAAACCACGAAAGCCGCCAAGTCCGGCGAGGACGCCGCTGCGGCTGCCGCGGCCGGCGACGGCACCGCAGCGACCGGCACCGACGCGAAAACCGAACCGGCCCTGGACGCCGAATTCGCGGCAGCCCTTGCCGCACTGGTGGACACCGCACAACCGGCCGTCTCCACCGAGGTGGCCGTCGCGGTGACGCCGCCGGCCACCGATCCGGCCGCCACCGACCTCGGCGCAGCCGCGGACGCCGCTGCATCCGCCGAGACGCCCGTCATCGATCCGCTCGCCGCCTTGAAGGCCGCCGAACAGTCCGCCGCGCCAGGCGGAGCGCCCCAGGCCGCCGAGGATCAGGCCGCCGTCGAGGCAGCCAAGGCCGGGGTGAAGGGCGAGGTCAAAGACGACACCAGGAAGGCCGACGCGAAGGACGAAGCCAAGTCGCCGTCGCAGGCCAAACCCGAGCTCCGCGCCGAAGCACAGGCCGCCGCGTCACAAAAGGACGCAGGCGACGACGGCGAACCGGGCAACAAAAGCGGTGACAAGCCGGGCGACGCAACCAGTCACGCCGCAAAGCCCGACGCCGAGAAATCCGACGTGAAGCCGCAAACCAATCGTGGCGCCGAGGCTTCGGCCGCGGCGAAGCAGCAGGCGGCCGACGCGCCAGGCGCGATGGCCGCAGCATCATCGGCGAACGCCGATCCCGGCGCAGCCGCCGCGTCGGCGGCACCGGCCGTCGCCACAGCGCCTACCCAGCCTGCGGCACTGACCTCAACCCAGCTGCAGGCCCAGATCCAGGCGCAGCTTCAGGCCGGCGCGGACGCCTCCCCGGCCGTGCCGCTCAGCGGCGTCGCGGTCGAGATTGCGAGCCAGGCGCTCGCCGGCAAAAACCGGTTCGAAATCCGCCTCGATCCGCCGGAGCTCGGCCGTATCGACGTCAAGCTCGACATCGACAGCGACGGCAACGCCACCACCCGCCTCGTGGTCGAGCGCAGCGACACCCTCGACCTGCTCAAGCGCGATTCAAGCCAGCTCGAGCGCGCGTTGCAGCAGGCGGGCCTGAAAACCTCCGACAACGCGCTGGAGTTCTCGCTGCGTCAGGAGGCATTCCAGCAGAACGACGATCAGGACTCGTCCCGCGGCGCGCAGCTCGTGCTGCCCGACGAGGACGCCCCGCCGCACGCGCAACGCCAGAACTACGGCCGCCTGCTCGGCATGGGCGGCGGTCTCGACATCCGGGTCTAAGGCGACGAGGGCACCACGACCATGACCACCATCAACCCCGGCGTCACGTCGAACGTCGCCTCGGCGACCAACAACAACGGCGCCTCGTCGAACAAGGCCGAAGCCGAGGGAGGCATCGCCAGCAACTTCCAGACCTTCCTGACGCTGCTCACGACGCAGCTCAAGAACCAGAACCCGCTCGATCCGCTCGACACCAACCAGTTCACCGCCCAGCTCGTGCAGTTCGCCCAGGTCGAGCAGCAGCTCAAGGCCAACGACCAGCTCAAGACGCTGGTCGCGCTGCAACAGACCGCCCAGGCGACCCAGGCGCTCGACTATGTCGGCCAGAGGGTGGTGGTCGATGGCGACACCGCCCCGCTCACGGATGGCAACGCCGTCTGGTGGGTGACGGTGGACAAGCCGGTGACGGCCACCATCACGATCACCGCTGCCAACGGCCAGACGGTCATGACCAGCACCCGGGCGCTCGATGCCGGCAAGAACCAGGCGCTCGCCTGGGACGGCAAGGACGCGAGCGACAAGCAATGGCCCGACGGCAACTACAAGATCACGATCACGGCGAAGGATGCCAACGGCCAAGCGGTCTCGATCCCGACCGAGATCCAGGCGGTGGTCGACTCCGCCGATCTCACCGAGTCGCCGCCGCTGCTTTCGATCGCCGGCAAGGACTACACGATCGACAAGCTCAAGCGCGTCATCCGCAACTGAGGCGGCGTTCCGGCCCCTTACCGGTAACGCTTCGTTCATTTCTGACCGCCGGGCGGGCCGCGCTTCCTATCCCCGCAAATCCATATAAAATGCCGCTGCGCGGCGAAACCCACTTGCCGCAAACCCGCTTCAAAACTGGCGGCAATTTTTACCCAATTGTCTGGTGCGCTTAGCCAAATTTTAAGTCGCCGCGGGTAACGTCGCAGCGTCAGTTAGTCAGTAGTCGTGAGTATGTCGATGAACGAACCCCACCGCCCGAGGGTGAAATACGTGATCGGGCCCGACGGAAGCCCGCTGACGATCGCGGACCTGCCGGCCCCGGGGACCAAGCGCTGGGTTATCCGCCGCAAGGCGGAGGTGGTTGCCGCTGTGCGCGGCGGACTGCTCTCGCTCGAAGAGGCCTGCGCGCGGTACACGCTGACGGTCGAGGAGTTCCTCGCCTGGCAATATTCCATTGATCAACACGGCCTGGCGGGGCTGCGCACGACGCGCATCCAGCAGTACCGGCAGTAGCGGCAACTCCTAACCAATTCTTAAAACGCCGGTCCCTTGGGATCGGCGTTTTTCTTTTCCTGTTCCTCGATCTCCGTATCGCCAGAGCAAAACCCAAAATGCGGCAGGAACACCGCCTTGCGGGGCGCTGTTCACCTGACGGCTATGGGGCTCTTCGGAAGGCAAGGAGAACCGATCATGAGGATTGCATTGCTGACGGGCGCGGGCGCGGGCGCGGCCGCCTTGGTGTTGGCGGGCACCGCCGGCGTGCGCGCTGAAACGATCTACGTCACCGAGCCGGACACGGTGGTTGCGCCGGGCTATGTGTACAGCGAGCCGACTTACGTGGTGATCGACCGCTCCACCATCGTCGCCGAGCCGCCCAGAGTCGTTGTCGCGCCGCTTGCAGTCGTCTCCCCAAGACGCGAACGCATCGTCGTCGTGCCAAGACGCGAGCGCGAAATTGTCGTCGAGCAGCCCACGTACCGCGCGCCGCGCAACAGCTTCGCCTATCACGGAACCTGGCGCGGCAATGGCGGCTATGTCACGACGTCTTATTCGTCAGGCGGCTCGTGCACGATCGACATCAATGGCTTCGAGCGCTGCTATTAGACGGGACATCGATTGAGCCGGGCAGATCGGCATAGGGGCGCGGAGGCGATGCCTCCGCGTCCCCTGCCACACCACCCGGCATGCGGGTCCGCA
>JAIESI010000258.1 GCA_019746135.1 Xanthobacteraceae bacterium
TCATGGTCAGAGGCCTTACTCAGTTCCACGCCATCAAGCATGGCTGGAGACTCCGAAATGTGTGAATCTCGTAGCTTTCAGGGGGAGGGAGTTCACCGCCTGCGTCGCGCCATATGCGATTGCCCCCTTTCAGAGGGAGGGAGCGCACCGCCTGCGTTGCGCCAGGTCTCTATTGAGACGGCGCTCTACGCGCCGATGCCGCCGGCCTTGGCCCGGGCGATGCCGAGCGCGATGATACGGTTGAGCAGGTCGGGATATTTTATGCCGTCGTGCTGCGCCGAACGGGCGAATTCCTCGACCTTGGCGATTTCCGGATTGGGATTGGCCTCGATGAAATAGGGCGTGCCGTCGGGCGCGAGCCGGAAGTCGATGCGCGCGTAGCCGTCGAGGTCGAGCGTCCGGCAGATGCGCCTGACCATGCTCTGGATGCGGGCGGCGACCGGCATGGGCAGGCCCTTGGCCGGCCCCTCCTCCACGCCGTGGCGCTGCTGGTACTCGATGTCGTGCTTGACCTTCTCGGTCGCGATCGGCCGGTTGCCCTCCGCCAGCGTGCCGAACTGCAGCTCCCAGATCGGCAGCACCCGGCGGCGGTCATTGCCGAGCACGCCGACGTAGATTTCCCGCCCCTCGATGTACTGCTCGGCGATCGCCGCGGTGCCGATCCGCTCGTGGATGAAGGTCACCCGCTCGGCCAGCGCCTCGTCGGTCTCCACCACCGAGGCCTGGGCGATGCCCATCGAGGCGTCTTCGTTCAGGCTCTTGACGATCAGCGGCAGCGTGAGCCGCGGCGGCCGCTTGATCTTGCGCCCGATCGGGAACACCGCGAAGGCCGGCGTCGGCACGCGGTGATAGTGCACGAGCTTCTTCGCCAGGTCCTTGCCGCGCGCCAGCACCAGCCCGCGCGGATTGCAGCCGGTATAGGCGACGCGGATCAGTTCGAGATAGCTCACCACGCTGTGGTCGTAGACCGCCTCGCCGTGAAACTCCTCGAGCAGGTTGAACACCACGTGCGGCTTGAAGCTCTCCACCGCGTCGCGGATCGGCCTGAGCTCGTTGCTGACACCGAGCGGCATCACCTCGTGGCCGCTGCCGCGCAGGGTCGAAACCACGTCGTATTCGGTTTTCCAGACATTGATCTCCTCGTCGCTGAATCCTTTCAGCGATTCCGGAGGCACGAGGTCCGGGTGCGTCAGCAGCAGGACGCGGCACGATTTCATAGCGCGACCCACTG
Source organism: Xanthobacteraceae bacterium (assembly GCA_019746135.1). Taxonomy (GTDB): domain Bacteria; phylum Pseudomonadota; class Alphaproteobacteria; order Rhizobiales; family Xanthobacteraceae; genus Z2-YC6860. The sequence continues at coordinate 1,232 of JAIESI010000258.1, forward strand.
CCGCCGCAGCGGGCTGTAGAGCGAGTGCACGGTCTTGGCGGTGAGCAGGATCAGGAAATCGGTCCGCAATTGACGGTCCGCGCCCGCCGCGCGCAGCTTCATCTCACGGCAGCGCTCGATCATCGCATCGAGCACGGTGTCGAGCGTGAGCTGGTATTCGCCGGTCCATTTCGAGATCAGCCGGCGGAATTCGGCGCGGTGACGGCGGATGAAGTTCGCGGCCGGCAGCGAGTGGCGGTGGCGCGGATCGCTGGAGAAGATCCGCATCAGGTCGCGGTCGTAAGCGCGCGGCGTGTCCACCGAATAGTGCTGCAGCTTCTTGCGGTAATGTTCGCCCAGCGTCGTGCGCAGCGACCGCAGCGGCTCGAGCTCCTTGCGCTGCTTCACCACCTGCCTGCGTTCGCCGATCTCGGCCATCAGCTCGTCCACGTATTGCAACTTCTTCAGGGCCGGCCAGCCTTCGTATCGCTTGCGCCAGTTCGATCGCGGCGTGAGCCACACGGCGAACGTCTCGGCGAAATCCTCATCCGGATGACTTTGCGCGTACCATAGCCGCAAATGTTGAACAAAATTCCTGCTGGCCGGATCGGGCCGGTAATAGCTCGGATATCGTGTCGACGAGCGGCCGAACAGCCGGCGCCAGCGCCGATCGCGGTGCAGGGCATAAGCATGCTGGATCACATGGCCGGTTTCATGGCGAAGGATGCGCATGCATTCGGCGTGCGTGCCGCCCTCCACGTCGATGATCATCTTGCGCTCGAGCCGCATCAGCCGCGGATGCGCAAGATAAAATGGAATCGCGATGCCCGGCGTGTTGGACGGGCTGAACCATTCGCTCGACAGCCAGGCATGCGGCCGCACCGGGATGCCGCGCTCGGCCAGTTCCTGATTGAGCTCACGCACGCAGTCGGCGAGCCAGGTCTGACGCCAGCCGAGCTTGAGATCCTTGAAGCGCAGCTGCATGAGCCGCTCGTCGGACCAGTTGGCCCAACGCTTGCGGGCACTCCGGCTTGCCGGTTTGCGTCGGTCGGCTTTGGCCTTGCGGCGTCGTGCTTTTCGTTTTGCCATGACGGTTCAGCCCCCGAAACCTGTCACGAAACCCCTGTGAGCGTACGCGACTGCCACAGCGACGCCCGCCAGCGTACGGCGATCAGCACCGTGAACGCGAGCCCGACGATGGCATAGAGCGAGGCGGTGGCACGGTAGCCGATCAGGCCGATCAGCAGCCCGGCAATCAGCAGGCCCAGCGGCAGGCTGTAGATCGCGAGCATCCGCACGCCCATGATCCGGCCGCGGTAGCGCGGCTCCGACGCGCTGAGCAGGATCACCGTGTGGCACACCATGGTCAGGCTCTGCGCAAAGCCGCACAGGAGCAGCATCACAATGCCGGACTCGAGCGTCGTCATCTGGGCGAACACCAGCACCAGAATGTGCCAGATCACCGCGGCGACGATCATGATCTTCGCCAGCTCGGTCCGCATGCCGGAGCGCGTCATGCCGATCGAGCCGATTAAGGCGCCGATCGCCCCGCTCGCGACCAGGTAGCCCAGGCCGGTCTGGTCGGTGTGGAAGATGTCGCGGGCGGCGTAGGGCATCAGGCCGTTGGTCAGCGGAAACACCGCGAAGTTGAATAGGAATGCATACCAGACAATGGCGAGCAGCCGCGGCGTGTTCCAGACCAGCACCAGGCCTTCCCACAGCTCGCGCCACGGCGAGGGCTTGGGTTCGTTCTTGGGTTCGTTCTTGGGTTCGTTCTTGAGCTCGGCCTTGAGCTCGTTCTTGGGCTCGCCGTCCTGCTCTGCGGCAGCCGCCTGCACCGCGCCCGGCACCAGCGCATTCCAGGTCAGGATCGCGCCAAGCAGGTAGAACGCCGTGATCACCACGTAGGTCGGGCCGATGCCGATCACCGCGAACATGCCGGCACCGGTCAGCGCGCCGCAGATGCGCGCCGTGTCGGTGGTGGTGCGGGCGATGCCCATGGCCGCGGTCAGCGTCGCCGGCGGCATGGTGTCGGCGATCAGCGCGCCGCGCAGCCCCATGTCGGACGGCCGCACCAGCCCGGTGAGCGCTGCCAGAACCAGCACGACCTCCGGCCGGAGCGTCCCGGTGAAGGCGAGCGTCATCAGGATGCCGGCGACCACGGCGTAGCCCGCCCGCATCGACGACAGCATGACGCGGTGGCCGATCCGGTCGCTCCAGACCCCGATCAGCGGGGCGATCAGCGTGCCGCCGTACAGCAGCGCGCCGAATATCGTCAGCATCAGCACCGAATTGGTCTCGACCAGCACGTACCAGCCGAGCACCAGCGTCTCCATCTCGAACGCCCAGGACGTCAGCAGGTCTGCCGGCCACTGGAAGCGATAGCTGCGGATGCGAAATGGGGCGAGCGCGCCGATCGAGGGCATTTCGAGGAGGGGTCCCGGCAGGATCGAGAAAACCTGCCCGACCATAGCAAACCCTGACCGGGAAACAGGCAGATCGGCGGCCGTCCTGTGGGTTTCCCGCTGAAAACTCAGGCGAACTTCCGGGCTCCGATCCGTTGCCAAAATTGCCGTGTCCGCCGGAACCCCGATTGGCGCCGGGCGTTGATGGCACACGAAGCGACGGGCCGGCTTCAGCGGCCTGTTTCCTGGAAACCGATCGCGTGGTCAGGGGAGTAGCCAGATCATGGCCGCGAACTCGCATATCCGCGTGGGCGTCCTGGGCGCATTGGCGCTGACGGCCGCAACGATCGTCGCGCTGCCGGTGGCAAAGGCGATCGACGCCGTGACGCTGACGCCTGCGCCGCAGGTCAAGGTCAACCGTGCCGCCAAGGGAGACTTGCTGGCGGTTCGGCGGACCGTCCCGAAACAGACCCCGGAGCAGGCGATCCGCAAGCCTTCCGGGCCGAACCAAAAGCAGCGGATCATGGACGGCTGCGACCCGCTGTTCAGCCCGGTCACCACGCCGTCGATGGCCCACATCCCGGGACGATGCGTCGGGTGATGCAAGTCGACGTCATTTGAATCAACAGGGCGGCCTCACGGCCGCCCTGTTGACGTCAAAGCGGAGAGATCAGCGGATCGGCGGCGCGTAGAGAATGCCGCCGGAGTTCCAGAGCTGGTTCAACCCGCGCGGGATGCCGAGCGGCGAGCCAGTGCCGACGTTGCGCTCGTAGACCTCGCCGTAGTTGCCGACATGGCGGATGATCCGCGCCGCCCAGTCCTTGTTCAAACCGAGCCACTCGCCGTACTCGCCCTCGGTGCCGACAAAGCGCTTCACGTCGGGCTTGGTCGACTTCATCGCCTCGCCGATGTTCTTCGAATCGATGCCGAGCTCCTCGGCATTGATCATCGCGAACAGCGTCCATTTGACGATCAGAAGCCAGTCGTCGTCCTTCTGCCGCACCACCGGCGACAGCGGCTCCTTGGAGATGACGTCGGCGAGGATCTCGTTGTCGTTGGGCCTGCCGAGCTTCAGCCGCAGCGCATAGAGCTGCGACACGTCCGCCGTCATCACGTCGCACTGCCCGCCTTCGTAGGCTTTGAACATCTCGTCGAGCGAGGGGTACTTCTTGACCTCGTACTTCATGTTGTTGGCGCGGAAGTAGTCGCCCAGATTGAGCTCGGTCGTCGTGTCGGTCTGCACGCAGACCTTGCTGCCGTCGAGCTCGAGCGCGGACGTCTTGTTGTTGGCGCGCGGCACCATGAAGCCCTGGCCGTCGTAATAAGAGACGCCGGCGAAATGCAGGTAGTATTCGGTCTCGCGCGACATGGTCCAGGTCGAGTTGCGCGCCAGCACGTCAATCTTGCGCTTGCCGAGCTCGTCGAACCGTTCCTTGGCGTCGAGCGGCACGAACACGACCTTCTTCGGGTCGTCGAACACCGCCGCGGCGATGGCGCGGCAGAAATCGACGTCGAAGCCCGACCAGTTGCCCTGCGCGTCCTTTGCCGAAAAGCCGGGCAGGCCGGTGTTGACGCCGCAATGCACCGCGCCGCGCCGCTCGGTGCGCTTGAGCGTGCGGGTGTCGTAACGCTCGTAGGCGAAGGCCGCGACGCCGACGCCGACGGCGACCACGCAGCCGACCAGCAGGCCGGTCGCAAAATTACGTCCGAAGAATGCCATGAAACCCCTCCCCCGACGCAGCGATCAGACTTCCGGCCGCTGCCGGATGATCACCTTGGTCCCGACCGGAATGCGCTCGTAGAGATCGCTGACGTCGGGATTGGTCAGGCGGAAGCACCCGGACGACACCGCGCTGCCGATGGTCTGCGGCTGGTTGGTGCCGTGGATGCGGTACACGGTGGTACCGAGATAAAGCGCGCGCGCGCCCATCGGATTGCCGGGACCGCCGGCCATGAAGCGCGGCAGATAGGGCTGGCGCTCGATCATCTCCGCCGGCGGCGTCCAGTCCGGCCATTCCTGCTTGCGCGTGATCGTGACGAGCCCCTGCCAGCGGAAGCCGTCGCGGCCGACGCCAATGCCGTAGCGCAGCGCCCGGCCGCCCGGCTGGACCACATAGAGATAGCGCTCGTGCGACTGGACGATGATCGTCCCGGGCGCCTCGTTGGTGCGGTAGAACACCACGGTCTTCTGCCACCTCGGATCGAGTTGCTCGTCGCCCGCATTCGGGACGTGACCCGGCTGATCGCCGGGGTCGCCTCGGGTTGGCGACCAAGCCTGCGCCCCAGCCTGAGAGCTGGCGAGCGCGGCAACCATCGCAATCTGGAGAGCAAGGAAAAAACGAAGCAGCGTCATCGCAACATTCCCTTTGTTGAATGCCCCGCCGCGTCGGGCCCCCGACGCAGTGCCACCCCTCTGCCCAGAAACCATAAACACCGAGTTTCGGCCGTCGGCAAGTGCCCCAAGGTCCTACCGCATTTGCCGCAGGAATATGTCTCCGGCTTCGTTTTCAAGCCGCGAACCGCTTGATATCGTCGTCAAACGACCGCGTTTCGAAGCGAAACCGCACGCCCGATGCCAGCATCGCGAATCCCGGCCCTTTCGTTTCGGACCATCCTCTTTCTCATCGCCATCGCCGGCATCCTGCCGGCCGTGGCGTTTTCCGGCATCCTGCTGAAGCGGTTTGCCGACAATGAGCGGTTGCGCGCGGAACGGACGCTGATCGAAAGCACCCGGGGCATCGCCCGCGGCATCGATTCGCAGTTCAGGGCCGCGGAGGCCGCGGTCCTGACGCTGCGCGATTCGGCCCAGCTCGATTCGGGCAACCTCAAGGAGTTCGAGCAACGGCTGCGCCGGACCGCCGCCGAAACCGGCCGGGACTTTTCGCTGGTCGAGGCTGACGGACGACAACTCATCAACACGCTGCTGCCGGAAGGCCAGCCGCCCGGGCGGAACGATCCCGCATTGTGGGCCGAAGTGTTTTCCGCAAAGCGAACCGTCGTCTCCAACGTGATCGAGGGCCCGGTCACCAGGCGGCTGCAGGCGGCGGTGGCGGTTCCGGTGATCCGCGGCGGCAAGGTGCGGTGGGCGCTCGCGGCGGCCCTGTTCGCCAAGGACTTCGGGCCGGTGATCCTGGAGCCCGGCGTGCCCAGCGACTGGATCGTCTCGATCGTCGACAGCAACGGGCGGCACATGGCGCGGTCCCGCAACGACGATCAGTTCGCCGGCCAGCCGCTGGTCCCGGCCCTGATCGACTACATGAAGACCGGCAGCACCGGCGTTCTCAAAACGACGTCTCTGGAAGGCATCCCGCTGATCTCGACCATCCAGTATGCGCCGATGAGCCACTGGGCGGCTGCGGTCGGACTGCCGCTCTCCTCGCTCGAGACGCCGCTGTGGCAGACGCTCGGCCAGCTGCTGGTCATCGCCGCGATCCTCGCGCTGTTGTCGTTCCTCCTTGCTTTCCTCGTCGCACGCTCGCTCGACCTTTCGATCGGCGAACTGACCGGCGCGGCCAGCGCACTCGGCCGCGGCGCGGCGATCGAGGCGCCCAGCTCGGTGGTCAAGGAATTCAACGAGGTCGGCGCCGTGCTGGAGCGGACCTCGCGCACGCTGCGCGGCCTCACCTCCAATCTCGAGGCGCAGGTCGCCGAGCGCACCGCCGA
>JAIESI010000151.1 GCA_019746135.1 Xanthobacteraceae bacterium
TTCGCAGGCATAGCGTGCCTGCCGTCAGGCAGAAATTCCACTTAGCGCCCTGTGCAAAATTCCGGGACCGGCTCTGTCATCACCTTCGAGGAGCAGCACGAGTTCAAGTCCGTGCTGCATCGGCTGACATCAGATCAGACCTATGCTGAAGCGGTGCGGCAGAAGCAGGCGGAGGTGGCCCCGCTCTGGGGCCGGCTCGACGGCAAATCTGGACAACGGCTCGTCGATCTCGCCCGCCGGCTGCTTCCGGCCCCGAAGGACCACGCTTCAGGCCGCTGACGGCGAAACACGTCCAGCATAGCGCTACTACGCGGCCGAGGAGCGCGGCCGGTCAGCTACCATCGTGGACGGATGGCTATCAGCAATGTTGTGGTGTTGGCGCCACAGGGCTTCGTATTCGTCAATGCGCTTGTAGTCGAAATTGATCATCAACTCCCGAAGACCGAGAAGCTCAACGGCGTTGAAATTGCGCGAGATCACGGCGGTAATGCGCGTGGCGTCGCCGAGATCAAGCAGGTACTGTTCGAGGTTGTTGTCGTATTGCGCTTCGATCTGTTTACGATAGACCGAGAACCATTCGGAGCCGGGGTAAGGAGTCGCATAGAACGGCTTCACCACAATACCGAGCCGCTTCCACGCCTCCATGTTCTCGCGGATAGATTGAAAGTCCTCGTTCGGGAAGCCTATGATCTGGTTCGGTATAGGCCGAACGCCCGCCTCCAGCGTCCAGAAGAAGCTACGAATATTGGTCTCCGGCGTCGCACCCTTGCCGATCGTCTTCATGACGTGCGGCGAGAAGCTCTCGTAGCCGTAGACCAGGTGCGAGCATCCGGCGTCACGCATAATCTTCAGGACATCCTTCGTCACCAGCGTCGCGTGGCTGGTGCCCGACCAATGAATGCCACGCCACGCACCTTCCGGAGATCCAGGCGTGTCATCGGGCCGCGGCGCGAGACCATACTCGTGCCAGAGGCGGCAGATTTCCTTCATCCAGGTTCGGCCGGAGAATTTGTCCATCGTCATCAGGTTCTCATCCAGGAACCCGACGAAGTTGATTTTGTATTTATCGTACATGTGCTTCGCCATCCGCACGATATATTCCGGGCTGTGATAGCGAATGGTCCGGCTGTACTTGCCGGGCACGTCGAACTCAACATCGGTCTGATTGTTCTTGTCGGTGACATAGCGCATGTCGCCTGCGATACCGAGGTGGTAGCAGTAGCGGCAGATCAACGAGCAGCCGTAGCTGGCGTTGATATCGAGCCGTCGCGACGCGAGCATGCCCTCTTCCGAAAAGAGAACTTGGCTGTTCGGGAAGTATACCTCCTCGAGTGGGAACAGATCCCATGCGGGATACGGCAGGCTGTCGAGATCCATGAGAAGCTCTCGAGCCGGCGACATGATCAGCTTGCCATCGACCCCTCGACTGATGGTTCCCCGGACCTTGGCCCATTCCGCGCTGCCGGCGTCGACCAATTCCAGCAATTCGGGGAACGTGAGGAACGCTTCGCCCACGACACCGACGTCCACCTCGGGCAGGAATGTCATGATCTCGCGAGGTATCGAAGTCAGCACCCCACCGCCGAGAATGATGGTGGCATTCGGGCAAACTTGCCGCGATACAGCCACGATGTGCTTGATCGAGCCGTAGGCCGTGGTGATCCCGCCAAGTGCAACCACGTCCCAAGCGTCGGCCTGAAGCACTTGGCGCAGCACGTCGTCCCCCAGCCGCCACGCATTCGCGTCGTAGACCTGAACCAGATGCCCTTTGTCGATCGATATCGAGGCCAGCAGTGCAATCCCGTAGGGCACGTGCCGCGGCACATCCTCTTCACGAACCAGAGGATTGATGAACAGGACCTTAGCCATAATTTAAAGCATCCAGCCGGTTCGTCGTGCAGATCGCTTCATGCCACCTGATCGAGGAAGGCAGCCAACGAGCAAAATATCACGTTCGGCCCGAATAGTATGCCCCCCTCCGTGCAGTTATATGTCTCGCATTGCGCCTCGGAGACCATTTCCAGGAAACATTGCCGATACCACTGGTAGGCGGGATCGCTCAAAAACCATGCCTTTACATGGGGGTTGTAGATGCGCGAAAACAGCTCGGCAACACGGTCTTCACCCACCAGATCGACAGCTTCGCGATAGTACTGCGTAGCCGTTAAAGGCGTGTCACCGTAGTAACCAAAGTCCATTCCGGTAAGCGCGACCCGACGTTTACCCAGCACAGCATCAGCGATCATCCAAGCCGCGGAACCGACGTTGCCCCCGGCGTTGAGAGCCGGAAACCCATTCATATTCATCAGCTCGCGGGTGCGACTATCAGGCATTTCCGGATCATCAAGCATTGGGTTCCACCAATAAATCTGCATGCCGGCCTCGATCACCCGTTCGACGACAGCAAGAGAGGTGGATGTGCTGAGCGCAATCGACATCTGCCGCGAATGCTTTCGCATCAACGCGATGATCTCCCGATTGGCCTGTACTTCATTGGCGAAAATTGGGTCCAGATCCTGGCGACGGTAGTAATCGTCTTCCTCGAGATCCTGTTCGCGCAAACCCGGATCTCCGAACCAGCGCACGATCCGCGTCGGATGGGGGTCAAGGCTTACAACAAGGTGCGGCACGATGCCATTGCGCAGGCAGTGCGCGATGCCGCTGTCGGTCGCGATGATCGCGCCGCAATAGCCGCGCGTCCGAAGAACTTCGGCGGGATTCTGCCGCCGCACGCTCGGGCCGGCGGCCACGATAACGGCACTGTCACCTTCGCCGAGCGGGTGTGAGCGCAACGTCGCAAGTGATTTCCCGTTCTCCTTGAATTGCAGATTACGATCGGCGTTGCGCAGCACATGCGCGCCGACGCGATCCCACGTCATCCGCTCCATATCTGCGATCAGCCGGCGCACCAGAGCGCCGTCCTCGCGATTGGGATCGGCCGGCAACTCATCGAGGTTCCTATGCACGCGGGGCGTCGTTCGCGTCACTTGTTCTTGTCATCATCGGTCCAAGCCACGCGCCTCTTGGACACATAGGCGATGGATCCGCCAAGCCGCGCCTTTGCCGCGCGCTCGAACTTATCTTCGAGCGTTTCCTTTTCCCGCTCGATCGACACGTTACTCTTCGTAGGAAAATTTCCTTTTAAGACATCGCTCATGCGTCCACTCCCCATGCGTCCTGGAAGATTCTGGCCGGATATCGATGGTCAGGAAGCCCGCCGATTGGCCGGTCCAATAACACGAATGAGTTGAGCGTTCCAATCCGGCCTTCAGATGCGATCCAGCCGTTTCGCGCGCTGCGCTCTTGTTGCGTTCGCGATGTCAACCACCCCACCAAGCCGACGCTTCGCAGGATTCGCTGCACCGGGAACTTCCGCTTTAAAACAAAGATACAGAAGAGCGCGGAAGGCACTATTACCTGCGCTCGACCGTTAGAGGACTGGCGTCGCCGCGACGGACCTGGCAGCGACGGTGCGCCATGAGGCGTTCCACCGATTTCTGGCCGACGGTCCGCCGCTCCAAGGCCCATTTGTCTGGCTGGATCCCAGCATAGGCAATGAAGCCGGGGTCCGGCGCGTTTTGGCTTGCGAGACTTTCCCTGGACGCCCCCATCCTGTCCAATCGCACGGCATCGCGGTGGGCCCACTTGGACTAAGAAAATACAAGTTCCGTCTATGTTCTACTGAATGACGAGGTCAGAACCGCGTTTGGCCAACCGACATGCCTGACGGGGCAAACTTAGGGTGTGCACCGGACCGGTAGAACGCGACGATGGTGCTGGCGAGCAGGTTCGCGTTTTCCTGCTGCGTGAGCTTCGATATTCCAACGTCCTCGTCGTTGAGATAGGCCTCGATGCAAACCTGATCGATCGCGTGCAGGAACAGCCGCACGCCTTCGCGGCTCGGCCGCTCGCCGGCGATGATGCGATCAAGCGCCTTGCGGCAATCCGCAACACTGCGGATGTCGTGAACCCCTTCGCAGCCTTTGTACCAGCCCTCGCCGAACATCAGCGACGGCTTGCCGCGCGCCACCGCCTCCCAGCACGCGGTGCCTGATACCGAAGCGACGGTTTGCGCGCGATCGGTGAGGTCGAACGAGGGCGTATCGCGCGGCACGAACGATACGTTGGGATGCGCCAGCATCGAGTCGTAGGTCGTTTTCCAGCGCCCGTTTTCCGTGAAGAACGGGAAAAATTGCGACGGATGCTCCTTGACGTAGATGCGCCACCCATCCGGCAGCACCGAGGACAACAAACCAATCATCACGTCCTGATCGTCAAACACGCCACCGGCTGGATTGGTCGAACGCTCGGGCTGCGCGTGCAGCGGAACATAAATATAGGGCACCGACAGGTCCGGCGCTTTCGCGAGCGAGTCATAGTAGTCTCGGATCGTCAGCGTGTAACGGTAACGGTTGCGCATCACCTTATGCGCGAGCGCCGCCGGTATCTCATTGGCCTTGTAGTAGTTGCCGCGATAGTGGCCGGCCACCGTTGGCGGCGCCCACGCGATCTGCGCCGCCTGCATGATCTGGCGGGGGACGTGAAGCAAACCAGACGGATGGTGCAGCAGATCCCCGAGTATGGCGCGGCAGCGGTTCATGAAGACTCCGCGCGGCGTCGATTCCCGCGTCGTCTTTCCGATCGACTGGTTCATCGTGAACCAGAACGGCTTGGCCGTGTCGTAGGTGCCCTGAAGGCTGCGCCAATACTCCTCCATCTTGCCCGACAACTTGACCGGTTCAGCCGGAGGATTGGCGCGTAGTTCGCGGTACTTCTCGATAATGCTCGGCACGCCGTCGCCGAAATTCTCCATCACAGCGAGTTTGCCGGTGGAGGTCGCCCACTCGAACATGATGGTGCGGATGCCGCGCATGCGAGCGAGGTAATGTGCGATATAGTCGTAGCAGACGTGCGGCGGATTGGGGTTGAGCAGCACGTCCGGCTTGAGCGTGTCGAATACCGTCGACCAGTATGCCACCAGCCGGTTGAACAGGAGCACGCGCTCGTTCAGGAGGAAACTGTCGAGCAGTTCCTGCCGGTACATCTGTTTGAGAGCGAGCAACTCGAATTTCGCCAGCGCATCCGAGATCGGCTGGTCGTTGCTCGTGAGCCGCAGATCCTTGTAAACAGCCGGTGGCCGACAGTAGCGCGCGTCCACGGTATCCTGATAGATCGCCGACGGAAACCGCTCCTTGACGGTGATTTCCGCGCCTTCCGACACGCAATAGACGATGTCCCAGCCGTGCTTGGCCGATAGCTCGCTCAGCACGTCGATCAGCATCGGCGTGTTGAACTCGAGCGCCATTACGCGCACGGCACGGCCATCCTTAGGCAGAGTTGATGAGGAATCGGTCATGGCGAGGCGCCAGCGCTACCTTCAGGCGTCGGCGTAAAAATTCCTCGTCTCGGCGGCCCAGCGGTCGAAGAAGGCGATGATGGCCTTGTGGTCGTCCTTCTTCAGCGAAGCGTCGCCCTTGCGCTCGGCCTTTCGGCCGATCATACACAGAATGTCGTTGTCGATATAGCGATTGATAAACGTGCGCTCAAACCCGCACACCGCCAGCAGATTGGTCAGACTATTGGCGCTGAAGTGGAAGGCATGCAGGTCGATCGGCTCGCCATTGCCCAGGAAATATTGCAGCGGCTTCTTGAACGGCACCAGGATGCGGCTGCCGGTGGCGACACAAATGTAACCGCCCGGCACCAGTGCATCGTAGGCGGCGCCGATCATCCCGCGGCAATCCGTGCAATTCTCCAGCGTCCACATGATGGTGACGACGTCGAAACGGCGAGATTCGCTGAGCGGGCTGGCGCACCAGTCCTCGATGCTGCCGACGAAATGTTCGAATTTGTTGGATGCGAGGATCTTGCCGTTATGCTCGGACGGCTCGATGCCGAACGCCGATGCGCCGTAGCCACCGGAGCGAACGATATCGAGAAACTGGCCTTCGCCGGCGCCGATGTCGCACAGTGACTTGCCCTTGAGGCCGCCGGGGATCTCGGTCTCCAGCGTCTCGGCAACAAAGGTCTGCCGCGCTTTCACGTGCGGGATGCGCGCCGTATATGTGGTCTTGGTGTAGGAGCCGCCGAACACCTCCTTCGACCAGGCGTCGGCGATCGCCTTGGCGGAGCGCCGCGTGCGCGCGTGCACGAAACCGCAATGGGTGCAGACGAAATAGGCCTGCCCCTTGGTGTAGTTACGGGTCGCCTCAATCGGCACCGTCTCGGTGCTGCGGCAGATATCGCAGGGATAGTCGCGGGCGGCTTCGGTCATCGGAGCTCTGTTACTGGGGTGGGTGGCGCAGTTTCCACTGGTTGCCTTCGAACTTCCAGATCTCGGAATTGCGATGCTTGTCGACGATATCGTTGAAGGACTTCTCGTCGAGGCCGAGATAATCGAGGTTCTCCAGCAGAAACTGCGCAGGGTATTCGTCGTCATATTTGCGCGCGAGGTCGAGCGCTTCGTCGCGTGTCAGCTGGCCGTTCTGGATCATCCGGCAGGCATCGCGGGTGGCACGGCCGAAGCCGAACTTGATGAACTGCATGTGGTAATAGAGGTTGTCGATCTTGTCGTCCAAGCTATCGAAATCGGTGAATGTACCGTCTGTTCGGCCCCGAGGATCGGTACGGAAATCGAACTTGTCGGCGATGTAGCGGTAGTTCTCCAGCATGCTCCAGCGGAAGAAATACGAAAAATAGATGGCTTTCACGCCGACCGCATCGAGTTCAGCTGTATCCGGCATGACATAGGGCGCAAGATCCCGCTCCCCCACCACGTCATCGATCCAGTTCGACGGATCGTCACCGATCTGATTTTCGAGCACCTCGGACATCAACTGCATTTTCTTGTGCTCCTCGCTGAGCACGCGGCCGCCGTATTCGCTCGGCCCATGCTCGGCGTAGACCACTAGCGGAATGCGATAGCGCGCGGCAACCTGCAGCGGATATGCGGCGACACCCGCGTCCCAATGCACCTTGGGATTGCCGCGCTCGAGGAACATGCGTTGTGCGAGGTGTCGCGAGACCTGCTGATCGGGCCGCGTCATGACCTGATCAAAACCGACCCGGAGGAGAGCCTCTCGGTTATATGTGCCAAGATCGTTGGGCAGGAGCGGCGAAAATGTCGTCAGCAGGGGCCGCAGACCAAATTCGGTCTTGAGCTTGTAAGCGATCGAGCTGCTGTCCTTGCCGCCGCTCCAGGGCACGATGCAATCGTACGGCCCACGGTGGCGATACGACGCAACGAACTTGACGAATTCCTCGCGGCGGGCATCCCAATCGATACGGGGTTTCAACTCGGCGTTTCGGCAGGCGTTGCAGACACCCTCGTCGTCGAAGACGACGCGGGGACGTGTATTCGGCATAACGCAGCGTTTG
>JAIESI010000208.1 GCA_019746135.1 Xanthobacteraceae bacterium
GATGCGGTAGCTCGGAAGCTGTCGGGCACGGTCCACGGGTGAGGCCTGTGGGCCCGGACCATAGCGTGGGACGGCCTGGTGTGGCCGCCGAGTACCGAAATCGGGTTTGTAATGGCGGACGACAACACTGCGCGTTTCCGATCGAGCGATCCTTATGGTCGCAGCACCGGACCGTCGGCTCAGGCCAACGATCCGCTCGCGGAGCTTGCCCGGCTGATCGGGCAGAACGATCCCTTCGCCGAGTTTGGCCAAGGCTTCCGTCAGCAAGACAGCCGTCAGCCGGCGCAGCCGGACAGCGGCCCGCAGTACGGCAGCTACCCGAACTACGATCCGCTGCCGCCGCAGCACGCGCCCGAGTCCTATCCGCAGGAGCCCGCGCCTTACAGCCAGGCGCCCTACGACCAGGCGCCTTACGACCAGGCGCCTTACAGTCAGGCGCCGTACGATCAAGACTCCTACAACCAGGCGCCTGGCTACGATCAGCCGCCGCCTGAGCCGCGCTTGCCGGTCGACCTGCCGCCGCTGCCGCGTTTCAGCGCGCCGCAGCCGCAGCACGACGGCTGGCCCGGTTCGCCACCGCCCGCGCAGTCCTATCAGCCGCGTGACCCGTTCCCGCTGCCGCCGCAGCACTTGCCGCCGGTGCCGGGCTTCGATCCGCCGGCCTATGCCGATCACGGCACCCACCAGAGCTATCCGGACCAGCATCCGGCGCAGAACTTCCAGCAGGACTTTCAGCAGGATTTCCAGCCGGGCCGGCCGTCGTTCGATCCGCCGCCGAGCTTCCTCACCGCCGATCGTCCGCCGCCGTTCATGCAGCCGTCGTTCACGGAGCCGCAGGCGCCGATCTATCCGGCCGCGCCCGAAGCAGGGGCGATGCCCGCGCCGCACGACGACGAGTTCTACGACGACGCGCCGCGTCCCAAGCGCCGCAAGGGCCTGCTGACGGTTGCCGCCGTGCTCGCGCTCGCGGTGGTCGGAACCGCAAGCGCCGTCGGCTATCGCAGCTTCTTCGGCGGGCCTGGCAAGTCGTCGGCCCCGCCGGTGATCCGCGCCAGCGCCGAGCCGAACAAGGTCGCGCCGCCGCAGTCGGCGGCCACGTCGAGCGATCCCGCGGCGAGCAAGTTCAGCTACGACCGCTTCGCCGACCGCGGCAAGGACGAGCAGGTGGTCAAGCGCGAGGAAACGCCGATCGACCAGCGCGAGCTGCAGCGCTCGACCACGCCGCGCGTGGTGGCGCCGGGCGCGCCGGTGGCGAATTCGCCGTCGAGCCGCACCGGCACGACCGCCTCCGCCACTGCGCCGAGCGCGATCGGCGAGCCGCGCCGCGTCCGCACCGTTCCGATCAAGCCGGATGCAAACGACATGGCGGCGAACATGCCGTCGGGCGATCAGTTGCCGCCACCGCCGCGGCAGTCGAGCGCGGCTCCTGCCACCCGGCCGGCCGATCCTCCGCAGCGCGCGGCCGCTCCGCCGCCGCAGCCCAGATCTGAGCCGAGATCTGAGCCCAGATCTGAGCCCAGGAGCGAATCCAGGGCCACGGTCGCCTCGCGCAACGCGCCGGCGCCGTCCGCCAACGCGCCGCTGTCGCTCAGCCCCGAGTCGAGCAATTCGCAGCTGTCGGTGCCGCCGCCTGCGGCGGTGCGTGATCTGCCGCCGCCGGCGTCTACGCCTGCGCCGCAACGCCAGGCGAATGCAGCGCCGGTAGCGCCTGCGCCGCGCGCGTCCGCCGGCGGGCGCTTCCACGTGCAGGTGTCGTCGCAGAAGAGCGAGGCCGACGCGGAAGCGTCGTACCGCAGCATCCAGTCGCGCTATTCCGGCGTGCTCGGCGGACAGCCGCACACCGTCCGCCGCGCCGACCTCGGCGCCAAGGGCGTCTACTACCGCGCGATGGTCGGCCCGTTCGGCAGCCGCGAGGAGGCCGTGCAGCTTTGCTCGAGCCTGAAGTCGGCCGGCGGCGATTGCGTTGTGCAAGCCAACTGATTGGGGCCGTTCGTCGCGGACGCCACACGCGCTCGCGTGTCCCGGACGCGGTGCAGCGCGCAGCGGAGCGGTGCCATAAGCGCGTTTACGCGCGTCTTCGACGCGCTATGGCAGATCCGGGACCCCGGTTTCTTTCTTTACGTGGATAGCAACCGGGGTCCCGGGTCTGCAGCGCACCACTTCGTGCTGCGCTGCGCCCGGGACACGAGAGGGCTTGCTGAACGAGCGAAGTGGGAAACGGGCAGCCTCGCCTTGACCCTATGCTCCGGCGCACGTTAAGCCGCGCCGATGGCGCCGCGCGCATTCATCACCGGACTGGCTGGATTGACCCTGACGGCCGAGGAGCGCGCCTTCCTGCGCGAGAGTAGGCCGTGGGGCCTGATCCTGTTCAAGCGCAACATCCAGGACAGGGCGCAAGTCGCTGCACTTGTTGCTGAAGCTTTACATGAAGTCGGTGGCGAGGCTCCCGTGCTGGTCGATCAGGAGGGGGGGCGGGTGCAGCGGCTCGGGCCGCCGCACTGGCCGGCCTATCCGTCGGGCAGGACCTATGCGGACCTCTACGGCCGCGATCCGGCGCTCGGGCTTGCGGCGGCGAGGCTCGGCGCGCGGCTGATCGCCTCGGATCTGCTGCCGCTCGGCATCAATGTCGACTGCATGCCGCTTGCCGATGTGCCGGTCAGCGGTGCCGACCGGGTGATCGGCGACCGCGCCTACGGCGATACGCCGGCGAAGGTGTCCGCGATTGCGCAGGCCATCGCCGACGGCCTTGCCGACGGCGGCGTTCTGCCGGTGCTCAAGCACATCCCCGGCCACGGCCGCGCCACCGCCGACAGCCATCTCAAGCTGCCGGTGGTGCACGCCGGCCGTGCAACGCTGGAAAGCAATGACTTCGCCGCATTCCGTCCACTGAAAAAATTGCCCTTGGGAATGAGTGCCCATGTGGTTTTCACCGCATTCGATCCCGTGCTACCCGCTACGACATCGCCGACAATGATCCGCGAGGTGATTCGCGGCTTCATCGGCTTTGACGGCTTGTTGATGACCGACGACGTGTCGATGGGAGCGCTGTCAGGAACGATCGCCGAGCGGACGCGGGCGGCGCTCGCGGCCGGTTGCGATCTGGTGCTTCATTGCAACGGCAAGATCGACGAGATGCGGCAGGCCGCAAGCGAGGCGCCCGGGCTTTCCGGCGATGCCGCACGGCGCTCCGCGGCGGCGCTGGCCGCGCGCAAGAAGCCTGAGGCCATTGATATCGAGGCCGCGCGGCGCGAGTTTGCCGCAATGATCAATCAACAGATCGCCTGATGACCGAAACCGAACCGTTTGAAGCGGAACTGGCCGACCGCGGCGACGACGAGCCGGCGCTGGTCGTCGACGTCGAGGGCTTCGAAGGCCCGCTCGACCTGCTGCTGGCGCTCGCCCGGCAGCAGAAGGTGGACTTGGCGAAGATCTCGGTGCTGGCGCTGGCCGAGCAGTATCTCGCCTTCATCGAGGCGGCGCGGAAGCTGCGCCTGGAACTCGCCGCCGACTATCTCGTGATGGCGGCCTGGCTCGCCTATCTCAAATCGCGCCTGCTGCTGCCCGAGCCGACAGGTCCCGACGGCCCGTCCGCCGAGGACATGGCCAATGCGCTCGCCTGGCGGCTCAAGCGGCTCGAGGCGTTCCGCGAGGCCGCCACCCAGCTCATGCAGCGGCCGCAGCTGCAGCGCGACATCTTCCAGCGCGGCGACCCGGAACCGATCGCCGACATCAAGCATCCGCAATGGACCGCGACGCTTTACGACCTGCTGTCGGCCTATGCCAAGCAGCGCCAGCAGTCGGCCTTCAGCCACGTCCAGTTCAAGAAGCGCAACGTCTGGGCGCTGCAGGAGGCCCGCGAAGTCCTCGAGCGGCTGGTCGGCCAGGCCGGCGACTGGGCGCCGCTCGACAAGTACCTGTTCGAGTATCTGGTCGAGCCGTCGATGCGGGCGACGGTGTTTGCGTCGAGTCTCGCGGCCACCCTGGAACTGGTGCGGGAGGGCTCGCTGGAGGTGCACCAGCAGTCGGCCTTTTCGCCGATTTACCTGCGTAAGCGCGATGCGGCGGGCCTTGCGGCGCTGGAATCCAGCGCAGCGATCCCCCGCGCAACGGAATAGACTGGTAGGGGAGATTCGGAGGCATGGCGGCATTGGCGGAACGGCGCATCATTCCCCACGAGGAGCTCAAGGCGCGGGCCGAGGAGAAGTCGGAGGCGCGGGCCCAAGAGCGCAACCAAGAGCGCAACCAAGAGCGCAGCCAGGAGCGCGCCCAAGAGCTCGTCCAAGAGCTCGCCCAGGAGATCGCTCAAGAACGCACCCCGGAGCATGCTGCCGAGCAGGCTCAGGCCGAGGACGAGGCCGTCGAGAGCGCAGAGCAGCAGCCCGCGGTCCGGCCGGAATACCTGCGGCTTCTGGAAGCGCTGCTGTTTGCCGCGTCCGCTCCGCTGGACGAGAAAACGCTGGGTTCGAGGCTGCCGGAGGATGTCGACGTCAGGCAGGCGCTGCGCGCCCTGCAGATGGAATACGCGCCGCGCGGCGTGAACCTCGTCAAGATCAACAACAAGTGGACGTTCCGCACCGCGGCCGACCTGTCGTGGCTGCTGACCAAGGAAGCCATTGTCCCGAAGAAGCTCTCCCGCGCCGCGGTCGAGACGCTCGCCGTGATCGCCTACCACCAGCCGGTGACCCGCGCCGAGGTCGAGGAGATCCGCGGCGTGGTGATGTCGAAGGGCACCTTCGACGTGCTGATGGAGACCGGCTGGATCAAGCCGCGCGGCCGCCGCAAGGTGCCGGGCCGGCCGATCACCTACGGCACGACCGAGGACTTCCTCTCGCATTTCGGTCTCGAAGTGCTCGGCGATCTGCCGGGGCTCGAGGAGTTGAAGGGCTCGGGATTGCTCGATCACCGCCTGCCGCCGGGCTTTGCGGTGCCGATGCCGTCCGACGATCCGCAGCTGCGCGACGACGAGGACCCGCTCGAGCCGGGCGACCTCGATCTCGGCCTCGCGCCGCCGCCGGAGCGCGTCGAGGAGTAGCTCTCGCAACGCGCTCGGTGTCATTCCGGGGCGGCGCCATAAGCGCGTGTACGCGCGTCTTCGACGCGCTATGGCGCCGAACCCGGAATCCATGACCACTGCTGCGGAGCATGGATTCCGGGCTCGCGCCTTTCCGCCTTCGCGCTCACGCGCTTCGGCGGAATCCAAGCCCGCCGTAGCTCGCCACCAGCGCGTTCACGCGCGTCTTCGACGCGCTATGGCGGGCGGAGGCGGGCCGCCGCGCCCCAGCATGACCGTGAGGTGAGAACCCGGGCGCGCCCGCCCAACGGGTCCGCGCAAAGCGCGGCCCGATGACAGGCTACGCCCGCAGGGCGAAGGCGGGTTCCGCTGAAATCCGAACGGGTTAGCCTTCTTTCTTGCGCCCCGTATTGAGCTACCGGTTGTCCTTGTTTTTGCGGGCCTCTGCGCCTAGGTTCGGGCCAATATCGAGGGGGCGGCATTCCGCCGGCGTTGCGGAGGATTTTCGATGGGTTCCATGAGTATCTGGCACTGGATCGTGGTGATCGCCGTGGTCCTGCTGCTGTTCGGACGCGGCAAGATCTCCGAGCTGATGGGTGACGTCGCTCAGGGCATCAAGGCGTTCAAGAAGGGCATGACCGAGGACGAAGCGGCAAAAGCGGACGCCGCGGCGGATCCGAAGACGATCAATCATGCGGCCGATGCCGCAAAGCCCGTCGATCCGGTCAAGCCCGCAGCGACGGCGGAGAAGAGTTCAACCTGATCGGGCGAGCGCATGGCGTCCGCGTCGAGATGAGGGGCGCCGGCCGCGAGGCTTGCGCCTCTTGGAGTCTGTAAGGCCTCTCAAAGATGTTCGATATCGGCTGGAGCGAGCTTGTCGTCATCGGCATCGTGGCGTTGATCGCCATCGGGCCGAAGGAGCTGCCCGGCGTGCTGCGCGCCGTCGGCACCTACATGGGCAAGATCCGCCGCATGGCCTCCGAATTCCAGGGCCAGTTCCAGGAGGCGATGCGTGAGGCCGAGATGGCCGACCTGAAGAAGTCGGTCGACGAGATGACCGAGAGCGCGACCAAGAGCTTCACCGACTTCGACCCGATCGGCTCGGTGCGCAAGGAGATCGAGAGCTTCTCCGCCGATCCGCTGCAGGACACGTCGCCGGCAACCTCGCCCGCGCCGGAAACCGTCTCGCCCGAGGCCGCAGCATCGTCCACGCCCGCGCCGGTCTCGCCGGAGGCGACCATCCCGCAGCCGGCCGGCGCCGACACGACGACGCTCGCGCCTGAAGCGCCGCAACCCAAGGCCGGGAGTGGCGCGTGAGATCCGAGCAAGACGAGAAGGAGATCGAGGCGTCCAAGGCGCCGCTGATGTCGCACCTGATCGAGCTGCGCTCGCGGCTGATCAAGGCGCTGGCGGCGTTCTTCATCGCGGCTATCGTCTGCTTCTTCTTTGCCAAGCAGATCTACAACATCCTGGTCTGGCCCTACGTCTTCGTCGCCGGCGTCGAGAACTCGAAGTTCATCTACACCGCGCTGCTCGAATACTTCATCACCCAGTTGAAGCTGTCGCTGTTCGGCGCGGCGTTCATCGCCTTTCCGGTGATCGCGACGCAGATCTACATGTTCGTCGCGCCCGGCCTCTACCGCAACGAGCGCCACGCTTTCGTGCCGTATCTCGTCGCGACGCCGTTCTTCTTCGTGCTCGGCGCGGCGATGGTCTACTTCATCGTCATGCCGATGCTGGTGCGCTTCTCGCTCGGCATGCAGCAGGCGGCGGGCGATGGACATCCCGAGATCGCGCTGCTGCCCAAGGTCGGCGAGTACCTGTCGCTGCTGATGAGCCTGATCCTGGCCTTCGGCGTCGCGTTCCAGCTTCCGGTGATCCTGACGCTGCTCGGCCGCATCGGCGTCGTCACCTCGCAGATGCTGCGCGAGAAGCGGCGCTACTTCATCGTCATCGCCTTCGTCATCGCCGCGGTGCTGACGCCGCCCGATGTCTTGTCGCAAATGTCGCTCGCGATCCCGCTGATGCTGCTCTACGAGGGCTCGATCTGGTCGGTGCGGATGATCGAGGGCAAGGCGAAGCCCGCCGCGGGCACCGGCACCGAGGTCAAGCCGGCGGAGTAGGGCGGCTGCATTCGACTGCGTCAAAAGACGCTGCCGTTCGTTGGCGGCCATCTCTCCCCGCGGTCATTCCGCTGATCCGCGGGTTGACTCCTGCTCCGCAGACCCTATAACTGTTCCTGTTTTGTTCTTATGGCGGTTGCCGTCGATCGCGGCGTCCGAAGCGGGAGCAGAATGCGGTGCCCGACAACTGGCATCGCGTTGGAGCGCCGGGAGGCGCCGGGCCCTACGTCACTGGGCCAGCGCGCCCGAAAGCGGCAACC
>JAIESI010000178.1 GCA_019746135.1 Xanthobacteraceae bacterium
CGCGCTCTACAACACCCCCCCCACTAAGGATTCTCGAGTCGTCCCCCCTTCCTTAGTACCGGCCACGACTCTAGCGCCTACGAATCATTGAGACTTTACGCGCAACCGGATTCGCACCGAAAGAGTCCAGACCATGAACGGTAGGGATCGTGCGGCGGTGTTGCGCCGTTGCGGCGTGAAACCTGCTGCGATGAGCAACGGTTACGCCCAACGGTTACGCCGAAGCGTCGCGCAACGGCTCGGCCTTGCGCACCAGATCCTCGAGACTGATTCGGCCCAGCGCCGCGGCGAAGGTCTTTTCTGCCTGGCTCATGGCCGGCACGACCACCTGGTTGAGCAGATCGGAGCTGGCGATCTCGGGCTCAGCGTCATCCTCGATGGTGCCCGCGGCGCGCAGGATTTCATCGGCGGTGATGCGCTTTCGCTCGCGCGCGAGCTCATAGCCGCCGCGTGGGCCGCGAATTCCCTTGAGGATTCCCATCCGCACCAGCCCTTGCAGAACCGGTTCGAGGTGCCGCGCCGGAAGGCTGTGGCGTGCGGCCAGCACCTTTGCCGATACCGGACGATCCCGTCCATGGAGTGCCACATCGATAACGGCAGCGACCGCCAAGAGACTCTTGCGCGACAGCAAAGCCATCGGACCCCGCGTCCCATTTATATTCCATAACGGTAGGATATTACGGAAGGGATTTGCGGTTTTTGTCAATCGGTTTCAGGCCCGTAGACCCGAAGCCTTTTGTCCCACGGGCGGTTTTCTGCAGGTTTTTCTGCTCTGTAATCTGTGCATGCCAGACAGGCGCGATGACAAGTTGGGCAATCCGCAGCCCGCGCGTGACCGAAAATGATTCGCTGCCCAAATTCACGAGGACGACCTGTATTTCGCCGCGATAGTCGGAATCGATGGTGCCGGGCGCGTTGAGCACGGTGATCCCGTTGCGGGCGGCCAGCCCCGACCGGGGGCGGACTTGGCCTTCGCTGCCGCGCGGCAATGCGATCGAAAGGCCGGTCGGCACGTTGGCGCGCTGGCCCGGCGCGAGCGCGATCGGCGCGTCCTCCGGCACCGCGGCCATCAGATCGAGGCCCGCGGCGCCTGCGCTCTGGTAGGCCGGCAGCGGCAGCCCGGCGGCGTGCGGCAGCCGCATGACCTTGAGTTTGACCTTCCTGCTCACGGCCGGCCGCTCATCGTTCGGGCAATCCGGGTGATGAGCGCTGTGGCGACCTCGTTCTTCGACTGCGGCGGCCAGTGCTCGACGCCGTCCTTGGTGACGAGATGGATGGTGTTGCTGTCGCCGCCCATGATGCCGGTTTCCGGTGAGACGTCGTTGGCGAGGATCCAGTCGCAGCCTTTGCGCGCAAGCTTTGCCTTGGCGTGCTCGATCACGTGCTCGGTTTCCGCGGCAAAGCCGATGACAAGCCTGGGCCGCTTCGATTTGCGATGCGCGACCGTCGCGAGAATGTCCGGGTTCTCGACCAGCGCCAGCTCCGGCGTGCCCTTGCCGGTCTTCTTGATCTTTTCCTTGCTGTTGTTGGCGGTGCGCCAGTCGGCGACGGCGGCGGCGAACACGGCGATGTCGGCCGGCAGCGCCTTCTCGACCGCCGCGAGCATGTCGCGCGCGCTCTCGATCTGGACCACGTTCACGCCGTGCGGCGGCGCGACCTGCACCGGACCGGACACCAGCGTGACGTTCGCGCCGGCCGCGGCGGCGGCCTCGGCGATGGCGTGGCCCTGCTTGCCGGAGGAGCGGTTGGCGATGTAGCGCACCGGATCGATCGGCTCATGGGTCGGGCCGGACGTGACGATCATCCGCAATCCGGCCAACGCCCCCGAGGAGGGCGTCAGCAGCGCTTCGGCGGCGGCGGCGATCTCCAGCGGCTCGGCCATGCGGCCGACCCCGGCCTCGTTGCTCTCGGCCATCTCGCCGGCATTGGGGCCGACGAAGTGCACGCCATCGGCCCGAAGCTGCGCCGCGTTCCGCAGCGTCGCCTTGTTCGACCACATCTTCGGGTTCATCGCCGGCGCCAGCAGGATCGGCCGGTCGGTCGCGAGCAGCACGGCGGAGGCGAGATCGTCGGCGTGGCCCTGCGCCATCTTCGCCATCAGGTCGGCGGTGGCGGGCGCGACGATCACCATGCGGGTGTCGCGCGCGAGCCTGATATGGCCGACGTCGAGCTCGAGCTTGGTATCGAACAGGTCGGTATAGGGATGCTCGCCCGCGAGCGCGCCGGCCGACAGCGGCGTGATGAACTTCTGCGCCGCGTCGGTCATGACCACGCGCACGGCGATGCCGTGCTCGCGCAGCCGCCGGATCAGGTCGAGCGATTTGTAGGCGGCGATCCCGCCGCCGATGATGAGCAGGGCTTTCTTCGCCGCCGGGTCGGATGGCTTCGAAGGCTCGGCGGGCGCGCCGGGCTCCGGCGCGGCGGCGAACGCGGCCTCGTCGGCCGCGGCGCTGCGCAGGATGGTGCGGACCTCGTCTTCCACCGAGCGGCCGTGCCTTGCGGCGCGCAGCCGCAGCCGCTTCTTCAGCGCCTCGTCGAGCTGCCGGACGGTCAGGCTGGCCATGGCAAAAATCCAACGGATTCAATGGCTGTTGTAGCCTCTGATGGCATTGAAATCAATGCAATCAACAGCGTTATTGAGCCGGGATTCTGTCGGCCTTTTCCAGCAGGTCGCGTGCGGCGGTTGCGGCGCGCTCGCGCATCGCCTTCTTGTCGCACTCCGCCGTCCCGCAGTGGCGCTGGAAGGCGGCGAGCCGCTCGGTTTCCAGGGTGGCCGCGAGGCACTGCTGCAGCCGCGCGCCGCCGCGGCTCAGCGACTCGAACACGCCGCCCAGCGCCTCGACGTCGCGCGGCCGGAAGTTGGCTTTTGCGGCATTGTCGAACGCCTCGCCCCAGCGCGCTTCGAGCGCCTCCGCCACCGCGATCTCCGGGTGGCACTTGTCGCGCAGCGTGCGGGCCATCGCCGGCGACGAGATGAAGGTCCATTCCAGCGGCTTGCCCAGCACCGGGTCGTTCGCCGCGGGCGGGCGGTTGAAGTCGACCTGGTAGGTGAGCGCGACGCGGCGGCGGTTGACGGCCGGGTCGGGGTCGGGCGCGGGCTTCGCGTTCGCAGCCGGCTGGTTGTAGAGCCGGTTGACGCCGGCGAACCATGCGGTGCGGCAGCCGTCGTTGCAGGTGCTGCGGTTGGGATCGAGCTTCAGCCGCAGGTCGCGCCGCAGCTGGTAGGTCCGGACCCCGCGGTAGAGCGGTGAGATGTCCTCGCGCAGTGGCGGCGCCGCCGCGCCGGTGCCGGTCATCGGCAGCGGCGGCTCCCAGCGGATGACGAAGTCCGGGCCGTAGATCGAGACGTCGCCGCGGATCGCCCGCGTCTTCAGCACAAAGCTGCGGATGATGACGGCGATGCGCGCCTCTTCCTCGAGGTTGCTTCCTTCGAACGAAAGATGCAGCGCGGCGAGCCAGCCCTTGCCCTGGATGATGCGATCGAGCAGCGCGTCGGCGTCGCCTTCGGCGAGCGTGCCGCTGACATGCAGCGCGCGGCAGGTTTCGAGATCGGGCAGCCGGCCGCGCGGCAAACCGAAGTAGGAGAAGAACACGTTCGGGTCGTCGTTGAACACCGGCAGCAGATGCTTGTAGCGCGACGGCTCGATGCACTGGAAATCGAGCGCCTGCGCGGGCACGGCCGGAGCCGACGCGAACGCCGCCGCCAGCAGCGCCGCAGCCGCCAAGTCGCCGAACAGGTTGCCGAACAGGCGGCCGATACCACGCCGGCTCATCGTGCCGCCCTCGCCAGCTCCTGCATCTTCTCCCGCGCCATGGCCGCGAGCTTCTGCTTGTTGCAGCCGCCCTTGCAGATGCGGTCGTAGGCCGCGAGCCGCTCCTTTTCATGCGCCGCCGCGACGCATTGCTCGGCCTTGCTGCGCTGCTCGCGGACCTTTTGCATCGCGCCGCGCAGCCGGTCGACCTTGATGGAAGGGCCGAACAGCGCCACGGTCAGATAGCTGATGGAAAGCTCGATCTGCCGTTCCAGGCGCTGCAGTTGGCCGACATCGGTGCTGCACCGGGCGTTGAGATAGTCGGCGACGTAGCGCGGATAGCGGCTGACATCGACCGGCATCGTCGTCTCGGGCGGGGTCGATTGAAAGGTGCTGATGAAGTCCGGGCCGGCGTCCATCTGCCGGTAGAAAGCCACGTGCGTCTCCTCGGAGCGCATCAGGCCCTCATTGGTGATGGTCATCGACTGCGACTGGTCGATGAAGGCGTCCTCGCCGGAGTAGCGCGAGCGATGCAGCCGCACGACGCCGAAGCGCTCGATGCCGGCGGCATGGATCAGGCCGCAGGCCGAAATGCAGGCGGGCGAGGCCTGCACCGGCGCAAGCTTGCGCTGCTCGGCGAGATAGGCCTGCCAGCCTTGCGCGAGATCGGCCTCCGGCGTCGGCGCGGGTGGCGCGGCGGCCGGACCGGGCGTCGTGCTCTCGGTCCCGACCGGCGCGGTGGCGCCGCCGAGCGGCGGCACGAAGAAGTCCGGCGTATAGAGCAACGCCGTGCCGGTCACCCGCGCGGTCGTGGTCTTGAGCCAGAAGTTGCGGGCGAGAAAGCCGAGCTGATAGCCCGCGCCGAGCGAGCCGCCGGTCGAGGACAGATGCAGCGTCGCCAGCCAGCCTTCGTTCTGCACGATGATGTCGGCGAGCCTGGCGACGTCCTGTGCGGCCGGCAGCTCGACCTTGCCGCTGACCAGCGCCGCGCGGCAATGCTCCGGGCCGGGCAGCCGGCCGGGATCGATCTGCAGATAGGCTGCGAACTTGCGCGCGTCGCCGCCGAAGATTTTGTAGAGGTGCTTGTACTTCGAGGCCTCGATGCAGGTGACCTCGATCGCTGCGGCGCGTCCGATGCCGGCGCCGCCGGCCAACGCCAGTATCAGAAGGCCGAGACCGATCCGCCGCATCGTTTTGCCCCGAAGACCGCCGTGGCAGCCCGGCATTTGCGTGCAAGTCGGTGGCCGAAGTCAATGGCCGGAGGAAGCCTTCCGCCCGGCCCCGCGATGCCCTATCCCTTTGCAGGCAGCCACGGGGCACCATGAGCGACAATTCCGAGCGTTGGGATTTTGTCATCGTCGGCGCGGGCAGCGCCGGCTGCGTGCTGGCGAACCGGCTCACCGCGTCGGGCCGCCATCGCGTGCTGCTGCTCGAAGCCGGGCCCGACAGCCGGCATCCCTGGCTTCGCATTCCGCTCGGCTACGGCAAGCTGTTCACCGACCACCGCTTCAACTGGTGCTATTCGACCGAGCCGCAGCCGGAGTGCCACGGCCGCAACGTCATCGCCCCGCGCGGCAAGGTGCTGGGCGGCTCGAGCGCGATCAACGGGCTCATCTACATCCGCGGGCAGGCGGAGGACTTCGATCACTGGCGGCAGCTCGGCAACGCCGGCTGGGGCTCCGGCGATGTGCTGCCGTACTTCCGCAAGGCCGAGGGCAATGAGCGCAGCGCGGATGAGTGGCATGCCAGCGACGGTCCGCTGGGCGTGTCCGACCTGCGCGACCGCCATCCGCTCGCCGCGGCCTATGTCGAGGCGGCGGTGGAATGCGGCCATCCGCGCAACGGTGATTTCAACGGTGCGCGGCAGGAGGGCGCGGGCTTCTACCAGACGACCACGCGCGGCGGCGTGCGCTCGTCGACCGCGGTGGCCTATCTCGATCCGGCGCGACGCCGCGGCAACCTCGCGGTGGTGTCCGAGGCGCTGGCGACGCGCATCCTGTTCGAGGGCCGGCGTGCCGTGGCTGTCGAGTACACCGTCGGCGCCGAGACGCGCACGGCGCGCGCCCATGGCGAGGTGATCGTCGCATCCGGCGCGTTCAACTCGCCGCAGCTTCTGCAACTGTCGGGGCTCGGGCCGGCGTCGCTGCTTTCGTCGCTGGGCATTGCCGTGATCGCCGACCAGCCCGGGGTCGGCGACGGCCTCAACGATCACTACTTCGCCCGGCTGATCCTGCGCTTGCGGCAGCCGCTGTCGCTCAACGACGCGGTCCGGCAGTGGCACCGCGGCGCGGCCGCCGTGCTGCGCTATGCGCTGTTCCGGCGCGGCTATTTCGCGATCCCGGCGCTGTCGGCCGGATGCTTTCTTCGCGCGCTGCCGCAGGCGGCGACGCCGGACATCCAGGCTTCGCTTGCGCTCTATTCGGTGCAGAACATCGGCGAGAAGCTGCACCCGTTCTCCGGCGTCACCGGCGTGTGCACGCTGCTGCGGCCGGAAAGCCGCGGCTTCGTTCGCATCAAGTCGGCCGACCCGCGCGAGGCGCCGGCGATCCATCCGAATTATCTCGCGGCGCAACGCGACCGCGACACGATGGTGGCCGGCATGCGGGCGCTGCGCCGGATCATCCAGTCGCCGGCGATGGCGCGGCACATCGCCGAGGAGGTGGAGCCGGGCCCGGCCTGCGCCAGCGACGACGACATTCTCGACTATGTCCGCCGCCGCGGCTCCACGGTCTATCACCCGGTCAGCACCTGCCGCATGGGGCAGGACGACAAGGCCGTGGTGGACGAGCGGCTGCGGGTGCGCGGCTTCGGGGGGTTGAGAGTGATCGACGCGTCGATCATGCCGGCCGTGGTGTCGGGCAACACCAATGCCGCGACCATCATGATCGCCGAGAAGGGCGCGGATATGGTGCTGGAGGATATAAGCCGCTGACGTCAGGCTGATCCGACGAACGTGCAGCTAACACCGCCGTCATCGCCGGGCCCATAGCCATCCGAAGGACGGCGTCGCTTCGCTCGCCTATGACCCGGCGATCCATGAGCCAGAGCGGCGCAAATCAATCGCAAGAACGGGGCGGTCCGGTCTGAACAGAGACCCGGACAATACGTCCTGCGGGAGATTGCGAAATGACCACAATCTTATCCCGGTCCAAGCCATTGAAATGACTCGCTTAAATTAAGCCATTGAATCTTAAGGAAGAATCGCCTATATTGGGGTCGGTAATCTGAACCTGGGCACATCCCAGCAGTAGGATTTCCCCGGCGGGTGGGTCACACCATCCGCCCTTATCTTTTATAAAACGACGATCCCCAAATTATTGAACCGACTCGCGCGCTTGTTGAGAACAGGCGATAGGCGATCGAAATATAGATGCGCTCGCTGCTTCCGAATAAAGGAACTGGGAGCAAAACGTTGGTGCAGAAAATAGGCCGTCACATCGGCCATTTGGATTGGCAGCGTTTCCGCAGAATCCTTCCCGTGGGGATCTTCGATTACGCGCGTGATCGGGACATTGCGCGCGCCCGGACCAAACCTTGGGTCATGCGGAACATAGTTGAATACCGCCATCCTTCGGACTAGGCGCAACAGCTTTTTGCCGCTACCCGCGTCTGCAATCACTAAGCCGGTATCATTGCGATGGCCGCCGGGGAAATTGCCATTGACTAGGGTCAGAACTCATTAATTTTTCTGCTCTGACAATACGATCCTGATTCGTTTTTGGAAGGGGATCGGGACCA
>JAIESI010000292.1 GCA_019746135.1 Xanthobacteraceae bacterium
ACTCGCCAGAAACTTCCTTGCCGGAGTTCAACTCGCCTCCGCTATGATCTTGCTCAACTGAAGACAGGCCCTAAAGCGGCTTCCAGTTGGTCTGCACAGCTGTTTCCCCGTCATGCGCGGGCTTGACCCGCGCATCTCGGCTAGGAGAGCACAGTGCCCGCCTAAGCGAGAGGGCCGGGACATAGGCGAGCGAAGCGACGCCGTCCTTCGGACGGCTATGCCCGGCCATGACGACGCATGATTCAGCGCGAGTGGAAACCGCTCCAGTCGTAGCTCCGCGCGTCATTGTCGCTGCTCCAGCCGCTTCGCAGCGCCGCGATCGGCTTCCCGAGGTCGCCCGGTCCGGATTTGCTCGAACTACTGCGGATCGATCTTCGCCTGCTTCACAAGCGGACCGAGACGACGCAGGTCGCTCCGCCACGCTTCGGCGATCTCCTCAGGCGTCGAGGTCGCGGGTTCGAGGCCCATGGTCTTGATCGCGTTGATCGTCTCGGGCAGCTCCAGAACCTTCTTGATCTCCGCATTGAGGAGCTGGACCACCTCCTTGGGCGTGCCGGCGGGGGCCGCGATGAAGTACCAACTGTTCGCCAGCTCCATGTCGGGCAATCCGAGCTCGCGGAACGCCTTCACATCCGGCAGCGCCGCCAGCCGCTTCGGTCCCACGACGGCAAGCGCGCGCAGCTGGCCTTCCTGGATGTGCGGAACCGTCGTCGCTGAATCGAACGCAAAATCGATCTGCCCGGCGAGAAGCGCCGTGGCCGCCGGCGCGATGCCGCGGTAGGGCACGTGGGTGGCGCTGGTGCCGGTCTGCAGCCCGAGCATCTCCGCACCGAGATGCGACGACGCCCCGATGCCGCTGCTTCCGTAGTTCAGCTTTCCAGGATTCGCCTTCATCAACGCAACGAACTCCTCGAAGGTCTTGGCTTCGACCTTCGGGTTGACGACGAGGATCTGGTTGACGCGTGCCGGAATGATGATCGGCGTAAAGCTTTTCTCCGCGTCGAACGGGATCGACTTGTAAATGTGCGGATTGGTTGTGACCGTTGCCGAGTTGCCCATGATCAGGGTGTGGCCGTCGGGCGGCTGGTTTGCGACGTAACCGGCTGCGACGTTTCCGCCGGCGCCCGGCTTCGCGTCGACAATCACGCTCTTGCCGAGCGACTTCGTCAGTCCTGCGGCGATGATGCGCGCGACCGCGTCGATCGAGCCGCCGGCCGACACCGTCGTCACCAGCGAGACGTTGCGGCTCGGAAAGGATTGCGAGAAGGCGGCCGGCGACGCGACCGCCGACAACAGAGCGGCCAGCGCGACGCGCCGCGAAAGACCCTTCGGGTGAAACCCGTACTTCCCGTTCATCTGCTCCACTCCGCTCCTGGCCCTCTCCTGGACCTCTCCTGGAACTCGCCTCGTATCCGGCGCTGCACGAGCAACTCGGATGCCACGCGCCGCCGCGGTCATACGTCAGCCGCGATCGGCGAACGCGCGCAGCGACATGCTGCGCGCGTCCGACGCTCAGCCGGCGCGACGCGATGCCAGCCGCCGGCTTTCCTCCTGGTAGATGGCATCGTCAGCGTATCCGACAGGACCCGGACGGCCGGAACCGATGAACGTCTGCATCAGCACGTCTTCAGTGCCTTCGTTCTCGAAGCCGTGGAGAACGCCTGCGGGGCAGGACACGACCTCCCACTTCTTCAGCTTCGTGGACATGCGCTTGCCGCCGGCGTCCTCGAAGAACACCGTCAGGACGCCGTCGAGCACGAAGAACGCCTCTTCGACCTCGTGGGTGTGCGCCGAACCACCCTGCCCCGGCGGCACGCGCATGATGCTCAGCGTGAAGCCACCCGCAGGAATCGCCTTGGGATCATGCTTGCCGGAGCCGCCCGCGCCGATCAGCCGGTGCTGCGCACGGCGGCGGCCTTCGACCTGCGAGTCCGCGAACGCATCCCAGTCAGGCGGGATCTCGCCGAAGCGGGCGACGCGCTTCGACAGCAGTTCGTCAAGCGGCACGTTCTTCAGTTCGTCGGCAACCTGGTGCTTGATGGAGGCCATGCTCTGCTCCTTCTCGAGGCGATTGATCAGACAAGCGGCGGGACCGGTTCCGCAGGCCGAAACCTGAGTGCGGGCGTGGCCTTTCCCGGCCGCTTGCTTTCCTCGTCACTATTAACCGACTGGTTAGTTAGATCAAGCGGTCTGCCGATGCTCCCTCGCGCCCCCGGCTTGACGGACACGCGCGCCGCGGACCACCATCGCGCCGCCACACCGGCGCACAGTTTTTTTTCCCGATCGGCGGACGCGCAGCGTCACGCCTCATAACGAACGAGAACGTTGGCATGAAGCTCAGCTCGGACCGCATCCTGACAACCCACGTGGGCAGCCTGCCGCGTTCGGCGGCCGCCGTCGAAATCCTGGTCCGGAAGGAAAAGGGCGAGAGCTACGATCCGAAGGACTTCGAGCGAACCATCACGCAGGGAGTCGCGGAAATCGTCGCGCGGCAGACCCGGATCGGCCTCGACGTCGTCAGCGACGGCGAAACCGGAAAGATCGGCTATTCGACCTACGTCCGCGAGCGTCTCTCCGGCTTCGGCGGCGATTTCACGCCCAAGCCGAACCGCGACCTTGCCGACCATCCGGAGTTCCGCCGGCGGATGGCGTTGTACATGGGATCGCAGCCGTTCAAGCGGGTCTGCTGCATCGGGCCGGTCGCGCTGACCGACCCGCAGGCCGTGCACACCGACATCGCCAACCTTCGCACAGCGCTGGCGGCCGCACCCGCGACCGAAGCCTTCCTCAACGCGGCCTCGCCAGGCGTGGTCGCGTCGTTCCTCCCGAACAAGCACTACCCGAGCCACGAAGCCTATATCCACGCCGTGGCCGATGCGATGCGGCCCGAGTACGAGGCGATCGCCGCGGCCGGACTGCTGCTCCAGGTCGATTGCCCGGACCTCGCCATGTCGCGCCACACCGGATTCCAGGATCTCAGCGACGAGGAGTTCCTGCGGGTCGCGGCGATCAACGTCGAGGCTCTCAATTCGGCGCTGTCCAACATCCCCGCCTCGCAGATTCGCGTTCATATCTGCTGGGGCAACTACGAAGGGCCGCACGACCACGACATCGCGCTGGAACGGATCATGCCGATCGTGAAGAAAGCCAAGGCCGGCGCGCTGGTGTTCGAGGCGGCGAATCCCCGTCACGAGCACGAATGGACGGTGTGGCGCGACGCGAAGCTGCCCGACGACGTCATCCTGGTGCCGGGCATGCTCGACACGTCCTCCAACTACGTGGAGCATCCCGAGTTGATCGCCCAGCGGATCGAGCGCTATGCGAACTTCGCCGGGCGGGAGCGCGTGATGGCCGGCGCCGACTGCGGATTCGGAACCTTCGCCGGATACGCCAAGGTCGATCCCGACATCGCATTCAAGAAGCTGCGCGCGCTCGTGGAGGGCGCGCAAATCGCCACGCGCCGCCTGTGGCGGTAACCCGCGCCGGCGGCAACCGCGCAGCGCGATCGGCCGAGTTCGACAATCCCCACCGCAGGCAGGCTCCCGAAATGCTGGTTCTCTACAACGCGCCCCACTCCACCTGCAGCCAGAAGGTCCGCCTTTGCCTCGCGGAGAAGCAGCTGCCGTTCGAGGAGATCAAGCTCGATCTCGGGGCCGGCAAGGACCACCTCAAGCCCGACTATCTGAAGCTCAATCCGAACGGTGTCGTGCCCACGCTCGTGGACGACGGCAAGCCGATCACCGACTCGAGCGTGATCTGCGAGTACCTCGACGAACGCTATCCGGCCACCCGGCTGACGCCCGACGATCTCGTCGAGCGCGCGCGGATGCGGGCATGGATGCGCTTCCTCGAAGAGGTGCCGACGTCCGCGGTGCGGGTGCCGTCGTTCAATATGGCGTTCCTGCCACGCTTTGCCGGCCTGGACCGCGACAGCTTCCTGCGCGAAGAGGCCGACATCCGGCCGCTGCGCAAGCACTTCTATCGCCGGATGGGCCCGACCGGCTTCAAGAGGGAGGACGTCGAGGCTTCGCTCGAACAGCTTCGCAACACCTGGACCCGGATGGAGAAGGCGCTGGCCGACGGGCCGTGGCTGCTCGGCGCGAACTACAGCCTCGCCGACATCGTCGTGGCCCCGCTGATCGATCGCATGGCGGACCTGGGCTTCGCCGAAACATGGGAGGGCCAGCATCCGCGGGTCACCGACTGGTACGCACGCATGCGTGCGCGCCCTGCCTATGGCCAAGCGTTCTATCCCGGATCGCGGCTTTCCGAGTTCATGCCGCTGACCGCGGCGGTGAAGGAGACCTGACAGGTTGCTGAAAATCTCTCCGCGGTCATTCCGGGACGCCGCCATAAGCGCGTTCACGCGCGTCTTCGACGCGCTACGGCGGCGGGCACGGAATCCAGTTACATCGGGATTTCCTGCGTTGCTGGATTCCGGGCTCGGCCCTTCGGGCCGCCCCGGAATGACCGCGCGAGTGTTTTCAGCCTGCTAAGGTGCGGGCCCTTCAGCCGGCCTTGAGGTAGCGCATGACCATGTCGGTCATGTGCTCGCATCGCTGCTCCCAGCGCTTGCGCGTCAGCAGCTTCGTGTGGAACAGCGCCTCGAGCGTGTAGTGGTTCGAGATGTAGTGGGCCGCAAGCGCCGAGATGGAGATGTAGAGGTCGAGCGCGTCGATCCCCTTGCGGAACATTCCGTCGCGGCTTCCGGCCGCCAGCAGCTGCTCCATCTGCTCGAGCACCGGCTCGTACATCTGGATGATGCGCTTCGACCGCTTCACGTGCTGGGCCCGGCGCAGGTTCTCGCTGTTGAGCACGCCGAAGAAGTCGGGATGCTCCATCCAGATCTCGGCGGTGTGGGCGACGAGTTTCCGCATCGCCTGCTCTGGCTTCAGATCGCGCACGTTCAGGCCGCCCTGCTTGGCGCGGATCGTGGCGTAGAGCCGCTCCAGGGCGGCCTGGAACAGCCGCTCCTTGTTTCCGAAGTAGTGGTAGAGCATGCCCTTGTTGACGCCGGCGCGGCGCGCGATCTCGTCGACGCGAGCGCCGTCGAGCCCCTTGTCGGCGAACTCCCGGAACGCCGCCGCCAGAATCCGTTCGCGGGTGTCGGACGCGTTTCGCCGGCCGCTGCCCCTGCGGCGAGCACGCCGCGGCGGCGCGGCCTTCGGCTTGTCAGTTTTCATTCGCCGCCCTTTGCGTGCCCGGCCGCTTCATCGACCCGAACGCCATTCTGCAACAACTTCGGCAACGTCAAAGCTGTTCTTGCAAGAATTTGAACAGCTTCGGTGCCAGGAAGCCCGTGAAGCTTCCGTTCGCCTCAATCGATTCATCGATCCAGAAATGGGGCGCGCCTTGAACGGCGACCGTGCGGACATATTGCCCTGTTTGCTTGAGCTCTCGCACCAGGCGTCCGGACTGCGGCTCCCAATCGACCACATCGTCGCCGGTTCCCCAGCAGATCAGGAACGAGGATCGCGGCGCCCGTACGGTCGTGTAGGCGAGCGGAGATGCGCGATAGTAGGCCAACTTGTCTTCGAGCGGACTGAACCCCATCAGCGCTTCGGTCACATGATCGGTCGGACGCGCGATCTGATCGTGCTCCCACTGCTGCAGCAGGTCGTACACGCCATAGACGGCGACCACGGCGCGAATGTTGAACAGCGTCCTGTCTGCGGCAGGAGCACCGGACGCCAGAGCCGACGGGTCGCCTGCGAGGGCCGCAAGACAGGCCAGATGCGCCCCCGCCGAGTCTCCCATCAAGCCTATCCGCTCCGGCGCCACCTTGAGCTCGGCGGCCGACGCCGAGACGAAACGAAGCGCCGCGAACACGTCCAGCGCCGGGATCGGGAACCGGTGCTGCGCACGATCGGCCAGCCGGTACTTGATCGCGAACAACGCAATCCCGCGCTGCGCCAGCCAGACGCCCCAATTGCGATATCGGTCGGGCGAACCGCGTTTCCACCCGCCGCCGTGGATGGCAACGAGGACCGGACAAGGCTTGGGGGAATCCGGGCGGTACAGCGTACCGGAGAGCGAAGCCCCATCGTGTGCCGGGAATGGCAGATCCGGAACAATCTGCATCTCAAAGGCCGGCACCGCATCGCCGTGCATCTGCGTTTCAGACAACGTCACCCCACTGGACCAACTGTTCAGAGCCTAGGGCGCGCAGTATTCCCCGCCCTCATGAGCGGTAGCACCTGGGGGACGCGCTACACCAGTGCTTGTCTCGAATATGGTCGTTGCGCTCGGACCGTATGGCTGAGACCGGCTAAACGGCCGGACACGCTTCGCCTCTCCCAAGGTCGGCGTGGCATCACCGGCATTGCCCTACTGGAGAACGTCCTGCATCAGCTTGACGTTGAGGCGCTCTCGGTACCGGAACTGGTTGTTTCCAAGCATTTTCAAAACTGCCAAATCACTGAAATTCCACGGACGCCGGGCTAGCTCAGCGGTAGAGCAGCGGTTTTGTAATTCGTGAATCGCCATCCCGCGCAGTGTCGCAGAGTGCAATTGGGTTCGGTATTTCATGGTGCTCTGGTGCGGGAGCAGAACCGTTGCGCGGCCTCGTCCTAGCTCGTCCCGACCAGTTGGGTAGCAAAACGGTAGCTACTCCGAAGCTGGGGAATCCGAACATCCGTCAGGCGGCAAAACGCGCCGTTGGCGTTCTAAAGGCTGCCGCGGACCAATTCGCGGCCAATGTGCTGCCAGTGATCCGCGAAATTCAGGCGCAGGGTGCGACGAGCCACAACGCCATCGCAGCGAAGCTGAACGAACGCGGCGTAAAGACCGCGCGGGGTGGTAGATGGACCCACGTGCAGGTCGGCGCGGCGCTCGCTAGGGCGTGAGTTCCGCAATCGGCTATACTCGCTCGTGGGAGGTGTGACATGCGTAAACGCGGAACAGTGCTCGCACTGGCGGGCCTGGTCATGCTGTCAGAAGCCGCTCCAGCGCAAAATCGCTGGGTCGACGGAAGGATTCGAGATCGCTCGGCCCACGGCATGATGCCGGGCTGCCGCTTTTTCAACGACACATCCAACAAGGTGCCCGATGCAGTGATGGCATCAGAAATGGGCCGGTGCATCGGGACCATCGACACCATGTGGCAGATGGGCAAAAGCACAGTCACATGCCCGCCACAGGATATGACGCTAGGTCAAATCGTGCGCGCCGTTATTCGTCAGGTGGAGAGCCAGCCAGCTCGCCACCACGAAGACTTTTACCAGCTCGCATTGCAGGGCCATGAGAACCGAGTGGCCCTGCAAGCGATAGCTGCGTGTCGTGGCCGGAAGCGAAGCTCCCCGTGAGGGCGGCATGAAGCGGTTCGCAATCTTCTCGGTTCTATTTCCGGTGCTCGTGTTTCTCGTGTTCGCCGCTCCGCATATGGCGCGCGGTGAATTTGTGCCGATCGTAGCAGTTCCAGCCTTGCTGAATTTTGCATTTTTCCTTTCGATCGTACCTGCGTGGCTGACGGCTTTGGCGGACTGGGCGCTGTCCAGAACGCCGATGTACGTCCGACTGGTAGGAACGACCGTCGCGGGCGCTGTCATTGCCGAACTGGCGGCACTGCTAATTTACGATTTGTCGGACTTGCTAGGGTCAGAACTCATTAATTTTTCTGCTCTGACAATACGATCCTGATTCGTTTTTGGAAGGGGATCGGGACCA
>JAIESI010000153.1 GCA_019746135.1 Xanthobacteraceae bacterium
GTCACAGGGAGTCAGCATCCGAGCCGCGCCGCAAGCCCCTTGAGATGTGTGAATGTCGTAGCCCGCGAGGGGAGGGTCCGCGCGAAGCGCGGGGGTGGGGAGAGGCCAGCGATTACGCACCATCTCCCCACCCGGCCGCTCGCTTACGCTCGCGTCCACCCTCCCCTCGCGGGGAGGGATGAGACCGCCCGTGCTGTTGGATATTTTGAGCCGGCGCGCACATCCCTTGTCACACCCCGGCCGTGTTCGAATCGTCTAGAATGGCCCATGGCCAGCGCAACAAGACCTCCTCCTCCCGGCGGGCGCCGCAAGCGGCCACCCACCGTGATCAACCTCGAGGCCACCGAAGTCCCGCCGGAAGCCGCCGCGCCTCCATCCGCATCTCCGCCGCCCGCCGACACGACACCGCCCGCCGCCGAGACCTCCGTTCCGCCGTCATCGATGAAGCCTGAAGAAACCCCATTCGAGAAATCCACCTTCGAGCCTCCGCCTCCGCCGCCGCGCGAGCCTGAGCCCAAGCCTGAGCCCAAGCTTGAGCCCAAGCCCGGGCCCACGCTTGAGCAGGCCGGCGCCGCAGAGCAGGCGCAGCCTGAACCACCACCGCCGCCCCCAGGCGTCCCCGGCGCGCATCAGCGGCAGCTCATGACCGGCGCGCTCGGCGCGGCCGGCGGCTTCGTCCTGTTCCTGCTGCTCTGGCTGTTCGGCGCCTTCTCCACCAGCCAGCCGGTGATCCCCGCGCCGCCCGATCTCAGCCCGCGGCTTGCCGCGATCGAGACCCAGTTGACCGCGATCGCCGCGCGCCCCGCGCCGCAAGCCGTCGATCCCAAGGGACTCGAAAAGACGTTCGACGAGATCGCCGCCCGCCTCACGACGCTCGAAAGCGCCGTCTCGGCCCCGCGCGCGCCGGTCACCGACCCGGTGGTGCTCTCCCGCATCACCGCCACCGAGAACGCGACCAAATCGCTCGCCGACAACGTCGCCGGCCTCTCCCGCCGCCTCGACGCCCTCGAAGCCGCGCTGCGCGACACCAACGCCCGCATCGACGACCGCCTCGGCAAGCTCGCCGCCGCCACCACCGAGCTGCAGACCCGCGCCCGCGAGACCGCGGCCGGCTCCGACCGCGCCTCGCGCCTCGCCGTCGCCGCAGCGGCGCTGCGCACCACCGTCGAGCGCGGCGACGCCTACGCGCCCGAGCTTGCGATCGTCAAACCGCTCGCCACCGACACCGCGGCGATCACGGCGCTCGAGCCGTTCGCCGCAACCGGCGTCCCGGGCAACGCCGCGCTCGGCAACGAGCTCGCCGCCCTCATCCGCCCGCTGCTGCGCGCCGCGGGCGAAGCGCCGCGCGACGGCGGCTTCCTCGAGAAGCTCCAGGCCAACGCCGAGAAGCTCGTCCGCATCCGCCCGGCCGACGAAGCGACCGGCGACGACCGCACCGCCGTCCTCTCCCGCATCGAGGCGCGCGCCGCGGCGGGCAACATCGCCGGCGCGCTCGCGGAGCTGCAAAAACTTCCCGCCGACGCCCGCGCCCCGAAACAGGCCGAGCTCGCCGCCTGGACCGCGAAGGCCGAAGCCCGCACCAAGGCGATCGACGCGGCCCGCAGGCTTGCCACCGAGGCCGTCGCCGCCCTCAAAGTGTCGCCGTGAGAGTGAAGATCGGTCGCATGCGCTGCGACTCGGGCGCTGCCCTCCCTCCCCGCGAGGGGAGGGTGGCCGCGGAGCGGCCGGGTGGGGAGAAGGTGCCACACGGGAGATCGCTGTGCGTTGCGCCTTCTCCCCACCCGGCCGCTCGCTTGCGCTCGCGTCCACCCTCCCCTTGCGGGGAGGGACGAGACCGCCGGTGCCGCCGGCAGTTCAGCCTAAAGCGATCATGCGATAATGCTGCGATGACAGTCACCCGCGCCCCAGTCACATTCGCCCGATGATCCGCGTCCTCCTCTATCTCCTCCTCATCGCGCTGATCGCGGCCGGCGTCGTCTGGCTCGCCGACCGCCCGGGCGACATCGTCATCGTCTGGCAGGGCCTGCGCATCGAGACCTCCGTTCTCGTCGCCGCCACGGCCATCGCCGCCCTGATCGTCATCGCCATTCTGCTCTGGTCGATCGTCCGCACCATCCTCCGCTCGCCCGACCTGATCGGCATGTTCCTCTCCCACCGCCGCGGCGTGCGCGGCTACCTCGCCATCTCCCGCGGCCTGGTCGCGGTCGGCGCCGGCGACGCGCGCGCAGCGAAGCGCGCCGCCGACGAGGCCCATCGCATCGCCGGTGGCGAGCCGCTCGCCCTCCTCCTCGACGCCCAGGTCGCGCAGCTTTCCGGCGACCGCACTGCCGCCGAGCACGCGTTCCGCCAGATGGCCGAGCGCGACGACACGCGGCTCCTCGGCCTCCGCGGCCTCTACATCGAGGCGCAGCGAAGGAGTGACCACGCCGCCGCCCGCGCCTTCGCCGAGCAGGCCGCCAACGCCGCGCCCGCGCTCGGCTGGGCCGGGCAGGCCGCGCTCGAGTTCCGCTGCGCGGAAGCCGACTGGACCGCCGCGCAGGCCGCGCTCGACCGCAACTATCGCCACGGCCTCATCGACAAGTCCGAATACCGCCGGGCGCGCGCCGTGCTGCTCACCGCGAGAGCGCTCGCCGCCGAGGAGACCGACCGCGACGGCGCGCGCACGCTCGCGCTCGACGCGCTGAAGCTTGCGCCCACGCTCGTGCCCGCCGCCGAGCTCGCCGGCCGCCTCCTCAGCGAGAACGGCGAGCTCCGCCGCGGCAGCCGCGTCATCGAGAAGGCCTGGGCCGCCAATCCGCATCCCGATCTCGCCGACACCTACGCGCACCTGCGCCCGGGCGACAGCGCGCGCGAGCGGCTTTCGCGGGTGCAGGCGCTGGCGCGCAATGCCCCAAAGGACGCATCAGGCCACGCCGAGAGCGCGCTCGCGGTGGCGCGCGCCGCCCTCGACGCGCAGGAGTTCGCCGCCGCGCGGGCCGCGCTGAAGCCGCTGCTCAAAGAGCCGACCCGCCGCGTCGCAGCCCTGATGGCCGAGATCGAGGAGCGCGAGAGCGGCGACGAGGGCCGCGCCCGCGAATGGATGGGCCGCGCGATGCGCGCGCCCGCCGATCCCGCCTGGACCGCCGACGGCTTCGTTTCCGACCGCTGGATGCCGGTGTCGCCGGTGAGCGGCCGGCTCGATGCGTTCCAGTGGAAGGTGCCGCTCGCCGAGATCGCAGCGGAGCGTCGCGACATCGATGAGCAGGTGATCGAGAGCACCGACGTTTCCGCTTCCCCGCCAAGGGGCGGCGAGAGCGCGCGCTCTGCGGAGCGCAGCGAAGCCAAGAGGGGCAGCGAAGCCGCCATATCACCCGCCGAAATCCCCGCGCCGGAACCCGCCGTGCCGGCCGCTGCGCCCGGCGAAGCAACGCGAAGCCGGGCGGCCCTGCCGTCACCGCCGCCCCAGCCCGCGCCGCGCGCGGAGGCCGTGATCCCGCTGATGCATGTTCCCGACGATCCGGGCCCCGATCCTCAGCCGGATCTCGAGCCCGAACCCGGCTCGGCCGGCGTTCCGCGCGGCCTCCGGCGGTTTTAGCGCAGGACGATTTTGAACCGTAGAAATAGCGGCATCGGCGGTGCGCTCCCTCCCCTTGAAAAGGGGAGGGTCGGGGAGGGGGGAGGGGATCAAACTGGTGCGAAATGGCCGCCGCCAGCCTTTGCTGAGGCGGGCTTGTCCGCCGAAGCTTTAGCGAAGGCGGATTGCTTGCCAATGCGGGTCCCGGCCGTTAAGACGGGCGCAAATTCTCAGCCGTTTCGGCCCGTGCCGGCGTAGCTCAGCGGTAGAGCATCCGCTTCGTAAGCGGGTGGTCGGGGGT
This sequence comes from Xanthobacteraceae bacterium, assembly GCA_019746135.1. Lineage (GTDB taxonomy): Bacteria > Pseudomonadota > Alphaproteobacteria > Rhizobiales > Xanthobacteraceae > Z2-YC6860. The sequence continues at coordinate 3,855 of JAIESI010000153.1, forward strand.
TCAAATCCCTCCGCCGGCACCAGTTTTTCACAGGGTTACACGGCGGTCATAAGGCTCACCTGTTGTCAGTGGTTCGATTCCGCCCCTGAGCACCAACGTCCCATTCGCGAACGTTCGCTAGTCTAGACTTAGCCTCATAAAGGTCCGAGAAATTGGGCCATTTGCATTTGTAAGCGTTCGCGTTTGTTTGCATGCATCCCGAAAATTTGTTGGTGGATTGTTGGTATCCGGTGAAATCGGTGTTGGTTCCGATACGGAATGAATGGCGCTCGACATGCCGCTTAGGTGGTTCCCTCATCGCTGCCGACCTTCATGGCCGATATTGCGTCTGTGGCACTATCAAAAGTCCAGCGATTCTCGGGCGGCAAGTGAAGGGCAGAACAAACTCGGTCTACGGCTTCGTCGGAAAGTTCGTTGGTCGGAAACTGCGCTGCAATTTTTTCTTGGTCGAAGAATGATTTACGAATCTCATCTACGCGTTTCGGGCCAAGGTTTGCTAGAACATTGACCATCTGAGCAGTAGCGCCAGCTTCATCGACTACTGCCAACTTGAAGATATCTGCCAGTTCGAGATATCCCAGTGCAGACGCAATCTCGCGGTTGCGCATAAGCAAATTAGCGAGCTGGTCGGTAGGCCCCGCACCGGATCGGCATTCCGAGCGGCTGCGATCAGCTGCTCTTGCGTTTCGGCGCCAATGCGCAACAACCGTTTCGCCGCTTCAGACATCGCACTCACATAGTGGGGTGTATGGTTAACTCGCAGTTAATTGTTCATGATTTGTTCTATAGGAATTTGGGCCTCAAAACAACCCCATTTTCCCGGATCGTGTCGGCTTATCCCCGATGCCAGGGCATAAGGCGCCGTCCCTTCGAGGTCACGCGCTTCGGCGGTCGCGCTGGTCCTGCAATGCCGCGGAGAGCCGTTTCTCAGCTTGCCAGTTCAACTTGAGCTTTGCTCGGAAACTTCTGCTCGGCCAGCTTCGGAATGCTCTTGATCAACCCGCCGAGCTCCCCCGACGTCAGCAGCAGCACCACATCATCCGTCTTCAGCATCCCGCCCAGCCGCTGCAACGCGACATCCGGATCGACAATCGCCTCCGCGTCGTATTTCGCGCGCCTCACCCGATCGACGATTTCATCCTGGGTCAGTTGCGCATGCGTGCTCGCGCCCTGCGTGGCCGGCTCGTAGATCAGGATCTTGGCGGCGCCGTCGAACACGTCGTCATAGGCCGCGATCGCCTCGCGGTTTCGCCAGGTGAACGTATGCGGCTCGAACACCACCATCAGCCGCCGCTCGGGGAAATGCAGCTTCACCGCGGCGATGGCGCTCCTGGCCTTCTCGTACGACGAGCCGAAGCCTTCGAACACCGGCACGGCCGATGCCGCCGACAGGAGCTCCATGCGGCGCTTGACGCCCTGAAACGAGCGGATGCCGGCGCTGAGCGCCGAGGGCGTCAGCAGGCCCTTCTCCAGCAGCATGGCGCTGACGCCGACGATGTTCTCGATGTTGTGGTTGCCGAGATGGTGGGTCGAAAGCCGCACCACCTTCTCGGGCCCCCGCATCAGGTCGAACTGGGTCTCCGCCCCGCGCACGATGTTGTCCGCGTGCCAGTGCGCCTTATCGTCCAGCGCATAGAACACCGCGGGCCGGCCCGCAGCCTCGACCAGCGCGCGGGCGTGCGGTTCGCTGCTGCAGGCGACGACGAGGCCGTCGGGCGGCAGGCGATCGAGCAGCGCGCGGAACGGGCGCAGATAATCCGCGTGGGTCGGAAACACGTTGATGTGGTCGTGCGTCGCCGAGGTGAGCAGCACGCTGCGCGCATTGTAGTGCAGGAACTTGGAGGTGTTGTCCCAGTTCGACGACGGGTATTCGTCGCCCTCGAGCACGAACACGCTGCCTTGCCCGCGCTGCGCGTAGCTCTCGAACCCGTTGGTGACCTCGCCGATGAAATAGCTCGGGTCCTTGCCGGCGGTCTTCAGGCACCAGGCCAGCAGCGCGGTGCAGGTCGATTTGCCGTAGGAGCCCGCGACGACGATGTTGTCGGACGTGGCCGTCAGCTCGTGCACGATGTCCGCGAACGAGCGAATGAGCTTGCCGCTCGCAAACGCCGCCCGCACCTCGTCGTTGGTCTCGGGCCTGAGCTTGGCGTTCTTGCCGATGATGATGACGTCGGCGTCGTCCGGGATGTTGGCCGCGCGGTAGCCTTGCGCGAACGCAATCTTCGCGTCTTTGAGGTAGTCGCTCACCGGCGGATAGAAGCCGTCGTCCGAGCCGCTGATTTGAACGCCCATCTGCTTCAGCAGCAGCGCGGTCGCGCTCATGCCCTTGCCGGCAATGCCGATGAAATGCGCCTTCCGAAAATTCATCCGCCCCCCAAAATACCGGCCAGCACCGGGATACCTTTTACTCCCGCCTCAGGCTGCGAAGTCGAGGCCTGAGCGAAATCTTGGGCGCAATATGGTTTATTTGTAAATGCTGTAGAGCAGGCTTCCGAACGAATACACGATCGCGCAGCCGACCAGGATCAGAATCCCCCACACCAGGTAGTCGACCTGCTTCCTGAACTCCGCCGACGCCTCGCGCAGCACCTTCGACTTCCCCAGGATCGTCTTCAGGAACATGAGGACCGGGATCGCCGCGACCAGGAACGTGATCAGCTTGACCATGCTCCGATGTGATCACGGAACCGCGCCGCGATCCAGAACGCTCCTGTGCGACTCGGGCGGTGCGTTCCCTCCCCGCGAGGGGAGGGTGGCGGGGAAGCCGCCGGGTGGGGAGAGCCCTCCGCTTCTCGCCGGCCTGTCCCCGCCCGGCCGCTCGCTTCGCTCCGCGTCCACCCTCCCCATAGCCCGTGGAAGACGGGCGTGAACGCCCTTTTGCCGGGGAGGGACGAGACTGCCGATGCCTTGCTGGTGTCGAGGCCGTTAGCACGCCCGCTTCGCCGCCTTGCGCGGCCGGCCGCCCTTCGCGCCGTTGCGCCGCGCCGCCGCGGCCTTGGCCGCGGATGTCGCAGAACCCGCGCGTGCCGCGCGCTGGCGGTCCGTGTAGGCCTTCGTCCCGAACAACCCGGCGAGCAGGCCCGGCACACTGAGATCGACGTCGAGGCGCTCCCAGTGCAGGCCGAGACCGAGCCCGAGAACCTCGACTTGCGCGAGCTCCGCGTCGCTCGCCCGCTCCAGCCCCTGCGCCTTCCGCGCCGGAAACGCGAAGCTGCATCCGTTGGCCAGATCGACCACGACGCGCCCGGTCTTGCGATCGTATCGGGCCTTTCGAGCGCGCGGCTCCGTGCTCATGGAACGCGTGCCGCGCCGCTCAGCCTCGGCGATCATCGTCGAAAGGTCATCGCGCATGAATTCTCCGCCACTCCTTGATCAGCCGATCACATTCGCGCTCGGTCTCTTGCATGACCCGCCGCAGATCGGATCGGCGGAGCATTTTCCGGCGAAGTGTGCAGCGGTTCGCCGCAGAAAATGCGACCAAGCAACGAAGCTGCCAACCACCCAATCGAGCCCGACCCCGCGCGGCCCTTCCAGAACGATCCTCGCTTCGCCGCCCTGGCCGAACACGTGCACATGCGGCGGGCTGTGATCGTTGGCAAAAATCACGAAGCGAAACCCAAAGGCGCGATGAACCGTGACCATCAAATAACCTATCTATGATGGGTTTTCTATGGGTTGACAGGCATATATTCCGCACTCTATTTGTTCTCTCATCCTGCTTGTTGAGGGGCGCCATCCGGGTGGCTCCTGTTGGCAGAGGCAGGAACGGTGCGCCTGCGGGTCCGGCTCAGCCGGCCGGACTCCCGGGAAGCCTCGGACACCGCTCT